>JBAWVF010000307.1:0-3273 GCA_037147415.1 Rhodospirillaceae bacterium | reverse complement strand
TCATGTCGCCCTTTTCGAGTCAGCGAGCGGTTCGATCGCGGTTGCAAGCCTGGATTGCCCAGACCGCACGTTTCCGACTTTGGGCCGCGTGCGACCGAGCGCAATCCGGCTGGAACGCGCGATTCACGACCTTCATCGCTTGGTTCCCAGCGGAGCGATCGATGACCGCCCGTGGCTGATCCACCACGACAGGCCCAGTGCTACAGGAACCCAGGGGGGGGAAGACTACCAATTCCTCCCAGTTGAAGGCTGGAACCTCCATCAGATCCCGGTTGGGCCGGTCCATGCCGGCATCATCGAACCGGGCCACTTCCGGTTTACTTGCTCCGGTGAGACCGTGGTCCGTCTGGAAGAACGGCTGGGCTATGTCCACAAGGGCATTGAACAACTTCTGGCCGGCGCCAGTCTTGAGCGGGCGGCGAGCCTAGTCGGGCGGGTCTCCGGTGATAGCACGGTCGCCTATGGTTTGGCGTTCGCCCGTGCCGTCGAAGCTGCCTTCGAAACCGAGGTGCCGCCGCGCGCCCGTTATCTGCGCGGCGTGATGGCCGAACTGGAACGGATCGCCAACCATCTGGGCGACATCGGCGCCATTGCCAACGATGCCGCGTTTTCCTTCCTGCACGCACAGTGTGGAGAACTGCGCGAAGACATCCTGCGTTTCGCACTGGCCGGGTTCGGCCATCGGCTGATGATGGACGTGGTCGTGCCGGGCGGCGTCGCCCACGACCTGAGCGAGGATCACGCCATCAGGCTGCTGTCTCTGGTCACCCGCCTGCGCCGACGCTTCCCGCGACTGGTTCGCATTTATGATAATAAGGTTTCGCTTCAGGACCGCACGGTCGATACCGGATACGTGTCGGCCGCACTGGCACATCAATTCGCCGCCGGCGGGTATATCGGCCGGGCTTCCTCACGCGTCTTCGATGCGCGCGTCCAACCCGGATACCCGCCCTACACGGACCATGAATTCTCGGTGCCGACTTTGGTTGACGGCGATGTCAACGCCCGGGTCTGGATACGCATTCATGAAGTCAAGGCCAGCCTCGCCCTGATCATTCGCCTGATCGCCAGCCTGCCCAAGGGTCCGGTGCTGGTGCCACTGACGACTCCCGGTGAGGAACGGGAAGGCATGGCACTGGTCGAGGGCTTTCGCGGCGATGTCATGGTGTGGCTGCGTCTCAGCGCCGACGGCGAACGGGTGATCCGCTGCCACCCTCGTGACCCATCTTGGTTCCAGTGGCCTTTGCTGGAAGCGGCGATCCGGGGCAACATCGTTCCTGATTTTCCTCTGTGCAATAAATCCTTCAACTGTTCTTACGCCGGGCATGATTTGTGACACCAAGGTGAAGGTTATCCATTGAGGGTATCGGGAGGAACTGTATGCTGACCCATCTTCTGACGGCTGTTCTTGGCGGGCCGGTAACCGAAGCCGCGCCACCCTTGATGGCGTGCGATCTTAGCGCGCTTGCCAAGCGTGTCCAGGAGGTCGCCCATCAACGCCTGGGCCGGGGTCTCACTATTCGCCAAGTCGATGCCGGTTCCTGCAATGGCTGCGAACTGGAAATCCATGCCCTGAACAACGTTTACTATGATCTGGAACGTTTCGGCCTGCGCTTTACGGCATCTCCGCGTCACGCCGATGTCCTGCTCGTAACTGGCCCTGTAACCACCCAAATGCGCACCGCCCTGGAACGGACCTGGGCGGCGACGCCAGCCCCCAAGCGGGTGGTGGCGGTCGGCGACTGCGGCTGCGATGGCGGGGTGTTCTGTGGGGGAGCCGGTGTGGTCGGTGGCGTTGGTGCGGTGATCCCGGTTGACTTGACGATCCCAGGCTGTCCGCCTAGCCCGACCCGGCTGTTGCAGGGTCTCCTTGCGGTCCTCGAGTTCACGAATGGCCGCGTGGTTGCCGAGCATCGCCCGGCCTAGCTGCGCTCATGACGGGGCCTCAATCAGAGAGGTTGACAGATCGTGAGGTAAACATGATCGAAATCGGAACTTACTTTGACTTTGTCACATTCCGCTCACCCCGCAAACGAGATATTCGTAAAGTAAGTCGCGCCTCACTCTAGAAGTGTGTTCTGGCGACAATAGGCGGCATCGATTACGGACTGACGTTTGTAGGGAACTTGTCAATAAAGCATGGCAGATTCCTGCCACTGCACAGGCAGCATAGTTACGCTGGCACAGGGGAGAGTATCGTGCGTTTATGTTCTTCAATGCGACTTCGAATGATATCTCCGAGGGGAGGCACTGTTCCTGGAGTGATTCCGAACCGATCTCCGAGGTAATCCCAGAACGATATTCCCAGTTTTGAGCATGTTTTGAGCAACCCGAGAACCGCGTCCCTTGTGTGTCGCCCTGTATCGCTTCTGGTGCCGCCGCTGACCTTGCGTTTGGTTACGAATGAGCGAATCTGACTCTCGTCCGTGTTTGTGTTCAGCGGGATGTCAGGCCGATCGAGAACCCGCAGAAGGTCATCTTTGTCGAGCAGGAGCCGCTCCAGCACCTGATCGAGTTCGGGGAACCCGGTTCTACGATTGAATATACGGTCGAACCGACGGCTCAAGGTGGTCGCGCGCTGTGCGGTCGGAGCCGCTTGGTATCGTTTCAGGTCCGCGTAATAGGCCCAGACCAGTGAGCGCATGCGTTCCACCTTGCGGGTTTGCTCGTCGCTGAAGCAATGCAGGCAGTGGATGTGGCGCTCGGCATGGACCCAACATAGGGCGTGCAGGAAGATGTCGAACTGGGGTGCTCCGTCGCTCAGGATCACGGCGTCCTTGAGAAATTCATGCGCGGCGATGCTGCCGGCCAGGGCGGCTTCGGTCACCAGACGCACATGGCTCACACTGGTGATGCCCAGGCCGGCGAGATGCGCCGAAAAAACGGCATCGTCCGCGAAATGGGCCTCGCCGCCGCCGGCCACCCGCCCGATCAACTCCGGCGTCCCTCTCTTGTCCTCCAGGTACGCAAGAGCTGCTGCGTTAATCCGGTAATCCTTGTAGCCCCCGCGCAGCAATTCCAGGAAATTGATGCGGCTTTTGGAGAACGTGGTGACGAACACCGTGAAGAACTGGCCGCCGATCTCCGTGCAGACGGCGTTCCGCCCCGCATGACGGGCACCGGTATCATCAGTCGAAATGTAGGGCGACGCCTGAAGACCGGCTCGCAGCACGTCCACGCTCTCGACCCGCAGGTCGGCCGTCTTGTGATTGAGCAGTGCCTCGATTTGGCCGGTCGAGATGTCCACCCCGAGCATCCGCAGGAGACGGTGGG
>JBAWVF010000306.1:0-3281 GCA_037147415.1 Rhodospirillaceae bacterium | reverse complement strand
GTCGCGAGATCATAACCCGGACCGAACAGATTGGGCACGGTGACCATGGATTTTACACTCCTTGCCTGACGATGATCCCGAGCATGATCAGCGCGCTGTTGATGGTGGTCTTTTGAGGCGCGGTGGCTCCGGCCGGATAAATCAGCGCGGCGTCGGAGACGATCGCCGGCCCGCGCACCAGGGCGACGCCGGTGGCATCAAGCCCGTCGGGCGCCGTCGTGTTGGAAATCAGCACGCCCCAAACGGTCTGCGAGCCGTCGCTGGCGGCGAGATTGAGCCCGACCACCTTGCCCGAAGCGGTGATACGGCCGAGCACGGTGCCGATCTGGAGTTCCCGGTCGGAACCACTGCCGGCGAGCACGGTGACTTCTTCCCGGCAATAGCTGGGGTCTTCCTCCATTTTAAGCAGGTGCGAAAGCCGGGGCGGTTCGGTGACGAAAGCCATGGCTTAATTCTCCCTGCGATAGGTCGCCTTGATCGCGGCAATCAGCGGGCTCTCGTTGACGACGGCGCCGGGTGTGAGCGGCACGGTCGGTGCCGCTTCGAACTGTTCAGCCCGGCCGGTCAACAACGCCTTCCTGACGGCGGCGGGCGACAGGCCCTGGCGGATGAAGCCGGCGGCCAAGCCCGGTTGCCCGGCCAACTGGCAGAGGTCCAGAATCTCGGCGGCCTCGGCCCGGAGACGGGTCGCCAGAGCCTGCGGGTCTTCGGCCCCGGGGCCGGAGATTTTGGCAGTGATCTCGGCCGCGAGCTGCTCGCGCAGGGTAGTTTCAGGGGCAGCCGGTGGATTGGTGGCAGGAGCGGTGGCTCCGACCGGTGGGGTATCGGACATGGCGGTTGGTCCTTTCTGTGCTGAAAGCATGGTGACGCCGCCCCGACGCGAGGCGAGGCGGCTGGAAAGATCGTTAAGAGCGGAAGCAAAGGTGCCGACCTGATCGGCGAGCCCGGCGGCCACGGCATTGCCACCGAAAAACACCCCGGCCTGCTGGTCGCGGACTTGCGCTTCGGACAAGCCCCGGGCACTGGCGACCCGGCCGACGAACAAGCCGTAGAGGCGATCGACTTCGGCCTGGAGCGCCGCTCTCGCTTCATCGCTCAAGGGCGCATGCGGGTTACCGTCGGTTTTGCGGTCTCCGGCGGTAATGGTGTCGTAGCGGACCCCGGCCTTCTCGTCGGCGCCCGACTGGTCGGCGTGCAGGGCAACGACGCCGATCGATCCGACCGCCCCGGTTTGGGTGACGTAAAGGCGCTCGGCGCCGCAGGCCAAAGCGTATGCCGCACTGAGACAAGCCTCGTCGGCGATGGCATAGACCGGCTTGACGCCCCTCAAGGCCAGCACCCGGTCGGCAAGGTCGAACACCCCGCCGGCCTGCCCACCGTTGGAATCAAGGTCGAGCAAAATGCCCTTGACCTGCGGATCGGCCGCCGCCAAATCGAGCTGCTCGCCGAGCCGAACATAGGAGGCCAGCCCGCTCATGGCGGCCAAGCCGAAGGTCCGGTTGGCCAGGGTGCCCAAGACCGGAATCACCGCGATCCCGTTTGCGGTCACCGGAAACGCTTGGTCTGACGAAACGCCGGTATCAGAACCATTCCCCTGCAAACGCAACGACAGAACTTGCAGGATGGTGTCGAGCTTGGGCCGGGCGATCATCAGCGGCGTGCCGAACACCAGCCCGCCGAGGTGCGGCAGGTCGAGAAGAGACATGGGATAACCCCGTTACGGTCAGTTGTGCGGCGGCTCGGCGGATGGGGGCGATTGGCTGCCGTCTTCGAACACCATGCCTCGGGTCGGGGTAGTGACCGGAAAGCTTAGCCCCAGGCGCTTTTCCCGCTCGCGATCGGCGGCGATCCGGGCATCAACTTCTTCGGGGTCGTAGCCCATGGCCTCGACCACGTCGGAGCGGGCCTTGAAGCCGGAGGCGACCGCTTCCTGCTCGGCTTTGATGTCCTTCAGCGGATCGACCCATTCCCAGCGCGGCGGAATCCAGCGCACCGCGGCATAGAGCGCGGGATCACGGCTGAACCCCGGCAGATTGAGCGCGCCCGACAGGACCGCCGTCGTCAACCAGCGCTGCCAGATCGGCCGGCACAGCTGGTAGACCAGAACAGAGTGCTGAAACGCCTGAATCCGGCGCCGGAACTCCAACAAGGCGGTGCGGCTGCTGCTGTAATTGACCCGGGTCATGTCGCCGGTGACGTTCTGGTAAGGCACGCCCACGGCGGCACAGATCGACAGCAGCATCTGGAACTGAAAGTCTTTGTAGTTGCCGCCGACATCGGCCGGGCTGGAAAACTTGATGTCCTCGCCGGGCAGCAAGACTTGTAACGTTCCGGGTTGCAGACCGGCGACCGCAGCGCCACCCGCGTCAGGCGCCCCTTCGCCGATCAGAGTGCCATCGGCGTCGGGCCTTGTGACGAAACCGGCAAACAGCGCCGCGACCTTCTTGCGGTCCAATTCGGCGTCATCATAGAGGTCCAACAGCCAAAGTTTGACGATCGCCGGGGCCAGCCGGGACAAGCCGCGTTTTTGCCCGCCCTCGACCGCGTCATAGATATGGAGCACTTCGGAGGCCGGCACCCGCACCGGCACGCCGCCGGTGAAACTGCGCTCGGTGATGTCGCCCGGATGGTTGCGCCAGAACCAGTACGCCACCCGTTGGCCGATCGGATTGACCTCGATTCCGAGGCTGATCAGGTTGCCGCCGGGTGCGGGTTGATTGAGCGTGACCGCCAGTTGCTCGGAGGGCAGCATCTGCAACTGCAACGGCACCGACAGCCCGTCCGAAGGCCGACGCGGCCGGAACCGGATGAACACTTCTCCGGCAATGAACAACTCGCGGGCGACCCGGCGCATCTGACCGTAGAGATCGCTTAAATCCTCGGCGTCACTTTCATCGGTCCAGCGCAGCCATGCCTGTTGAATCCGCTCCTTGATCGCGGCGTCTTTGATCAGCGACGATGGCTTGATGCCATCGCCGACCGCGTTGCCGGCGAAACTCTCGGCCGCCGACAGGGCGAAGCCGTTGTTACGCACGAGGTAGCGCGCCCGCGCCGTCACCGTCGGTCCCGACGCCGCGATCAGCGTATTAATGTGATAGCTCGCCGGCACGAAGGTCGACAAGCGCCGCCCGAGCGCCCCGGCCTCGATCCCGCCCACCATCGCGGTAATCCGCGGCCGGCTCGGCACCAGGGCTCCGGCAATCCGCCGCAACAGGGTCATGGCTAAAGATACCATGAGGTTGGGTTGCAGCGAGATTGAGAAACTGGTGGTCTACGGAAAT
>JBAWVF010000305.1:0-3309 GCA_037147415.1 Rhodospirillaceae bacterium | reverse complement strand
TAGTACCCTTAAGGATAGGATACCCTAAACTAATGCCCGGAGATCTAGCTCACATACTAGCCTTTTGTGTATATCTCCAAAACGTAAAATTGTGATACAGTTCATTGAATTTAAGTCGACCGGCCGTTTGGTGGCCTTTGCCTGCTCGCACTCATGGTCATGCCTTATGATAGGAATCGGCGCCAAGCACTGAAACCGGAGTGACCTGAAACAATTGATGGATACAAATGCAATGGAACCCGCGAACACATATACAAAGACCGAATCCCACTCACATCATTATTTAACGGGACGAACCGACCGTGGAGGTATTGCTTTGCTGGATAGACAGGAGAACTCGGCACACTCTGAATTTGCTTCGTTTACTAAGGTCCGCCTGTTTGTCGCCGACGATCACCCTCTTATTCTGGAGTCGATAAAAGGTGTGTTCTGCGTCTTGGAACCCGCCGCCGAAGTCACCGGATTCGTCGATATTAATACATTGGAAACCGCGCTTGACCAGGGACTGACGCCCGATCTTGTTTTGATTGATTTTGGTATGCCGGGATTGGGCAGCATTGAAAGCTTAAGCACACTGATCGCCCGCCATCCCGGTCATCGTCTTGCGATAATTTCGGGCCAGGCTGACGGTCAGCTCGCGCGTGACGTCCTGAACTGCGGCTGTCACGGCTTTATTCCGAAATCAATGGGCGCCAGCGCCATTTACCACGCCATCCGCCTGATGATGACCGAGGGCGGGCGCTTTCTGCCTGATTTCCTGGTTGAACAATCCTGGCAAACCTCCTCGCCGGTTACCAATCCGGCATATCCGCCGGGGCGCCAGAAATATGGGCTGACCCGACGGGAAATCGAGGTGCTCCGCACCCTCGCCACGGGCAAAGCCAATAAGCAAATTGCGCGCGAACTCGGAATAGAGGAAGTGACGGTGAAACTCCACCTGCGTCGCGGCTACGCAAAACTCAATGTGCGTAACCGGATCGAGGCGGTGCGCACCGTCTACCAGGGTGCACTCGACTGACCGACATTCAGCCCAGGATGAACTCAACCCAGGTTGAACTTGGTAATCAACGCGGCAACATCTTCGGAGAATTTCGGGCCGAGCCGAATGACACCAACCCCTTCGGGTATTTCTTTCAGCGCCGCACTATCGAGGTCGAGGCTGGTCAGCAAGGCCATCTTGACCTTGCGTGTAACCGACATGGCACGCAGACCGCGAATCAAGTCCAGGCCACTCAGACCATCCATCACCATCGACGCAATCAGCATATCGGGCGGAACCCGCACCGCCAAGCTGATCGACTCGATAGGATCGTGAACCGTAACCGGCCGAAATCCGCAAGCGGCCAGTTCCGTGCCAACCTTCTTCGCCACCACCTTGGCCGGCGTAACCACCATGATTTCGACGTTGCGAACCTCGACGTCCTTGACTTCAAAGACATAGCGCGTCGGTAGCGCGCGCAATATTTGATTGGTCTCCGCCAGCTCCGGCTGTTCGGTTCGATCGATCAACTGGGATGCGCGGTCCAGAAAAATATGAGCATCGCTAATATTGCGCTCGCTCAGATTGGTAAGACCGACCATATAGTCTTCCATCCGATGCGCAACCAAACTAACCGCGGGATAACCGAATGCGGTCCCGACGCCCTTGAAGTTATGGGCTTCGCTACGTAGTAGAGCGATTACTTCGGTCTCTCGTATCTGCTTTTTAGCGACGCGACCAAGCGCTTCATACATCTTTTGCAATCGATCGCGTGATTCATCGATGAATTCAACGCGCAGACGATTCTCAAAATCTTCTTCGGTGTTTTTGATAATGGCCATGAAGGAGCAGTCCCGAACGAGTGAGCTAGGCTTAGTTTACACGAAGCGATAAGGTTCGTATCCGACTTTTTAACGGCGCTATCGATCAATAGGGCAATCGGGTTAACAGGCCGCTGAACCAAGCCAAACGCGCCTCGACCATCGCCATGTCATGGTCGAGCCAAGCGCCGAGCAAACCGGGATCGCCGCTATGGCGGGCTTTGAGGTCGCGCAGACGGGCCAACTCCATCTCATAAAGTCCGGTCAGCGCCTCAACCTGTTCACATTGTTCCGCCGGTTCGATCAGATGCAAAAAGCGCAGCTTCAGCGTCACCACCAGTTTGTTGAGATCGTCCGAAGACGGCGCCCGCACCGTTGCCCGCATTAACGTCCGAAAAGCCGCGTGCCCGGCCGCAGTCAACCCGAGCAACGCATTATCTTCCATGCCGGTGCCGTCGAGCGCCTCAACCAACCCCTCGCAACGCAGCATCTCCAGCGAGGTGCCCATCAAATCAAGCGACGGGCCGACAATCCGCCCGGTAAAATGCCGCACCGCCGCGGCCAGGTCGCCATAGCGCAATGGCCCGCCCTGAACCAGCGAGCCGAGCACGGTCAAACGCACCGCCTCTTTGGGCATCAGCGAATTATCGCGATACATCGGCACACTCCCCCAGCTTCACCTTACCCGCTATAAGATAGGACGATGGCGCGCCCCTGTCGATGCGGCTTTTCACCGGGGCGGCAAGGCGGTACAACAGCAACTCGCCGGAACGGAGCCGCCTGCCATGATCGACCCTCGCCCCATCGCCGCCCTGATTCGTCACGCCACCGAAGCCGTCGTGCTGCCCCGCTTCCGTACCCTTGCGCCCGAGCAAATCCGCGAGAAAAAGCCCGGCGACTTCGTAACCGTCGCCGATACCGAGTGCGAGGAGATGCTGACGCGCTTGCTGACCGAGGCACTGCCCGGCAGCCTCGTTTGTGGCGAGGAAGCGGTCGCCCGCGACGCCACCGTGTTGGAACGGTTGCACCGGCCGGCTCCGGTCTGGGTGATCGACCCGGTTGACGGCACGTCCAACTTTGCCAAGGGCAGCGCCGAGTTCACCGTGATCGTCGCCCTGGTCGAAGCCGGCGTGACCAAAGCCGGCTGGATTCACGACCCGGTCAATAACCGGACCATCCATGCCACGCTCGGCGGCGGCGCACGGGATGGCGACCGGCAATTGCAGATCACCGGCGGTCGCCCGCTCGGCGACCTTAGCGGATCGGCGTACGGCAATGCGCCCGGCCGCAGCTATTCCGCAAAATTGTTGGGTGAGTCCAAAGCCGTCGGCTGCATCAGCAATACCGGTTGCGGCGGCATCGACTATTTTCGCATGGCCGAAGCCACCAGGGACTTCAAGTTTTCTTCAATGTCGCTGCCCTGGGACCATGCCGCCGGCATGCTGATCATGAAAGAGGCCGGAGCCGTCGCCCGCTTCTTCGACGGCTCCACCTATTCCGTATTTCGCC
>JBAWVF010000304.1:0-3346 GCA_037147415.1 Rhodospirillaceae bacterium | reverse complement strand
TCGGGCGATCGCGCCGCAGAAGCTGGAAATCAGCATCCAGCGCCCGATCAAGCTCAGCTGATCCTCGGAACGACCGGCCTCGGCAACGGGGCCGGTCGTTCTATTCTCGGATTTTATCTATGCGCGTCACCTTGACCCTCGGCGGCAATGCCGCAGCTCTGCTACGCCAGGAAGGCAAAGCCTTGATCACGGCGGCAAGCGACGCGGTGGCCGAAGCCACAACCTCCCTTCAAGAAAAGCTGCGGAGCCAAGTCGTTGCGGCCGGGCTCGGGTCACGGCTGGCGAATACGTGGCGCAGTAAACTCAATCCGCCGACCGACAGCATCGTTTCGGGCGCTGTTTGGACAGCGGCTCCTTTGATTATTCAGGGCTTCGATGACGGGGCAACGATTATTGCCCACAACGGTAGCAGCTGGTTGGCGATTCCGACCAATAATGTCCCGCCGCGGGCCAGAGGCACGAAGGCGCCCGGCGGGCATCCGCGCCGCTTGATGACTCCGGTCGAGGTCGAAGCCCTGTTCAATCGCGATCTCCGTACCATCCTGCCGCCCGGCGGCCGGGTCGGCTATCTGGTGATGGATCAGTTGGTCGCCGCCCGCTCCGGACGCGGGTTCTGCCAAGCAACCGAGCGCCGCCTTGCTCAAGGCCGGAGCGCGCAACCGGTGCTGATGTTCGTGTTGGTGCCGCAGGTGACCTTATCGAAACGCCTCGATATCGCCGGAGCGCTTGCCGCAATCGAAGCCGAGTTTCCGGGGATGATCGAACGGCAGTTCAGCCAAAATACCTGATCGCCATCCGTAAGAAAAACCGGAGCCCATCCCATGCCCAGCCGTCGTGAATCCGTGCTGCAGGCATTGCTTGCCATCTTGACCACCGTGCCCGGTGCCACGGTCGAACGGGAAAGCGCCATCCCCGAACGGGTGTCGCAGGGCGGGCTGATTATTCTCAGGGACGGCGATCCCGGCAAGCCTGAAATGATCCTGTCGCCACTCACTTACTGTTACGAGCACGCGGCCCGGCTGGAAGTGATCGTTCAGGCCGGGCAACCGCCGGCCCGCGCCATTGCGCTTGACGGGCTGTTGCGCGCGATCGGGACCGCGCTGGCGACCGACCGAACGCTCGGCGGCACTTGCGACTGGATGGCCTGGGACGCGCCTTCGGTCGAAGAACTGCCGGTGAATGGCGGCGCCCCGATCCGGGCCGCGACCGTGATCGTCACCCTCAGCTACAGCACGACCGATCCGTTGGGCTGATCCCACACCTTATATAAGGGAGTTTCATCATGAGCCGCGCCATCGGAGCAAACGCACAGCTGCTCGGAAAATTTGAAGCCACTTACGGCACCGCCCCGACGGGCAATTACGCCCGGCTGCCCTTTATCAGTTGCGATCTGGGTTCGGAGCAACCGCTGGAAGCCAACGACGTGCTCGGGCTGGGTCGCGATCCGCCCGAGCCTTCGCGCGGGGTGGTCACCGCCCAAGGCAATGTCGTGGTCCCGGTCGATCTCCGCGATATCGGCCTGTGGCTGAAAGGCTTGTTCGGGCTGCCGACCACCACCGGCACCGCGCCGGCCTTCAGCCACGTCTTCACCAGCGGTGCCACCGCGCTGCCCTCGCTGGCGCTCGAAGTCGGCATGCCGGACGTGCCCCGGTATTTTCTCAACACCGGCTGCATGGTCGATAGCATCAAGTTTCCGTGGGCGACCAGCGGCAAGGCCAACGCCACGGTCGCCGTGATCGCTCAAGGTGAGGCCAACGCGGCGACGACCGGCGGCGGTACCCCGACCAGCCGCGTCTTGCGCCGGTTCCAGCAGTCGATGGGCGTGGTCCGGAAGGACGGAGTCGCGCTCGGCAACGTGACCGGCGGTGAGCTGACCTATGCCAACAAGCTCAGCGCTGTGCGGACCATTCGCGATGATGGCAAGATCGATGGCTGCGATCTCGGGGTTGCCGCCTGCACCGGTCAGATCAGCGTTCGCTTTGCCGACACGGTCCTTCTTGACGCCGCCAGTTCGGGCACGCCGGTGACCCTGTCGCTCGGCTGGATCATCGACACCGACAAGTCGCTGATGATCGATTTGCCGGCCGTGTACTTGCCGAAAGCCAAGAATCCGATCAGCGGTCCCGGTGGTATCGAAGCCAAATACAACTGGCAAGCGGCCAAGCCGGCTTCGGGCGCCTTCGTCACCGTGACTTTAAAGAATGACATCGAATCTTATGCTTGATCGCGGGTTTTCTTTTTAGGGCTCGGCTGGTTAACCGGTATTTCCAGCATGCGGTCGAGCACGTCCGGAGCGGTCGTGTCGTTCAGCGCCATATAGCGACGTTTTAGTTCGACCAAAGCGCGGTCACGCCCTCCGGCCATGAAGGCGCGGCGGACCGCGACGATATCCTCCTGCCCAACTGAAAACATCGGCTCTGCCTTTCAGGCGCCGCACCCGTCGGGGCCGGCATCATCAACTACGCCTGATCGATCCTCTTCACCATAGTTTTGGAGACCACGCCATGATTCGGCTTGATTTGCCGCGCGAACCTCATTGGCTGACCTTGCCGCACGGTGTGCGGACATTGGTCCGGCCGCTCGATACCGCCATCGACGCCGCAGCTCGCGCCAGCGCTGCCGCCGATTTACGAGAACGGGGTCAAACCGTTCCACCGGCCGCCGCCAAGGAGCCCTGGCGTCTCGGGCAAGCCAAGGCGGCGCTCGCCCGCTTGCTTGCGGGATTGACCGTACTGGAATGGTCGGGCGTGGTGCTCGCTGACGGCAGCCCGGCTCCGGTTACTGCCGAGAACACGGCCATGCTGATGGACATTCCGGACATCGCCACCGTCTTTTTGCGCCTGATCTACGGTCCGCTTGAACGCTTGGCCGCCGAGGGAAACGCCTGCGGCGCCGCGCCGGGTGGGTCTACGGTGGCGGCGCCGGTTATTGCGGAAGATGCAGGGATAGCGGTCACGACTGCGGCAACCGCTGCCCGTCCATAAGCAACCAGCCCCAAACGATCGAGGGCTGGCAGGCTTGGGATGTGGCGACCCGGGCGCTCACCCTGACCGTAATCGGCCGGCTGGTGGCGCCCGTGATCGACCGCGCGCTCGCTCTGAACCAAGCCGGGCTGCTCGGCTACGACGTCCGGGCGGTGGCATTGCTGCTGCCCTTCATCGAGTCGGGACTGTGGGCGGCGGTGGCGCAATCCGCTGTTCCGGAGGAGACTGAGTCATGACCGTCAAACTCGGTGCGCGGATTGAGGCGGATGTCTCGCCGTTGGTAGAGGCTTTGGCCACGGCCGGCGAAGCGCTCGACCGGTTCGAGGGCCGGATGCTGGCGGCCAATGACGATCTGGCCCGGC
>JBAWVF010000303.1:0-3362 GCA_037147415.1 Rhodospirillaceae bacterium | reverse complement strand
CAGCGAAGGCCACGGCGGCATCGATGCGCCCCTGTCGAACCAGTGCTTCGGCGGCATAGCGCTGATCGCCCCAGTGTTTCGATTTATCCAGGGCCAGGACTTCGTAGAGGTCGTTGTATCGCCCGACTTCCAGCAGACATGAAAGGCAAATACTTGATCCTCTGACATAGCCCCCAGGACGTTTATCGGTCCATGCAAGCCGAAGAAGGGAAAGCATACTGTCCGCATACTTGTTCAAGAGCTCGGGATAGACCGCGATTTCGCCCCATCGTTCCTCGACTTCCCAGAGATACTGGACGCCATCATCCATCACGGCTTGGAAGAGCTGCTCCAGCCACGTTTCCCGCAGTTCAGGCGGCGCCGGTGCATCGATGAGGATTGGAATGAGCGTGTTGACAGTCTTGTTGACGGCGCCACCAAGTCTTCCCGAGGATGTGTCGATGTCTTGGAAAGCCGGCCAAATCCTCGCGAAAAGGGCAATCACTCCTTCGGCGGCAACCAAGGGCTCGGACTTGGCGACCTTCTTGATTTCACTAACTGCCTCTTTGAGCCGTTTGGCTGCGAGGTCGGAACCGCGCCAGGAATAGGCGCCGCTCCGAAACCGAGCCTTGAATGCCCAGCTATGGGCGGGCACTTTTGCCAGGGTCTTTCGTGGCGTCATCATTTACCCCCGACTTTCTCTGATTCCGGCCATCGGAAAATTGATACATGAGCTTGTGCTCGGGTATCAATAATCTCCCATATTTTGATGCACCTGTGGTAAGGCACCGGCGGAAGACGGTAAGAAGGGCGACCGGCGATGACGATGTCGGCATCACAACGCGCATATGAAGAGAAGCGTGCGGCAAAGCACGGGATGACTCTAGGAGAATGGCTGGCGGCCAAGGAGTCGGGAGGAGGCGCCGCTCCGTCGCCGCCGCCGGCAGCGCCGCCAAGGCTGGAAATGAATCGTGCTCCGGAACTAACCAAATTGGTGTTGGTCGAGCTGTTGCCCGAGGATTCGCTGAACGAAGGATTGTTCTACTGGCGCAACGGGTTGGTCAAATCTTTTCAGCAGATGCCCAATGGCACCATTGTGGGAACTGTCCGTGATCAGCGCAACCGACAATTTGAACTGTGGGCGACGGTATCCAGAATCAATGATGAGTATAATCTTCAAGCTCAGTGTACCTGCCGGGGGGTGCGCTGTTCTCATGTTGCCGCAGTTTTGTATGCCAGCCTCGCGGCCAAATCCTCTCGCACTGGCCCGGTTGTTCAGCCGCAAAAATTAGTTCAACCGCGTCCTTCGCCTGTCCCGGAACCGCCTGTCCCGGAGCCGCCTGTCCCGGAACCGCATCCGGTCGACGGCTGGCTGGAGCGGTTAATAGACCGGGCCGCCGAGCGACCTGACCGGGATAAGGTTCTGGCTGAGTGGCCGCCCGAGCCGGGACGGCCGGTGAACCAGATGGTCGCGGGCAAAGACACCGCCCTGCATTTTCTGGGGACGACCGAAACCGGGGGGCGCTTGCGCCCGACTTTGCAGGTGCAACTGGCCCGGGTGCTCAAATCCGGGAGGCTGGGACGGGATCGAGTGTTTTTGGCGTGGCAGTACGCTTCGGGGCTTCCTGAGAATTTCACTGCGGACGATCGCGTCGTCCTTGATGCGACCCGGGAACTGTTCTCGCGAAAGCTCCGGCCGATCGTCGAGGGGCGTGCCCTGGCGGCAGCGGCGTTGTTCAGTGCTCTGGCTACCGGCCGCTGTTACTGGCGGGACCGCAACGGCCCGTTGTTACGCTGTGGCCCGATCCGTCCCGGCCGTTTGCAATGGGTGCCATACTCGGGCGGGCAGATCCTGGTGGCAACGGTCGAGGATCCCGCTGTCGTGGTTTTCAGCAGCGTGCTGCCGTTCTACCTTGATCCTGCAAGGGGCGAGGCCGGACCGCTGGACCTTGGCCTTCCTCCCGAGATCGTGGCCACCCTGTTCGAAGGCCCGCCGCTCGGCAAGGGCCACCGTGAGGCGGTGCGCGAAGCCTTCGATGGCCCGCTCGCCGCTCTCAATCTGCCGCAGCCGCATAAGAAATTCATTGAGGAGGTGATCAAAGCCAAACCGGTGCCACGCCTGAAGCTAATGGCTGATCCCGCCTCGGCCAATGAGCGCGAGATCGCCGTGCTATCCTTCCTCTATAACCGGGTCGAAATTGACCCGGCAAGCGCGCAGAAACGGCCGCGTCTGGTCGAAGGCAACCGGATTTTCATCATCGGGCGAAATATGGCGCAGGAGGAAGCCGCCTTTCGCCGATTGAATGAAGCCGGTTTTTTTGCGCTCGACGATGACGGGGACGGTGGCGGCGGTGCCGTCTGGAGCTTTAACGCCGATTCCGATCCGGATTCGCACTGGCTCGCTTTCGTGCACCGTACCCTGCCCGTGTTGCGGGAAGCGGGTTGGCGGATCGAGACGGCGGAGGATTTCCGCCATCGGGTGGTTGATGGTGGGCTTGACTGGCGCGCCGACATCGACGCGGCTGACACCGGCGTCAGCGACTGGTTCTCACTTGATCTCGGCATCGAGGTCGAGGGAGAGCGGGTGGCGTTGCTGCCCTTGCTGGTCCAGGCGCTTGGGCGGCTCAAAGATCCGAGCGCGCCCGGCGCCATCGATCAGCTTGCGGTGAATGGTACCGTCTTTGTCCGCTTGGCCGATGGCCGGGCGCTCGGGCTGCCGCTGGAGCGGACTCGCGCCATCCTCAACACGCTGGTGGAACTGCACGAGGCCGGCAATCTCAGCGCCGATGGCCGGATCAAGGTCAGCGTCGGGCAGGCTGCCGCTTTGGCGCAACTGGAAGCGGCGCTTCAAGTGCGTTGGTTCGGCCCCGAGCGCTTGCTGGCGCTGACCCGGCGGCTGCGTGATTTCAGGGGCGTGCAACCGGTGCCGCCGCCAGCCGGCTTTACCGTGGAACTGCGACCATATCAGCGTCACGGACTGGACTGGTTGCAGTTTTTGCGCGACTTTGAGTTGAGCGGCATTCTGGCCGACGACATGGGGCTGGGCAAGACCGTGCAGACGCTGGCCCACATCCTGGTTGAAAAGCTGGCCGGTCGGCTCGACCGCCCGGCGCTGGTGATTTGTCCGACCAGTCTGGTGCCCAACTGGCGCAGCGAGGCCGCCCGCTTTGCGCCGGACCTGCGCGTGGTGGCGCTGCACGGGGCGGGGCGGGCCGACCGCATGAGTGAGGCCCTGAGTGCCGACTTGGTGATCACCACCTATCCGTTGCTGACCCGCGATGCCGAGGTGCTGGAACAAGCCGAATGGCATCTGATCGTGCTTGACGAAGCCCAGGCGATCAAGAACCCCGCCGCCAAGGCGACCCGGGTGGCGTGCCGGCTCA
>JBAWVF010000302.1:0-3404 GCA_037147415.1 Rhodospirillaceae bacterium | reverse complement strand
GCGCCGTCTATTGCCGCAAGAGCAGCGAAGAGGGCCTGGAACAGGATTTTAATTCGCTCGATGCCCAGCGCGACGCCGGCCTGTCCTACATCCAGAGCCAGAAGCACGAGGGCTGGCTCGCGGTTGGCGACCGCTACGAAGATGGCGGCTTCTCCGGCGGCAACATGGAACGGCCCGCCTTGAAACGCCTCCTGGCCGATATCGAGCGCGGCCTGATTGATTGTGTCGTGGTTTACAAGGTTGATCGTTTGACCCGTGCCCTGACCGATTTCGCCAAGCTGGTCGAGCTGTTCGACACCCACAGCGTCACCTTCGTCAGCGTCACCCAGTCGTTCAACACCACGACCAGCATGGGCCGATTGACCCTGAATGTGCTCCTGAGCTTCGCCCAGTACGAGCGCGAACTGACCGGCGAGCGCATCCGGGACAAATTCGCTGCCTCTCGCAAGCGCGGCTTGTGGATGGGCGGCATCCCGCCGCTGGGCTATGACGTGGTCAATCGCAAGCTGGTGGTCAACGACGCCGAGGCCGATCTGGTCCGTCTGATATTTCGCCGCTTTCTCGAACTCGGTTCCGCCACCCGGCTGGTCGAGGAACTGGCCGCCGCCGGCCACCGGACCAAGTCTTGGACCACCCAGGACGGCAACGAGCGCCAGGGCAGTCGAATCGACAAGGGCTTCGTGTACAAGCTCCTGAACAATCGCCTGTATCTCGGTGAGGCCGTTCACAAGGGCGTTTCGCACCCGGGCGAACATCAGGCGCTGATCGATGGCGCCACCTGGGAGCGAGTCCAAACCATCCTGGCCGAGAACAGTCGCCGTCGCGGCAACGCCACCCGCGCCGACACCCCCGCGCCACTGAAGGGGCTGTTGCGCTGCACCGCCTGTGGTTCGGCGATGACGCCTTCCCACACCAGGCGGCGCGGACGGCTCTATCGATACTATACCTGCATGACCGCGATCAAACAGGGCCACACGACTTGCCCGGTGCGTTCCCTGGCGGCCGGCGAAGCCGAGGCGCTGGTGCTGGCCCAGGTTCGCCACCTGCTGCGTAGCCCCGAAATCGCCGCCCGCACCCTGGCCGCCACCGCCGACAGCGCCGA
Organism: Rhodospirillaceae bacterium; assembly: GCA_037147415.1. GTDB lineage: Bacteria > Pseudomonadota > Alphaproteobacteria > Azospirillales > Azospirillaceae > BOG-933. The sequence goes on along the minus strand of JBAWVF010000302.1, from coordinate 2,302 downwards.
ACCCGGTGCCGTCGCCACCGAGCGCGAGATCGTCGACGCCCTGGCCAGCCTCGACACCGTCTGGGACAGCCTGTTTCCGACCGAACAGCAGCGGCTGCTGCACCTGCTGGTCGAACAGGTCGGCGTCACCACCGAGGGCTTCGAGGTTCACCTGCGCGCCGCCGGTCTCCGTAGCGTCGCTACCGAGTTGCAAGGAGCCGCAGCATGACCACCACCGCCGAGGTCGGCACCCTGATCATCCGGATTCCGGTCGAGTTCAAGCGCCGGGGCGGCCGCAAGCTGATCATCACCCCGGAAGGCGCCCCGCAAACCGTGGTGCCACCGGTCGCCATCGACGAAACGCTGGTCAAGATTCTGGTGAAAGCCCATCGTTGGCGCCGCCGTATCGAGTCGGGCCAAGCCAAGTCGGTGACCGACCTCGCAGAGCAGGAAAAGGTTTCGATCTCCTATGTGGCCAGACTTTGGCCCCTGACCTGTCTCGCCCCCGACATCATCGCCGCCATCCTCGACGGCCGTCAGCCGCGCGGCTTCTCGGTCAACCGCATGCTCCAGAACGTGCCGGAGTCGTGGGACGAACAGCGGCGGCTGTGGGAGTTCCCGCCCCCCTTTGACTTAGGCAACTAACAAAAACATCCCTCCCGGTCAACCTTGCCAAAATACCTCAGATAGGATAGCTTGAAATAGGTTTCCGTGGATTGGAAAGACCCTGTTCAAGGGCTTTGCTATTCGTGAGGCGCCATCCACCCCAAACTGGCGCGATAGCGCCCTGGACTTGGAAGATGTCCCGCAAAGGTACGATTGGCCCCTCTATACCGCAATGGACCAACGCTCCTGCCATTCTATATCATGGAACTTGCAAGACTTCTGCCCAAGATATTACGGCGAATGGCGTTCGTCTTCTTAGGGGCAGTTGCTACCTGGACTTCGGCCCTGGCTTCTACACTACAGAGAATTATGATCAGGCTGCTGCCTTTAGCCGTCTCCACCATCATAAACAGGCTGCAGTAGTGAAAATTGAGGTTGACAGAGAAAAATTAGCTGACCTTTCGTTTTTGGCATTCGGAAACGCAACTGCCTCCTTCTGGAACCTAATTTGCCACCATAGGCTCGCGAAGGGGCAGGATCATCGCAGGGCGAAGGCACCCCATATGTATGACGTCGTCGTCGGACCTGTCGCAAGCTCATGGAACTATGATCCAAGAAAGCGGGCGATCATCGACGGATACGACCAAATCAGCTTCCACACAGAGAAGGCGATGGGCATGCTTTCTGGATGCTCAAAGAGCTTGCTTCCGGTATAATCATAGGGTGCCTCGGATGGACAAAATGGTGCCTGAACTTGAAACCCATTTCTGCCGCGTGGCTTTGACGCTGAAGAAGGTGTTCGGAAAGAACCCGGCTGATCATGTCGGCAGGTACAGGGTTATGGTCGAGAGTGTGCCCGCAGAACATCGGATTCTTGCTACCCATGACGAACCATACGACGTCGCGGCGAGGCTCTTGGGCTATCGAAGCGGTCAGGGCAGGGAGGCCCCCGAACTCGAAACGGTGTATGAACGGCTGCGAATGTCCCCCGATTGGGACGCTGCCACTGAAGGATCGATGGAATTGGAGGGGACGGCGGCTATCGTGAGTTCTTACTTGCGCAATAATCGGTTGCCAAAGGAAGAAATTGGCCGGTTAATCCGCGACGTTCACGCCGCGCTTTTAGGCAGAGGGGTCGAACACCCGGTCATGGAAACGCATAAGCCCGCTGTCCCAGTGACGAAGTCAATTTATCCAGACTACATCATCTGCCTTGAGGATGGCAAAAAGCTAAAAATGCTCAAACGATACTTGATGTCCTCCTACAATATGACTCCAGAAGAGTACAGAATACGCTGGAGCCTTCCGAATAATTACCCAATGGTTGCCCCGAACTACGCAAAATTACGTTCTGAATTGGCGGTCAAAACTGGTCCTGGGCGACGGGGCCAAGCAGCTGGTTGATTGACAGGCTGATCGCTTCATCGACCCCCAATCGTTGCATCGTCATGCCTTTTCTCCGTAGTGCACAGGGACAGGATGGATATCCTCGCCGCTTGCCAGTGTCTCCGTCACAGTCCCCAGCACGGCGTCGACAACACGACCGGCTTCAGCCTGCGACAGGCCGGTCTTGCCGGCGATAACCGCGACGAACTCATTCTTGTTCATGGGCAATTCGCCTTTCAAGTCATGGCGGAGGCTTTCGGCTCTGTTACCATGGCTGGCGGGCATTGTCGGCGGATTTCTGTCGCACGGAAAGGTTTTCAGGTGACGTGTG
>JBAWVF010000301.1:0-3431 GCA_037147415.1 Rhodospirillaceae bacterium | reverse complement strand
CGGACAATTTAATCTTTCTAAACTACCGTACTGGACATTGATGATACTCTTCGATAATGTAATAAAGCTGCATCGTTTCCATAAGTGGTGTGTAATAATTAGTTCGCTTCGCATCTAGCTGATTCTCACTGTCCAAGCTGCCTCACAATTGCACAGAAAGTCAAGTGAATTATCCGCTTACTTTTTGTTCGATTGGTCACGACATAATCGTGAAAAGTGGCTTTCGTATGGCCGGGTATGGCGAGATTATAATGTTTTTTGCCTGCTGATACTGGTGCAGCCTGTTTTTAACCGACACGGGCTGTCAAAATGATAAGGTTGTGAACGTCGATTTAAAACAAGAGCGGCAAATCGGCCATTCCCGGCCTGAAGTCACACTAACAAAAACCTCACTTCGACAAATCTTTCCTCAATAGAGTTATTGGCCCGTGGAACACGAGACAATACACTTTCTATAAAATACGCTTTAATTACTGCTCTTACAACTATTATTAAATACCGGCCCTTTCAGAAACCGAAATTCAATAATATTTCTAGAGCGATAACCGGGTCGTACTCTTCGACTTGCAACAAGTCAAGCCTGAACATATGTAGCCAACAGGGTCCGCAAAATGTTAACCAGCTCTTTCGGCTCGAATGGTTTGGTTACCACCCCGGCAACACCTAAGTCGTTGAAACGTTTGATTTCGCATGCTTGGGCCTTGGCGGTAATGAGCACCACGGGGATCAAGGCACTGTCCGATCGTGACCGCAAAGCTCGAAGCGTGGTCGGGCCATCCATACCGGGCATCATGACGTCGAGAAGTATTAAGTCGGGTGCAAACGCCCCGACAATACTCAGTGCCTCCGCACCTGAACCCGCAACCGCAACGGTAAACCCGCCAAGCCGCTCCAGAGTGACTTGTGTGACCTTCTGCAATATAACTTCGTCGTCAACATAAAGGATGCGGTGGAGCACGCGGGTCATAGGCATGCCGCTTGCTGAAGCCCGCAAATACCTGCGAGCGGACCGCCGGGCGAGAGGCTCATATCACTCACATCACAAATCCACCCTGGAATCCGCGCAGAAAGGCCGCGCCATCGACCGCGGCGCGACCAGCCCTTTGGACCATTAGCAACCGTAACGCGCCTTGCCCACACGCGATGGTCAAACGATCATCGAGCATGGTGCCGGGCGCAGTCGCTCGGCCCGCGTCAAGCGACTCGGCGGCCAGAACTTTAATGCGCTCACCACCGGCCTCGAACCACACGCCCGGCCAGGGGGTAAGCGCACGCACCCGCCGTTCCATCTCGACCGCCGGCCGGGTCCAGTCAAGACGGCCTTCGTCGCGTTCCAGCTTGGCGGCGTGAGTCACGCCCTCTGCGGGTTGCGGTACCGCGTGCAATCGTCCGGCGGATACCCCGTCGAGCGCAGCCAGGATCATACGCGCGCCTAGCTGTGCAAGAGTGTCGTGTAAGCCTTGAGTCGTGCTGTCTGGACCGATCGGGACGGCTTCACGCAGCAGCATCGGCCCGGTGTCGAGCCCGGCCTCGATCTGCATGATGGTGATACCGGTCTCCCGATCGCCGGCCAGCAAAGCGCGGTGAATAGGCGCAGCCCCCCGCCACCGTGGCAGCAATGATGCATGAATATTCAAACAGCCGAGTCGGGGTGCCTCCAGCACGGGTACAGGCAGAATCAGCCCATAGGCAGCCACCACGGCCGCGTCCAACCCGAGCACGGCGAACTCGGCCTGCACTTCAGGCGGGCGGAGCGACTTCGGCGTTCGGACCGGCAAAGCGTGCGACTCGGCCAATTGTTGAACCGGCGATGGGCGAAGCCGCTGCCCCCGCCCGGCCGGACGCGGCGGCTGGCTATAGACGCAGACAATGTCATGACCGGCTTCGATCAAGGCGCGCAAGGCCGGAACCGCAAAATCCGGAGTACCCATGAAGGCAAGGCGCAGCTTCCGCTCCGGTAACTCATCGTGTTCAGGCATAGGCCCCCGATTTCTTCCATTTTTGAAGGCGGCGAATAATGATGTTCCGCTTTAACAAGGAAATACGGTCAACAAACAGCACGCCTTCCAAATGATCGATCTCGTGTTGAAGAACGACTGCCAACAATCCCTCGCCATAAATTTCAGCGGGCCGATTGTCCCGATCCAGATAGCGCACCCGAACAGCGCGCGGCCGAACTACATCTGAATATTGCTCGGGTAAGGAAAGGCAACCCTCGTTATATTCGGCGGCGTCCTCACTCTCCCAAATCACTTCCGGATTGGCCAGCGCCATCGGTTGCGGTTCTTCTTTCTTATCGGCGATATCAACAACGATGACGCGGTCCAGCCGACCGATTTGCGGCGCCGCCAAGCCGATACCGTTCGCGTCGTACATTGTTTCCAGCATGTCGTCCATCAGCCGGGCAATGCCGGCGTCAACCCCGGAAACCGGGGCAGCCCGTTTTTTGAGGCGCGGGTCGGGAGCTATGATCAAAGGAAGAATCGCCATGTCGTTCGCTACTGCGTAAATAGGGGCCCACGTCTCGACATATGGTGTCGGCGCGATGACGTCAAGCGAACCGGCGTGGTCGGGCCGGACTTCCTTGACTTTATCAAGCCGCTCGGCCAGGGTCCATCGTCGCTTGCTGAAAGTCCGTATCTCCGATGGTAGAATTCCAGAGTCCCGGTCCCGATCTTGACGCGATCACCGGCCAACATGAAGTAATCAGGGTTAAGCGCTCTCGGTTACTTGATTTGATTTTAAAGTTACCGCTGATCGGTTGGACCGCTTTTGTCGGAACATTTCAGGTTAATGCTCTTACCAACGTTATCGACGCCTGGCCGGGGCGAGGCGGGGCGTTTCACTCCTGGCTGGCGGTCTTATCAATCACGTCCGGATTGGTTTTCTCGATTCTGCTTATTATCGTGATGATCAATCGGCTTAAACCTTCTCATCGCTACCCCGACCCGATGCCCAATATCCTGGCTATTATCGGCGCCTTCTTGACGGTCGGCTTGAATCTGTTTCCGCCGGTTGAGCTGGGCGCTGTTTGGTCGATGGTGTCAACGGCCTTAATTATCATTGGAAGCATCTTGTCGGCCTGTGTGTTGTACCGACTCGGCAAATCCTTCAGCGTGTTGCCGGAGGCCCGCGCTCTGGTGATGGCCGGACCCTATGCCATAGTCAGGCATCCTCTCTATGTTTGCGAGGCGGTCGCCATCCTCGGGCTGTTTATCAAGGTCATCTCGATACCGTCATTCCTGTTGCTGGCGACACAGTTTGCCATTCAGTTCGTACGTATTCTTTACGAGGAAAATATTTTGCGGACGGCATTTCCAGAATATCGAGACTACGCAAGCCATGTACCGCGCTTCGTGCCCCGGCTGCGAGGTTGAAGCCATGCCTATCGGCTTGACGCACACACCCACTAGATATAGTATTTTCCAGAA
>JBAWVF010000300.1:0-3444 GCA_037147415.1 Rhodospirillaceae bacterium | reverse complement strand
ATCCATCCCCAGCGTCCTCAGCAACTCGACCAGACGCGGCACCGTCGTCTGACCTTGATGGTATTGGGCGAGGATGAAACGCTTCAGCTCCGGGCCGAAGTGGTCGCCGATCCCCGCCGGCAGCGGAGCCACCACCGTGCGCCCGTCCGGCAGCAGCCAACGCTCCCGGCGATAGCACACCACCCGAGCCTCGATCTTGAGGTCCTGAACCGTGAAGGTCTCGTAGCCCTTAAAGCGGGCCCCCGCCGGAAGGTTTGCTGCCGAAACCACCCGTTCCTCGACCGGTGCCGTCGACTTCTTGGCTCCGCGTCGCCGTTTTTCACGGCGCTGCTTGCGGCCAGAGCCCGCGTCCGTCGCCTTGTCCATGCCCGAGGGCTTCACCGACGCCTTAATCTCCGGCTTGCCTTTCAGCCCCTTGAGACGAGCGATCTCTTCGCGCAAAGAGGCATTCTCCGTGGACAACCGGGCGTTCTCTTCCAGCAGCCCGAGCGTCAACGGCTTGAGAGCTTGTAGCGCTATCGCATCGATATCTGGCGGCGGCTTGACCATGCCGTCAGGGAATCACACCGGCGCCAAAAATTCAACCCCAGATGAGTCGCGCAGCCGCGCCCGGCCTTTTGCTCCTCTTACGGGTACACGGTGCAGCCGGGAACGGCGATGACCGTGCACAATGATGGGTCCCGGCGCCTGGGCGTCGGGACCTCTTTAACAAGCCTCTTGCCTGCTACCCCCATGTGAGCGGCGTTGATCAGGGGCAAGGTCAAGTTCTCCCTCGGGATCGAGCGAGCGCAGAAGGCCGTCGACGTCGGTCAAGTCGGCAGGGAGGAAGATTTTGGCATTACTCTTGGCCATGACGGCCAACCTTTCCAGATAGGCATCCGCCAACTGCCAGCGCACGGCGGCGGCACCGCCATCGTGTTCGATTGCCGCCGCCACTTTTTCAATCGAGGACGCGGTCGCCCGGGCGATGGCCAAAATCTCCGCCGCTTGTCCTTGGGCTTCGTTGATCATCCGCTGCATTTCGCCCTCCGAGCGGTTGATCGCTTCCCCCTTCTGGCCTTCGGACAGATTGATGCGGCTCTGTCGGTCTCCCTCCGATTTGGCGACGATGGCTCGTCGGTTGCGCTCGGCGGTGACCTGTGCCTCCATCGCTTTGTGGACGGTGGCCGGCGGCGTGATGTTTTTGATTTCGTAACGATGAACCCGGATGCCCCAAATCAGCCCCGCCTGATCCAGCACGTCGACGACCCGCGCGCTGATCAAATTACGCTCCTCGAAGGTACGGTCGAGATCCAGTGTCCCGATCACCGAGCGGGTCGTGGTCTGGGCCAACTGAATCGCCGCCTGACCATAATTGACCACACCATAGCTGGCCTTGACCGGATCGACCACCGACAGATAGATCACCCCGTCGACCTCGACCTTCACCTCGTCGCGGGTGAAGCAGGCCTGGGGCGGCACGTCGATGACCATCTCCTTGAGGTCGCGGATATAGACGACCTTGTCCAAGAACGGGAGCAGAGTGTGAAATCCGGGGCCGAGCGTCGCCCGGTATTTGCCAAGCCGTTCGACAATGCAGGCCGATTTGGTGGGGACGACCCGAACCGCGGTTGCCAGTTTCACCAGCACGTAAAAGGCCAGCAGCCCCCAGAACATCTTAAGACCGGTGTCAACATCCATGGCCATGAGGAGGGTTCCTTTCGAATGCATCAGAGCGGTGAAATCTGTCATGCGCCGGAACCTGAAACCCGGGGCGAGGGTTTGGCTCCGGCCGATGGCGCTGCCGCATTCGCGGTTCCGCCGATAACAGCTTGCAGAACGCCCTGAAAGCCGGCGATGCTCGCCGGGGCCACCGTGACCTCCGCCTTGGCGAGGATTCGTCCCAAGGTTTCTATATACTGGCTGACCAGCTTCATCCGCACCGCCGCGTCGCCGCCCGGGCGACGGATGGCCTCCGCGATCAAACGAGTGCCGGCGGCGGTGGCGTCGGCGACGATGCCGATGGCTTCAGCCCTGCCGGTCGCTTCGTTGATCCGGCGCTGCTTCTCGCCTTCCGACAGGTTGATGGCGGCCGCCCGTTCACCTTCGGAGACGTTGATGGTGGCTTCGCGCTGGGCCTCGGCGCTGGTGACGTCGGCACGACGCTTGCGCTCCGCCTCCATCTGTTTTTCCAGCGTGTGGATGACATCGTCGGTCGGGGTGATGTCCCTGATTTCGTAGCGCAGTATCTTCACGCCCCAAGGGTCGGAAGCCTTGTCGATTTCGCGGACGATCGCTTCGTTGAGAGTTTCCCGTTCAGCGAAGATATTGCCGAGGGAAAGCTTGCCGATTTCCGAGCGCATGGTCGTTTGCGCAAGGTTGATGGCGGCGAGCCGATAGTTCTCGATGCCGTAACTAGCCCGTTCGGAATCGAGAACCTTCAGATAAACGATGCCATCGACCTGGACCAGGATGTTGTCGCGCGTGATGCAGCTCTGTACCGGCACGTCGATCACCTGCTCGCGCATCTCGTGCCGATAGGCGACGTTGTCCAGAAACGGAATCAGGAGATGCGCCCCCGGCGTCAACACCGTCTGGAACTTGCCCAGACGTTCAACGACGCAGGCTTCCCGCATCGGCACCACGATAATCGTGCTCATGCCTAAGATCAGGATAATGCCGGCCGCGATCGTGAACATCAGTAACATGATGAAATCTCCTTACGAACGGGGCCCAGGATCGGGTTGGTCATCGGCCGGCGAGCCCGGTAAATCGTCGGGTGGGATCGGCTTGACGACCCAAACCAGTCCGGCGCGCACCAACAACCGCGCTGACAGCCCGGCCACCAGTCGTTCTTTTAGGGTAATAGCCGGCCAAGTGCTGTCGCCAAAGGCAACGCGTCCTTCGCCCCCGGGTTCGATGGTCTCAACCACCTTGACCCGCCGGCCTTCGAGAGCGCCGTCCTCATCGGTGGAGTGGACCGCCGTATCCCCGGGCATCATCCACGAAAAAAAGGCCCGCGCCATCAGGATGATCGGGATGGACCCGACCAGCGAAGCGAGCGCCGCCACCGGCCAAGTGTCGAGGATGCCGAACCAAAGCAGCAGCGTCACCAGAAGTCCGGACAGACCGATGCCGATCGCGACCTGTCCCGGCAAGGCGAGTTCCGCCAAGCAGATTAGCAGGCTTGCCCCCAGCCAGACGGTCGAAATATCCATGACAAACCCGGTATCCTGAAAAGCCAGCATGCCTAGCACTGCCAGCAATCGGACAGACCGTCAACAACGCATCAGTCTGAGCTCGACTTTGCCCGTTGCGGCGTAGCAGAGCTCGTCCGCCATTCGCTTGGTGAGGTCGTGGCCGAATTTTTGTGGGTTCGCGCTCTGGTCTGAAGTCACTAAATACTCTGACAACGAATTAAGAGTTTGCGCGGCGCGTAGCCGCCGCGGAAGCTCGGTTGAACGG
>JBAWVF010000299.1:0-3448 GCA_037147415.1 Rhodospirillaceae bacterium | reverse complement strand
CCATAGACACCGAACACAGCGGCATTATCGCCAACGGCAATTTCATCAAGGTGATATATGGCGAGGGCCCGGACAAGATCGACTACCCGGCGCACGGCATCAAGAATGCCATCGTGATCGACAACACCGGCTCGTGGCGCGACGAGGCCGGTCTGTCGCTGCACCTGCAAAGCCCCGGCGTGGCGCGCGTGTTGCTGACCGCACCGGGCAAAGGCGCGCTCAAGAATATCGTGTATGGTATTAATAACAGCGACATTACGGACGATGATAAAATCCTGTCCGCCGCAAGTTGCACCACCAACGCCATCGTGCCGGTGCTCAAAGTCGTGAACGACCGCTACAACATCGAGCACGGCCACGTCGAGACCGTGCATTCCTATACTAACGACCAGAACCTCATAGACAACTATCACAAGGCCGAGCGCCGCGGCCGCAGCGCCCCGCTGAACATGGTGATTACCGAAACCGGCGCCGCAAAGGCGGTTGCCAAGGCGCTGCCGGAGCTGGCCGGCAAACTTACCGGCAATGCCATCCGCGTGCCCACGCCTAACGTCAGCATGGCCATTCTGAATCTCACGCTGGCTAAGCCGACCACCAAGGAAGAACTCAACACCTATTTACGCGACTGTGCCCTGAGCCCTGAGTTGCAGGAGCAGATCGACTACATCGCCTCGACGGAAATCGTGTCGAGCGATCTGGTTGGTTCGCGCCATGCCGGCGTGGTGGATTCGCAAGCCACTATCGCTAATGGCCGAAATGTCGTGTTATACGTGTGGTACGACAACGAATTCGGCTACAGCTGCCAAGTGGTGCGCGTCGCGCAACAAATGGCAGGGATCCAGTTCGCGACTTTCCCGGCCTGAGCTTACGCTTCGCGGACGAAGACCCTGCCGCGCTTCCTCACGGCAGGGTCTTTTTATTTGCCCGGACGGCGCTTGGCCCCGCACGGGAATAAAGCGAGAGCATGCGAAAATGTGGGGCAGCGGGGTAGCTTCGGAAAGAGCCGTTGGATAGTCTGTCGGCCGCCGTCGCCGACGGTCTCGACCATCATGGCCTGCTGCGCAACGCCGTGATCGTCAGCGAACAGGAAATCCGCGACCCCGTCACCCTGCGCAAAATCAGCGGCGGAATGCAAGTCCGCAGGCGCTTGCCATCCGAGGGGCGCTGTGCGCCCACTACTGTCTGACGAGTTCGGCAGAAGTATCAGTTGCTACTCGGATCCATAATCTAAGGGTCTTAATGCGTAAGATTGGATGCCTAAATGTAAAAATAAAGCCATATTGAATCAATATTAAGTATTGTTCGGAGACTGTGAATTATTTAGCTGAATCGGTATGGACAGGGTTAATAATTTCTACATTTTATGATATTCTATTTCACGTACTTTGTGGTTAACCGTATCTAATCGAGCAAAGCAAGGTCGTAGCCACCGGGGTTCTGTTTTGAGGGCCGGAAGGCAGGGCCATGGGAAACCACCGATGTTTCATGATGGTCAGGTTTGGTCCGGGATAGGGAGGCAAGCATGGGGCAGCTTGACGTGATGGGCCAAGGAGTCGGCGCAATCAAAGCCATCAAATTGAACGGACATGATGTCTTAGTAAATGCAACAAGTTGTGGTGAAATCGACATGGGCTCTGTGGAGGTCCATGTGCGTTTGTCAGATAGAAAACATCAGGACACATACGACATCGGGGTTTGTGTATTCTGTCAGGGAATCGGTTGTCGATTAAATCTTCTTTCTCTGAGCGACACCGACAAGGTTGCACTGAATTCTTTATCTCGCCAAGTAGAAATGGATGCTAATGAACTACTATTACACCTTATATCATTGTCAAATACAGTTTGTGAGAATTGCATTAGTGCTTCGGCAGGATTGCTCGTAATTATGTGATATTTATCGTATCAACTCTTACTTTCATTCTATGGAGGCCATTGCAATGACAATGATAGTTGTCGTTGTCGAAGACGATCACAAAATCCGTGCAGCTCTTAAGTTAGTGCTGAATGGTGCTGGCTATATGGTGATAGACGGCTCTGGCTTAGAAGTTGTCTCAGCTATGGTAAGCTTAAGAAAAAGTAGTAACAATATAAGAATAAGTGCCGTAGTTACCGATTTTTGGTTAGATCTTGGCATAACAGGAATTCATATAATACTGTGCTTAAGAAAAATATGTAACAGCGACTTCAGGTCTGTGGTAATATCTGGAGACACTAATCAATATGTTATAGAAAAAGTTCGATCAGCTGGCCTAACATTGCTATATAAACCATTCACCTTAACAGATATACTAGAAGCTGTTGAACCTGCGCACGGCCTGTGGCACGCTCCCGGCGGTTCGAAACTGTTAAATTGACGGGTAGAGGTGCTTCGGTTTGATCCCTGCGTCGTCGTTGGTGAATTGCCAATCGGCTTGGCTTTGGTGCATAAATCAGCCGAACCAACCCGAAGACATATCCCGCTGTTGAGTTTCCTGCCGGCACGGAGCACCATACTCAATATGTTAAAGAGGTCGGACCGACCTTATGTTAAAGAGGTCGGACCGACCTTATGTTAAAGAGGTCGGACCGACCTTCATTTTTATTCTCATGGAGAACATCATGAGCAAATATCAGATCGCGGTCATCGTCGGCAGCCTGCGAAAGGACAGCTTCAACCGTAAGTTGGCCGACGCCGTCGTGAAGCTGGCGCCGCCGGAATTTTCCTTCAAGCAGCCTCAAATCGGCGACCTGCCGCTCTACAACCAGGATGACGACGCGGTGCCGGCAGCATCCGTCACTCGACTGAAGGCGGAAATCTCGGCGGCTCGGGGATTGCTGTTCGTGACGCCCGAATATAACCGCTCGATCCCCGGCGTGCTCAAGAACGCCATCGACCATGCCTCGCGTCCCTACGGCAAAGGCGTTTGGTCGGGCAAGCCCGCAGGTGTCCTGGGCGTTTCGGTCGGTGCCATCGGCACCTCCATGGCGCAGCAACACCTGCGCAACATTCTCGCCTACCTGGACGTGCCAACGCTGGGACAACCCGAAGCTTTCATCCAAATGAAGGACGGACTGTTCGATGAAGCCGGAAACATCGGCCCGAGCAGCAAAGCTTTCCTGCAAGCTTGGATGGACAAATACGTCGCATGGGTGAAGCGGCACGCTGAGTGACGGCAGCGGCATCCATTTGGCCTTCGAAGGTATTGACGACGGAGCGCGGGAACGCCTGAAGCGGACCATGGCGGCTGCCGCAACCGGCGCATTTTCGACGACTATGCCGGGTTGAGCGCCAGCCGCGATACCCGTCCGTGTGCCTCGCAGGCTTTGCACCGATCATGCGGTCGATGACGCTGAGTATCATCGTGGCCATGGCGGGCCACTGATCCGCCCATGCAAAAGCCTGTCTTCAGTATCTGTAACTGCCCAGGTTCCCCCCTGTGGAACAGGAGGCTTGACACGGGACTCGTGG
>JBAWVF010000298.1:0-3483 GCA_037147415.1 Rhodospirillaceae bacterium | reverse complement strand
CCAGTCGGCTTTAGTGTTTTCGGCATTTCGCGTTTTCATCCATGCTCCGGTTTCGACCTCGAGGGTGAGTTTGTCGGGAATGCGGCGGTCCAGACATTGCGTCGTCAAAATGGCGAGTTCGATTTCCGCCATGTCGAGCCAGGAGCCGAGCTTAGCAGGCTGCGGAAAAACGCCAAAGTAATCGGTTGCACAAGCTTCGCATTGAGGTCTTCCGCGCCGGCGAGATGGCAGACCGGGGTGAATTGACCCTGGAGCAGACCGTCGACCATCTGAAGGTCAACAAAATGACGGTGCTTCGGTTGATTGGCTCCGGCACCATCACGGTTTCTCAAATTTGTAAAGGTGCTCCTTGGGCGATCCCGGAAGCCCAATTGTCTGGTTTTGACCTTTGCGCAGGACCGTCACGTCGTCCGGTAACGGAGTCTTCTGATCAGCAGGCATTTGATTTTCAATGACATAGAGAGGTCTGCATCATGACGCGGGTTCGAGGGTCCCTAACTCAATAACATCTTTAAGTGCACACACGAGGCAAGCGTTTTTCTCCGCAGAGCAACCCGGCTATAGACGGCGAAGCCGATTTGTGAAATAGTTTGTCCATTGTTCTTTGCAAACTAGGCTGTATCAATGCGCGTCACAATCTTGTCCCTGTCTGCTATTCCACGTGATCCGCGGGTCAGCCGCCAGATTTCAACGCTCCGAGAGGCGGGGCACTCTGTTTCTGCCATTGGTTTTGGCGAGGACGATATGGGCGGGGTTTTGCGCACATTTCGACAGCCACAGCCGGGATGGTACAATCGCCTTGATATATTGTTGCGACAGGCGCCAGCCCGTATTTCGGAAAAACTGGCTTTTCCAGGATTTTGGGCAAGTGGTCTGCATCGGCAGATGTACCGCGCAGTTTTAGAAACTTGTCCGGAGATTATACATGCGAATGACTGGCCCGCGCTGGCTATTGCCAGTCGAGCGGCACAATCCATCGGCTGTGAGTTCATCTATGACAGCCATGAATTCGCCATTGGCGAGAACACTCACCGCTTGTCTTGGCGAATCTTATTTCCACCTTTCATTCGGGCAATCGAAAGCGGTTTGATTCATCAGTCGCGTCATGTGATCACCGTTAGTGATCGTCTTGCGAAGTTGATTAGCGACACCTACGAACTGGGCACGATACCGGTCGTTATCCGTAACACACCAAAATATCGATCAATGCCCTTCTGTCCGACCGGCCCCGTAATTTCAGTGCTGTACCAGGGTGTCTACGCCTCAGATCGCTGCCTTGAAGAGTTAATTGCGAGCGTCGCGCACTGGCGCCCCGACCGCAGATTGCTTATGCGCGGCATCGGCCTGCCTGACTATGTCGACTCTCTCCAGCGGTTGGCTGTAGCCCTTGGTTTGTGTGATCGGGTGGTATTCCTGCCTCCTGTTAAGCCGGATGAGTTAATAGATGCTGCGAGTGAAGCCGATATCGGGATTGTAATCTGGCCGACTGACAAGCCTCAGAGTAACTTCGCTTTGCCGAATAAGTTCTTCGAATACATGATGTCAGGTCTCGCGCTCTGCGTCGGTCCGGCGGCGGAAATGAGCGAGTTGACAACATCTTACAAGGTCGGGCTCGTGACTGCCGGGCATAGCCCCGAGATGATAGCGGCGACGATTAATACTTTTGAGGCCGCAGAGATTGACGCGTTCAAACAGCGCTCTTTGGCAACAGCACGGCAGTGCTGTTGGGAGAACGAAGGTAGGCGCTTGCTTGGCCTTTATGCCCCGGCGCATGCTAACTCTACATTTGCGTAACGCCCCCTGGTTCGTTGATGAGTCCCCGCTCATGCGCTTGAAAAAAATAGTGACCGTCCTCGGGGCTCGCCCGCAGTTTATTAAAGCGGCTGCGGTCAGTCGTGCCGTTGCCGAAAGGCAGGAATTGGTAGAGATCATCGTTCATACCGGTCAACATTTCAACCCTGAGATGTCAGACGTTTTTTTTCAAGAACTTAAACTGCCACGTCCCGGCTATGACCTGGGTATAAGTGGTGGCGGCCATGGCCAAATGACGGGCCGAATGATGGAGCGGCTAGAGGCCGTCATGACTGAGGAGCGTCCCGACTGGGTTCTGGTCTACGGTGATACTAATTCCACACTTGCAGGTGCTCTCGTCGCGACCAAGCTCAATATTCCTGTCGCGCATGTTGAAGCCGGCCTGAGATCGTTCAATCGCCGGATGCCCGAAGAGATTAATCGTCTGGTCACGGATCATGTCTCAACATTGTTATTCTGTCCGACCCGCACAGCAGTTGCGAATCTAGCCGCCGAAGGAATTACGTCAGGTGTTCACGCGGTAGGAGATGTAATGTATGATTGCACACTGACGGCAATTTTACAGGCAAGACTGAACTCTACGATTCTCGCTCACCTCGGACTGGCACCCGGTAGTTTTGCGCTTGCCACGATTCATCGGGCTGAAAATACCGACACCCCGGATCACTTGCGTACACTGCTCGATTATTTAAGAAGCCAAGCTCGGGACGAGCCGATTGTGCTGCCAATCCATCCTCGCACCCGTTTTGCTGTTGAACGATTTGGGCTTGCTCTCGACGGCTTGCTGGTGATTGATCCTATCGGCTATCTCGACATGACCCGGTTACTAGATGCTTGCACGCAGGTTCTAACTGACTCAGGCGGCCTTCAAAAAGAAGCATATTTCCACCGCAAGCCGTGCATAACTTTGCGTGCCGAGACTGAGTGGACAGAAACAATCGAATGCGGATGGAACCGCTTGTGGACGCAACCTGACTACAGGCCGCGCCGCCCGATCGAAGAATATGGCGATGGCTATGCCGCCCGACGTATCATCGATTTCCTAACATCTTACGAAACCTATTAACCGTTCTCAGTCTCGCCGGGTACCTGTGCTTCGATCAGCCGTGAAGAGGGTGAGGCACTTGCCATACCCAACGTACTATATTGCAATCAAATTTATATGTCTCGTTCAGGTTGTGTCTCCGGGCGTGATGATGAAAGTCATGGCTTGTCGGGCCGGGACGAAACCTGATATGCCTGCGGGATCGGCAATAACAATTTTTTCCACTATGGCTGACTTTGACTCGTTATACCAACGCTTGTTCTCACATCCGCTCATGGTCGAAGGGCTGGTTCGGGAGTTCGTGCCCGAGGCCATGGCGGCCGGGCTTGATTTCAGCCGAATGCAGCGGGTGAACGCCAAATTCCATGGGCGCCGGGACAAGCGCCGCGAGGGCGACGTGATCTGGCGGCTGCCCACGGGTGAAGGCGGCGAAATTTACCTGTATCTGCTTTTTGAGTTTCAGTCCCGAAGCGACTGGTGGATGGCGGTGCGGGCTCAGGTCTATGAGGGGCTGCTGTGGCAACACATCGTGGTCGAGAGGAAACTGAAGACCGGTGATCGTCTGCCGCCAGTGTTGCTGCTCACTCTATATAATGGCGAGCAACGCTGGAACGCTCCGACCGCCG
>JBAWVF010000297.1:0-3558 GCA_037147415.1 Rhodospirillaceae bacterium | reverse complement strand
CAATCCAGCATCAAAACTTTGGGGGAAAGGTGGTAAACCCCCGCTGGACTGGCTTTACCCATACCGCGAAGGCGCAAATGCAATGCCAGGACGATCTTCCGATCCCATCGGAAACGCCCCTCAATTTGAAGATGTTCAATGCCCGGTTAACCAGGTCACTCATACCTGCCAGTTTCTGCGGTTTTCGCCTGAAAGATTTCGAACTGCCGATCCAAGACGAGAGCGAGGTTCAGTTATATAACTTATCGGTCGGGTTGCTCCAATGCAGTCGGTCGGGCGTACACCGAAAAGTCGGCAATGTGGCGTTGATTTCGCCAACCGGAGTACCCGGACTCAAGACCAGTTGCGGGTGCTCATGGGTGGCAGCTTTCGGGCAACAGAAAGATTTTCACTGCCGAGGTTCCAATAAACTGTCATCCAATTGGCGGCGTCCGATCCGCATTGCGAACATTGGCCACGGGCAACTCTGAGACAGGACTGCAGCGTTTGCCGATACTAAAGGCCATTCAAAAAAGTGAAATCCTAAACTGGCATCGATCAGCAGACACAGTTCGCTCTTAACGGCCATGACACCTCTTGTATTTCGCGCCACTGCCGCAGGGACACGGATCATTTCGCCCCGGCTTTTTGGTCTTTCCTAGGGGGATGATGTTTTTCGGCTGGTTGAGATTCACCGCCCGAGTGTGCTGAGCCATTCGCGCGGCGTCTTCGTAAATGTCGGCGTTTTCTTCCGTTCGCTCCGTCGGTATGTGCACTGCGAAAGATTGCGCCCGGTGGTAAGTTCCATCGGGACTAACATCTGCCATGACGCCGATGACGTTAGAAGCGTTGACGGCCAACGCTGCTGCGCTGGCCTTGTCATTCACTTTTGTCCAATCAATTTGTTGGTTTTGTTGATTAAGCCAGACGAAGAGTGGCTCGCCGTCCCCGGACAGAATAAAGTAACGGCCGGGATGCTGGTTCAGGGATAGGCGAAGGTCGAACAGAACCCTTCCCAGATTATTCCGGCATTCCTTTCCCAGGTCACGAATATGGCTGTCTGCAGAAAGCCATCCGCGCGCTCGTGTATCTCCAAGTGCTTCTAGCAGCTTCAGCACCTCTTCCGGGAATTCCTGAGTCGGAAACGGTCGGATTTCCCAGTCCTCGCCCTCGAAGCTTCGGTCGACGCTCTCACTCATGCCATCCCACATGACCATGTTGGCCTGGCCGCCCTTCAGCTGGTCAGCGATGTCCTGATCGAATCGGTTCCTCTTCAGGTACGCACCCAAGTGGTCGAGCTCGTCAAAGAGATGAGCGCGGCGTATTCCCGCCACCGCCTGTCGAACCTCCATGTAATGAGCGAACGAGCCGGGTGTTGGCAGGAATCGTTTTAGCACGAACAGGTCGTCAATAGACAGGGAAACGAAGGCATGCTTCCCAAGTAGCGGCTCAACCTGCGGCAGTTCCTTGCAGTAAGCTGAAAAGGGAGAGAACGACTCGACCGTTAGCCCAATCGGCACCATCACTCGGTAATCGGAGCGACGGACACGACCACACTCTACATACTTGCCATTGACAAGGTGGAAAAGCGGCACTTCATCCCCTGAATTCAGGTAGCTGAAAAAGCGCTCGCACTGCTTGTACGCCTTAAGGATCAAGTCTTGCATGGACTGTGCATGGCGACCAAAATCAAGCGCTGGTGACGCGATGGAGGCAGCCGCTCCTGCCTTGGCTTCAACCAAGAACAACACGTCCTCGATCAGGATGAGGGTATCGTTTTCGGACCACTGCTTGCTGGCAGGGTCTTTGTAGTAGACCTCCTGGAGAACCGTGGCGCTGGGAAGCTGAGCCGCGAGAATATCGGCGAATGCAGCTTCGCTCATCGTCTTCTGCCGACTTTCGAAGGTCTTCTTATAGTTTGGCTTTCGCTGAAGGAGATTGTAGAGAAGCGCACGATACCCCGCGTCGCGGGTGAAGCACGGATCGACGGCGTAGTAGTCCGATTCAAGCTGGATTAGGGGCTTCTTCCGGGCAGGCAGTGTCCGGTATGGTGTCCCAGCAAAATCGCCCGCAGCGAAGAACTCAGCTTCTTCTCCGCGCCGGTACGCCAAGTCCGCCAGCAGCGTCGGCGGCAGCTTCGTGTGACGGCTTACGTTGGCGATGCCGCCCCGAAACATGTCATCCATCGCCCGCCCAGCGGCTATCGATTGTTCCGCATCGGTCGCAACCCACGCCTCCATAACTTCTTCCAAAGGCTTGTTCTGTGCCGCAGCGAAGGCCTGTGCTGCTTCAAACTGCTTCGTCATTTCCGTGATAGCGTCGGCATGCCCAGAACGCGAGGCGTCAGCCATGGCCTGGAAGCCTTCCGCGATATCGGCGGCACCGACGCCGTACACTTCTTTCAGTACATCATCGTGAGGAGTGAGAACGTAGCGGTAGAACTCTTCTTCCAAAACTTGGTAGCGGTTGCCACGTAGCATGACCCAGGTGGATTTCGCGCGAAATTCAATGTCGGCCGTGTCGGGGCCGAAGACGCCATCCCTGGTGTCGGCGGACGTTGCCATGGCGAAAAACATGGCCAACTCTCGCAGTTTGCTGCCAAGTTCAAACAGCTCGGCGCACCGACCTTCGTCGAATGTCATTTGCGCTGGAGCGGCATCTGACGCGAGAACCGCGTGTACGTACTCCAGTAAGAACTGGTTTTCATTGATCAGGTCACTTTGTCCTTCCGCTTCGTGTTGCTCCTGATCGGCGCTTTGGTCTGCCATCGATTTCATCACGCGCTGGGCGTAGATGTAGCCAAGCAGATCATGCGGAGGCATTGCGACGATCAATTCGCGCATTCGAGCTGCGGCCGTTTCCATGTCTTTCAACAAGGATGCAGCTGCCTCTTTTCGTTTTTTTTCGTCCATATTCTCTTATGCATGATGTTTCTGAAGCCCCGATTCAGGCGCAATTTATCCTAGATGTGCTGCACATAATAAATTGCGATGTAAGTGACCGGTGCCATGTGTAAGTCGTGATTGTCCGACCTGGAGCGAACTGCCACCGTCTTTCGTGCCTCTTCTTGGTTAGAAAAGTCCGAGCTGCATTGGTTGTTCGCGTTCAGCATATAAAGAATCACCGTTTGGCGTACTTCAAGGCCGAGCGACAGATAACCGGCCAATGGTGCCGACTCGCCAGTGCTCGGCTAAGTTCAGCCGCAGGATTTGGGCACGAAGTTCACGGGTAACGACCATCACGCCACCACCGGCTGTGGCGCAGAAAGCTCTGGCGCACCAGCGCCGGACATGGTGACAGGCACCAGTGACAACGCCTGGCCGGGGCGAGCACGCCGCTGCTGGTGTTGGCGGTGGCGCTGAGC
Organism: Rhodospirillaceae bacterium; assembly: GCA_037147415.1. Lineage (GTDB taxonomy): Bacteria > Pseudomonadota > Alphaproteobacteria > Azospirillales > Azospirillaceae > BOG-933. The sequence goes on along the minus strand of JBAWVF010000297.1, from coordinate 215 downwards.
CCCCCGTTCTTATCAAATCGGGGATTGCGGATAGCTCGGTGGCGCATAAACCTCGTCATACGCGCCGATCAATTAGCCCGCATAGCGCAACGCATTAGCCAAAGTATCGAATACATTTGAATACGCATTAGGCGAAAAAGCATTAGCGAGGCGGCCTTACAGACTAATCAAATGGGAGATCCCCCGGCTATGCCGGGGTGGCAGTAGGAGTTTGA
>JBAWVF010000296.1:0-3570 GCA_037147415.1 Rhodospirillaceae bacterium | reverse complement strand
TCATTGACATCGGCCCGGAGTTCGGCCTGTCCCGTCTTCAGTTCATTGACATCGGTTTTAAGCGTGTCTTGCCCGGCCTTAAGTAAGATGTGACCCGCTCTCAGTGCAGAGACATCGGCTTGCATATCACCTACGGTGAGTTGCAATTGGTCTTGGCCGATGGCAAGGTCATCTAGTTTTCGATTAATAATTCTTAAAGCGCCATCGGTATGGCGCGCCAAATCCTTTATGCGGGCTTTATTGTCTTTACCTTTTCCTTTGTCTACCGTTTCCACTTCGCCGGTCATGGTGTGATTCCTCTTGTCCCGCTATGTCCCGCAGCCGCAACGGAACCAGCATACTCCAATATCCTCCTCGGCTCGAACGGATTTTGACGGCGCGCTTCGTTCCTGCCATGGTGTGGAATTGCATTTACATTTCATGAGCAGCAGGCAGGCCGCGACCATGTCCGAACAGGAATCGACACCGAGCTTCAAGGAAATACGTTCAATGCTTTCGGCATTGCCGGGAGCCTGCGCCGACTCGGCGGCCAAAGCCGCGGCGCGTCAAGACCGGTTGACCAAGCCTCAAGGCTCGCTTGGTCGCCTTGAAGAATTGGCGACTTGGATGGCAACTTGGCAGGGACGCAACCCGCCGGAGCTGCGGCGCGCCCGGGTTGCGGTGTTTGCCGGTAATCACGGAGTGGCGGCGGCGCATGGAGTCTCCGCTTTTCCGGTCGAGGTCACGCGCCAGATGGTTGCTAATTTCACTGCGGGCGGTGCCGCGGTCAACCAGATTTGTGGTGTCGTTGATGCCGAGCTGAGAGTATATGAACTCGATCTCGACAACCCGACCGTTGATTTCACCACCGGTCCGGCCATGGAGGAAGAAGAGTGCTGTCGGGCCATGGCCTACGGTATGATGGCGGTCGAAGGAAATCTGCATTTACTGTGTCTTGGCGAGATGGGGATCGGCAATACTACGTCGGCGGCGGCGTTATGCTTGGCTTTGTTCGGGGGCGAGGCGGCGGATTGGGTCGGACGGGGCACCGGGGTGGACGATGAGGGCATAAAGCGCAAAATCGTGGCTATCGAAGCGGCGATGAAGGCCAATGCCCGGGCTCTTGGCGATCCGTTGGAAATACTGAGCTGTTTTGGTGGCTTTGAATTGGCGGCTATTGTCGGGGCGGTGCTGGCGGCGCGGATGGGACGCACACCGGTCGTACTCGATGGTTATACCTGTACTGCGGCGGCGGCGGTGCTTTATAAAATTGAGCCGGGATTACTTGATCATTGCGTGGTTGCGCATCGCTCGGTTGAGCCGGGCCATCAAAAGCTGTTGGAGAAGATCGGCAAGACGCCGCTGTTCGATTACAATATGCGGTTGGGCGAGGCCTCGGGGGCGGCGCTGGCGGTGCCGGTGCTGCGTTCGGCGGTGGCGTGCCTGTCCGGCATGGCGACTTTCGACGAGGCGGGGGTGAGTGACCGTTAAGCACTCATGTTAAATACTAAATTGTTAAGTACTAAATTGTCATGACGCCGGTGTTCGGGCCTGATCTTGCAAGGCTGGATATAACCGGGACCGGCGGCATGATTTCCCGCTTCCCGTATGGAATTTTTTTTCCGGTTTTGCTAGACCGGCATACGCGAGGAAATACTTGAACGGACGGGGCGGACATGGCCGGGCGACGGAAGCTGATTGCGGGTAACTGGAAAATGAACGGGCTGCGCGCCGATGGTCTGGCGTTGGCCGGCGATTTGGCCGGACGGGTGAAAGCGGCCGGTGCGGTGCCGTTTGATTTGCTGGTTTGTCCGCCGGCGACTCTGGTTTGGCCGGTGGCCGAGGCGGTGGCCGGCAGCGGCCTTGCGGTTGGCGGGCAGGATTGCCACCCGATGACGGCCGGTGCTCATACCGGTGATATCAGCACGGCCATGTTGCGCGAGGCCGGGTGCGCCTATGTTATCGTCGGGCATTCCGAGCGTCGTCAGGATCATGCCGAGTCCGACGCTTTGGTGGCGGCGAAGGCTGTGGCGGCTCATGCCGCCGGGTTGATTGCCATTATTTGTGTGGGCGAAACCCTGGCTGAGCGGGAGCGCGGCGAGGCCGGTGCTGTGGTCGGGCGTCAGTTGGCAGGCTCGATTCCAGCCGGAACGACCGCAGTCAATACCGTGATTGCCTATGAACCGGTGTGGGCGATCGGGACCGGGCGCAATGCGACTCCGGCCGATGTTGCGGAAATTCATGCGCTGATCCGGGCGGATTTGCTTAAGCGCCTTGCCGACGGGGCCGGGGTGCGTATCCTTTATGGCGGCTCGGTTAAACCGTCCAATGCCGCAGAGTTGATGGCGGTGCCGGATGTTGACGGTGCGCTGGTCGGCGGCGCCAGCCTCAAGGCCGACGATTTCTGGGCGATTGCGGCGAGTTGCCGCTAGCGCATGGGGTCGGAACAGGTTAAAACGATACGGTCGCTCTCGCGGGGCCTTCGGGTACCGCGGGTGTTCATAGTTGGGTGATCGACATAAATTCAGAACCGCGTAGCGGTTCCGGCGGTAAGGGCAAGTCATGGAAACGGTGGTGCTGGTCATTCATCTGCTGATCGCGGTGTCGCTGGTCGGCGTCATTCTGATTCAGAAGTCGGAAGGCGGTGGTCTCGGCATCGGCGGTGGCGGCGGCCTGGGTGGTATGATGACGGCACGCGGCACGGCCAACCTGCTGACCCGGATAACCGGGATACTGGCCGGCATGTTCATGCTCACCAGCATCATACTGGCGATCATGGCCGGTCACCATAATGCACCGATTTCGTTGATCGAGCAGACGGCTCCGACGAACCTTCCGGCGGCGCCTGCGCTTCCCGTGGTCCCGGCCGAGCCTGCGAAGCCGTCGGTTCCTTCGGCTCCGGTCGCTCAGTAAAGCGCTTTTTGTGTGTGCAATCTAATTGTGTAATTACACCTCATGACGCGCTTTATTTTTATCACCGGCGGTGTTGTTTCTTCCTTGGGTAAGGGGCTGGCCTCAGCGGCGCTGGGCGCCCTTTTGCAGGCGCGCGGTTATACGGTGCGGCTGCGAAAGCTTGACCCCTATCTTAATGTTGATCCCGGCACCATGAGCCCCTATCAGCATGGTGAAGTCTTCGTCACCGATGATGGTGCCGAGACCGATCTTGATTTGGGCCATTATGAGCGTTTTACTGGCGTTGCGGCGCGACGGAGTGATAATATCACGACCGGGCGCATCTATTCGCAGGTTATCGCCAAGGAACGCAGGGGCGATTATCTGGGCGCAACCGTCCAGGTTATTCCTCATGTCACCGACGAAATCAAGGAATTCATCGGCGCTGATCTTGCGGACGAAGACTTTGTGTTGTGCGAGATCGGCGGCACGGTCGGTGACATCGAAAGCTTGCCTTTTCTGGAAGCGATCCGACAATTCGGTAACGAAATCGGACCGGAACAGGCGCTGTTCGTTCATTTGACTTTGCTGCCCTGGATTTCGACGGCGGGAGAACTCAAGACCAAACCGACTCAGCATTCGGTCAAGGAATTGCTGTCGGTCGGGATCCAGCCCTCGATCCTGCTGTGCCGGGCCGAG
>JBAWVF010000295.1:0-3592 GCA_037147415.1 Rhodospirillaceae bacterium | reverse complement strand
CAGCACCAGGGCGCAGGGGTGACCTCCGATGAAATCCCGGCCGATCAAAAAGGCCTGGGCCAAACCGCCCGGATGGGGTTGGACCGCATAGCTGAGCGCAATGCCCCACTGGCTGCCGTCGCCGAGCAGACGCTGGAACGCGCGCTGGTCTTCGGGGGTGGTGATGATCAGGATTTCGGAAATACCAGCGAGCATGAGGACGCTCAGCGGATAGTAGATCATCGGCTTGTCATAGACCGGCAGCAGTTGTTTGCTGACGCAACGGGTGATCGGATAGAGCCGTGTCCCCGATCCCCCGGCGAGAATGATTCCCTTCATCGTCGTTTCCCGCCTTTTTATCGGTCAAGACCTGTTTTGCTCCATGAGCAAAGTCACGCCGAGACCTGTTCGAGAGTTTCTATTCGAACTCACGAGCCGATCGACATTGGCTCTAGCCCCCGGACAATCGTTGCGCACACAAATGTTCCGCACACAAATCCAGAAGACACACGGCTAGGCTATCGCGCCAAGCCGGCATGGTGACGCCGTATACCGACTCCAGCCGCGACGTGTCGAGTACTGAATTGCGGGGCCGCTGCGCCGGAGTGGGGTAATCGGCGGTCGTGATTGCCCGCAAGCGTGGCTGTGGCCCGCCCAGCGGGGCCGCCAGCTCGAAAATTGTGCGGGCGAAGTCATACCAAGTGGTGGCGCCCCGGCCGCAGCAATGAAAGACGCCAAAACCGTCATCGGAAACACCGGCCTCCAGGCGGCCGGCAATGGCCAGGATGGCGGAAGCGATGTCAGCCGCGGCGGTCGGGCAGCCGCGTTGATCGGCGACGACGCCGAGTTCCTCGCGCTCACGGCCCAGGCGCAGCATGGTCCGGACGAAATTGCTCCGCCGCGCGCTATAGACCCAGGCGGTGCGCAAAATGATGTGGCGCGACCATGCCGCTTGCACCGCCCGCTCGCCTTCAAGCTTGGTGCGGCCATAGACGCCGAGCGGGCCGACCGGGTCGGTCTCCAGATAGGGGCCGTCCTTCTCGCCATCAAAGACATAGTCGGTGGACAGGTGGATCAGCGGTATGCCGGCGGCGGCGCAGGCGCGGGCGAGATGGGCCGGGCCGTCACGATTGAGCGCCATCGCGGCGGCGGGCTCGCTCTCGGCGCGGTCGACCGCCGTGTAGGCGGCGGCGTTGACCACCACCGCCGGCCGATGGGTTTCGACGGCGCGGGCAACCACGGCCGGGTCGGTGATGTCGGCCGCTGTCCGCTCAAGACCAACCACCGGACGCCCGGAAGTGGACAGCCGGCACAGTTCGGCGCCGACCTGACCGGCGGCCCCGAAGATCAGCAAAGGGGCCGGCATGCTCATGAACCGGCTGCGGCGGGAGTTGCCGCCGGTTCATCGGAGGACAGGCCCAGCCGCTGCCCGGCATAGACGCCGCCGCGCAGGGGGCGCCACCACGTCTCGTTGTCGAGATACCAGCGTACGGTGGCGGTCAGCCCGTCCCCGAAACGGTGACGGGGCGTCCAGCCCAAGTCGCGCTGCAACTTGGTGGCATCGATGGCATAGCGGTGATCGTGGCCGGGCCGGTCGGTGACATAGGAGATCAGGCCGGCATGGGGCGGCGCCGTCGGCAACAGATCGTCCAGAATGGCGCAGATGCCATTGACCACGTCGATATTAGCCCGCTCGGCATTGCCGCCGACATTATAGGTTTCGCCGGGACGGCCCCGGCTGAGGATGGTCCACAACGCCTCGGCATGATCCTCGACATGCAACCAGTCGCGGACATTGAGCCCCTTGCCGTAGACCGGCAGCGGTTTTCCCTCCAGCCCATTGAGGATCATCATCGGGACCAGCTTTTCGGGGAACTGGTGCGGGCCATAATTGTTCGAGCAGTTGCTGATCACCACCGGCAGACCGTAGGTGTGGTGCCAGGCCGAAACCAGATGATCCGAAGCGGCTTTGCTCGCCGAATAAGGCGAGCGCGGGTCGTAGGGCGTTTCCTCGGTGAAGGCGCCGGTGTCGCCGAGCGAGCCGTAAACCTCGTCGGTCGAGACGTGATGAAAGCGGAAGCGCGCGCGCGCTTCCGGCTCCAGTGCCGCCCAATAGTGGCGGGCCACGTCGAGCAGCGTGAAGGTGCCGACGATATTGGTCTGGATGAAGGCGGCCGGACCGTCGATCGAGCGGTCGACGTGGCTCTCGGCCGCCAGATGCATCACCGCATCGGGCCGGTGCTCGCGGAACACCCGCTCGACCGCGTCGCGGTCGACGATGTCAACGCGCTCGAACCAGCTGCGTTCGCGGTCGTCGTAGCCGTCACCCAGGCTGGCCAAGTTGGCAGCATAGGTCAGCTTGTCCAGGCAGACCACCGAAACATCGGTGTGCCGGCGCAGATAGCGATAAACCGCGGAACCAATGAACCCGGCGGCGCCGGTAAGCAGGAGCTTCAAAGATCGTCTCCGTTCGGCACGGACATTTCGGATAAAGGGTTCAGCACACCGGGAAGACAACGCCAAGCTCGGCCAACCGCGGCAGTCGCCGATCCTTGTCGGACAGCACCGCCGCGTCCGGTGTCACCGGCCAAGCGATGCCCAATTCGGGATCGTTCCAGATCACGCCACGGTCGCACTCGGGAGCGTATTGACCGGAAACCTTATACTGGACACAGCAGTCTGGCTCCAGTGTGCAAAAGCCATGGGCAAAACCAGCGGGGATGTAGAATTGATTCCAAGCTTCCGCACTCAGCACCGCACTGACCCAGCGGCCACGAGTCGGGCTGCCTTCGCGCAGATCGACCACCACGTCGAAGATACGACCGCGGCTCACCCAAACCAGCTTGGCCTGCGCATGGGGGGCCAACTGAAAATGCAGGCCGCGCACCGTGCCAACGGTTGCCGACAAAGAGAAATTATCCTGGACGAAAGCAGCGTCGATGCCGGCCTCGTGGTAGAGGCGCCGGTTGTAAACCTCGGAAAAAAAACCTCTCGGGTCGCCGTGCCGGGACATCTCGATCAGTTTTACGTCGGCAATCTCGGTGCTGGTAATTTTCATGGACAGCTCATCACGAGGGCGCCCCCCGGTGCAGGAACGGGCGAGCGCAATAAGTCGCTAGATAAGTCACCGCGGCCAAGAAGAATCAAGGGTTATTTCCTTATGATAGTTTTCTGTTCCTTCCAGCCGCACGACCCTTTCCCAGGACGGCACCCAGTGGTATCCGGCCAAGCTCGACTTCCTATTTCCGGTCAAGGCCCTCGCCAAGCTGGTGCGCGGCAAGCTGCGTGCCGGCTTGACAAAGGACGGCCTTGCCGACACCGTGCCCAGAACCGTTTGGACCAAGCCATGGGTCGTCCATTGCACTCCCTGGGGTGATGGTGAGCAGGCTGTCCTCGATTATCTCGCCCGCTACGTCTTCAGAACCGCGATCACCAACAGCCGGATCATCGCCCTCGACGACCACGGCGTCACCTTCAAGGTCAAGCCACGCGACGGTAGCACCGAGAAGTCACGAACCTGCCGCCTGACCGGGCCAGAGTTCATGCGCCGTTTTCTCCAGCACGTCCTGCCCAGCGGCTTTCACAAGGTGCGCTACTGCGGCCTCTGGCATCA
>JBAWVF010000294.1:0-3633 GCA_037147415.1 Rhodospirillaceae bacterium | reverse complement strand
AGTTGTATTTGGCTTCGATACCGCCGGGACCGCTGATCGGGTTCTTGGCTTTCGGCAAGTAGACAGCCGGCAGATCGATGATCAGCGACTTGTCGGCGTCGATGATCCAGCCGAGCGACAAGGCGACCGGCGTGCCCGAACTGGCGGCGTCCAGGAGCACCGTGTCGGCAAAGCGCACGCTGATCTGACCGGTGCAGGCGGCAACACCGAGATCGCAACCGTCGATCTTGCCGTCATCGCGAATGGTACGGACGGCGCTGAGCTTGTTGGCATAGGTCAGCTCGCCGCCGGTGACATTGCCGAGTGCACTACCGTCCTTCCTGACCACGCCCATCGATTGCTGGAAGCGGCGCAAGACGCGGCTGGTCGGGGTGCCGCCGCCGGTCGTCGCCGCGTTGGCCTCACCTTGAGCGATCACCGCCACCGTGGCATTGGCCTTGCCGCTGGTTGCCCACGGAAACTTGATGCTATCGACCATGCAGCCGGTGTTGAGAAAATACCGGGGCACGTCCGGCATGCCGACTTCGAGCGCCAGCGAGGGCAGCGCGGTGGCGCCGCTGGTAAAAACATGACTGAAGGCGGGCGCGGTGCCGGTGGTGGTCGGCAGCCCGAACAGCCCTTTCAGCCACAGCCCGATATCGCGGAGATCGACCGGGACCACGACATTGCCTTGGGCGGTAACCACGCCGCGCGAGGGCTCGGGCGGGTCGCGACCAAGACCGAGCACGTCATTGGCTTCAAGCGGTTGCTCCGAACCGAGATCGCAACTGATGAAGGGCAGCCGGGCGTAATTGCCGGACGGTGCGGTACCGTAAGTGGCTTCAAACTTGGATAAAAGCTGAGCGTTTGCTCCGATTGCACGACTCATGATGAAACTCCCTTATATAAGGTGTGGGATCAGCCCAACGGATCGCTGGTGCTGTAGCTGAGGGTGACGATCACGGTCGCGGCCCGGACCGGAGCGCCGCCGTTAACCGGTAGTTCTTCGACCGCAGGCGCGCCCCAAGCCAACCAGTCACAAGTGCCGCCGAGGGTTCGGTCGGTCGCCAGCGCGGTGCCGATCGCCCGCAACAGCCCGTCAAGCGCAATGGCGCGGGCCGCCGGTTGGCCGGTCTGGACGATCACTTCCAGCCGGGCGGCATGCTCGTAACAGTAAGTCAAAGGCGACAGAATGATCTCGGGCGTGCCGGGGTCACCATCCCGTTGAATTATCAGCCCGCCCTGCGAAACCCGCTCAGGGATAGCGCTTTCCCGTTCGACGGTAGCGCCGGGCACGGTGGTCAAGGTGGCAAGCAAAGCCTGCAACACGGATTCACGACGACTGGGCATCGGCAGTCTCCGGTTTTGCCTTGCGGATGGCGATCAGGTGTTTTGACTGAACTGCCGTTCAATCATCCCCGGAAACTCGGCCTCGATCGCGGCAAGCGCTCCGGCGATATCGAGGCGTTTCGATAAGGTCACCTGCGGCACCAGCACGAACATCAGAACCGGTTGCGCGCTCCGGCCTTGAGCAAGGCGGCGCTCGGTTGCTTGGCGGAAGCCGCGTCCTGAACGAGCGGCAACCAACTGGTCCATCACGAGGTAGCCGACCCGACCACCGGGGGGCAGGATGGTGCGGAGATCACGATTGAACGCGGCTTCGACCTCGACCGGCGTCATTAAGCGGCGGGGATGACCGCCGGGAGCCTTCGAGCCCCGAGCACGCGGCGGGACATTATTGGTCGGGATCGCCAACCAGTTGCTGCCGTTGCGGGCAACAATTGTCGCCCCATCATCGAAGCCCTGAATAATCAAAGGAGCGGCGGTCCAAACAGCGCCTGAAACGATGCTGCCGATCGGCGGATTGAGTTTACTGCGCCACGTATTGGCCAGCCGTGAACCGAGCCCGGCCGCGACGACTTGACTCCGCAGCTTTTCTTGAAGAGAGGTCGTGGCTTCGGCCACCGCGTCGCTTGCCGCCGAGATCAGGGTTTGGGCTTCCTGGCGCAGGCCGGCAGCGGCATTGCCGCCGAGGGTCAAGGTGACGCGCATGAATTCTCCCGCATGCTGAAATCGGACCGGTTGCTGCCGGAGTTCAAACCGGGTTATCCTGTGAAGCGGAGGTGCCGAATGGCTAAGACCTTTGTCTTCGATGCTCATTGGGACGCCGAGACCGGCTGGTGGTGGGCGGAAAACCAGGAAATTCCAGTTGTCACGGAAGCGGAAAACTTCGATGCTCTGGTGGAACGGGTGGTTCCGATCGCATTGGAGATGATCGTTGAAAACCGCTGTGCTGACCCGGGCGATGATGTGATCATCCATGTCGTTGCCAAGAGCACGACAGAAATCAAGCTGGCGGCAGCTTAAATGGGTGAAACATTCGATCGGGAGTTACGGCATTTATTGACGGCAGCTGGATGCACTTTTCTGCGGTGCGGAAAGGGCAGTCATGAGATATGGCATAGTCCGCTTACCAATCGAAGCTTTACGGTTCCCTCGCGTGTCGTTATTCGCCACACGGCAAACGCTGTGCTCAAGGAAGCTGGACTGCCGAAGAAGTTTTAAAAACAAGAAGCCTTTCACCTGAATAGAGCGACCGGCCCCGTTGCCGAGGCCGGTCGTTCGGAGACATCAGGTCAGCTTGATCGGGCGCTGGATGCTGATTTCCAGCTTCTGCGGCGCGATCGCCCGGCCGATGCAGACAAGGTTGCCGGTGCTCGGCACGGTGGCGGTGAGCTGACCGGCGGTGGTGTCGACATAGTAATCGGCCCCGGCGGTAAGCGAGGTGGCCCCGACCACGCCGGTCCAATCGGCCAGTTCGAGCACGCCATCGGTCTGAACCTGAACCGAGGCATCGATCGCGGCGGCAGCGGCGACCAGACCGAGCACTTCGGCCTTGGCATCGTCGTCGGCCTTGGCCTTCATGATCTGAAAGCCGGCCGAACAATATACCACCATACCGGCAAGTAAAATGTCTTTGGCCACCATGTCGATGATGTCAACCTCCTGCACTTTTGCCGACAAAGTGTCGCCGGCCGGCAAAAGCGTGAACTTTCCATTGATCAATACGACGGGACGATAGGTCGTCATTTGTCAGGTTTCCTTCTTGTTACGATGTTAAAGCTTGACGGGGGTGCCGAGGGTGACGTGTAAGACTGTGGGCGCCACGGCGTGACCGACGGGAACGACCCACTGACCGCGCACGGTCGGTGGAGTTCGGGTGATCCCGCCCGCCAGGGTGGTGGACAGGAAGTACGAGGCTCCGGGAACCAGGGTGGCGGCACCGTCCTCGGTGAGCGCCGACCAGTCGGGCCGCTCGACCGGGTGATCGACCGTCCCCCCGGCCGCACGGCCGACAGAAAATTTGGCGGCATGACCGGCAGCGGCCCCGGCCACCACGACGCCAACCACGAGCGCGGTGTCCTCAATGTCGGCGCGCGACAGGGTGAGAAGGTTGGTCGGGGTCAGATGGATCATCTGCCCGACCTCGACCGCGACTTCGGGCAAGGCGGTGTAGCTGCCATCCCAGATGCCCTGGACGAAGCGTTCGGGCGCGGGTTCAACCGGCGGTGGCGCTTCCTCCTCGGCGAGGGCGTAGGTTTCCAGGGTCCAAACCAGCCGGTCGGGGTCGAGCCGGCGGGCGGCCTGGATCGC
>JBAWVF010000293.1:0-3637 GCA_037147415.1 Rhodospirillaceae bacterium | reverse complement strand
GGGAGCTGCGGTCGCGGAGGCGCTGAAATGCGCCGATGCGTGGATTGAAACATCTTGGCCGCCGCCAGATCGTCCGGTTGCTCGAAGCGGCGGGTCTGACTTTCCGCCAGCGCATCCAGGGAATTCCGCTCGATATTACGCACCCGCCGCGCCTGGACCCCGGCCGTTTTGGCAAGACGGTCAACCTCTCCGAGCGCTTGAGCGTGCGTCCGTTCCAAGGCCGAAAGCCGCCCTTGTTCCGCCCGCGCTTCGGCCTCTGCCGCCGTCGCCCGTTCGGCGATTGCCGGCCGGGCTTGTTCGATCTCGGCGCGGGAACTCTCGACCACCTGGATCAACCGCCGCTCCGCTTCGGCCTGGGTCGGGGCTGAAAGCTTCGGATCGGATAAGGCGGACTGCAAATCCTTGATAATCTGCGCCGTGTCGTGATCGAAACCGACCATCGACAGATGATCAGCCGCCGGCAACTCGGCCCCGGCCGAAGCGCGCAAGTCTTGCGCCCGCCCGTTCAGTTCGGCAACACGGTCCGATTGTTCTTTTATCCGGCTTTGGACCGCATCGGCCCGCTCTTGCGCTTGGCGGACGGTGCCGCTTGCCAAGTGCGCATCAAGCTGTGCCCGGACGATCCCGCGCCGTGCCATTTCATCCGCGACCGCCGACGCGGCCGGCAGTGCGGTACCGTTGCCGGGCGCGTCGGAAGCACCTATATGGCCGTTACCGACCGGCTCCGGGGTGCGCAAAATGGCCCCGGCAGTATCCGCGAGAGAGCCTCCAACAGCTTGATCGGGAGACCCGGCCGGGCGAGGGGCCGAGAGCGGCGGTTCGCCCGCCGGCCCGTCTGGCACGGCGTCATAGGCCCGCTCGGAGGCGCTACGCCCGGCTTCCATCGCGTTTAAGGCCGGGGCGACATCGACAGGGCGCCCCTCCGCCACCGCTGCCACAGCCCCGCGAAACAGGGCTTCCCGTCCATCCGGACCGGCAGCCTCGATCCGTTGCGTGACCGGGTTTGCGTATTTTCCGGTGACCCGATCCGCGACCGCCCCGCCGATGACGTGAAGTCCGCCGCCGAGCACCGATCCCATCGCGATGTTCAGCAAACTGTCGCCCATGCCGACATCGTCGTGTTCGCGCCGCGCCAGCAGGTAATTCAGCGGTTCCAACAGCGCAGTACCGACCGCCCCTTCGGCTGCGCCGACCCCGGCCCTGACCCCGGTCCGCGCCACCGCGCCGCCCGCCTCAGTCAGCCATTGCGCCATGCGGGCCGGAGCCACCACCGGAACAAAACTCGCCGCGACATTGAGCGGGTCAAGCAACCCCGCCAGCACGCCGACCCCGAACCGGGCGACGCCACCGGTCCCGATCCCGCCCTCGCGGCGGTCGATGACATCCTGACGCACCAACTCGTCCCGCTTGTGTTCAGAAATCGAGCGCGCGACGGTTTCAGAAATCGGCGCATCGAAATTCAAACGCCCCTTGATGCCAAATTTTTCGGTGGCCTTCTCCGCGCTCAACAGGTCGGCCGGCGGCGAGGGCGGCTCGCCGTAATCGGCGCTATCAAGCGCGGGAAATCGGAACGGATCGACGTTGCCGGCCGGCGTGCGCCAATCGGCCCCGATCGTCCGCGCCAACCGCGCGGTCGGGTTGTCGGTCAGCGTTTGCCCGAACACGGAACCAAGAACCGAGCTGCTTTCTTCGGGAATGGCGTCGGTTCCCATCGCCTCCAAGGCGACGTTGCCGGAGGGTTGTCCGATATAAAGTCCGACCATGATCACGGCCCTCCATAGTTAAAGTCCGACCCGTCGCTTTCTGTCGTGGCAGCAATACCGGGGGCATCCTTAAAACTGAAGGCAACCGGGCTACCATTTGCCCGCTTAACCGGAAGAAAGGCACCGTCCCGGTATTTAGCCATCAGCACCAAGCCGGAATAATCTTCATTCGGCACCCATCGACCATTACGCGCCGCGTCGATAACGATTTGCCGCCGTCGCTCCGAGGTTAAATCGGGATTGCCGGGAACGGGCATAATCTCGGCCGGATTCAAACCATTCAAGAGCGCGACTGCGGCCTGCTTGACCGTCGACATCATGCCCTTCGGGGCCGGCATGCCGTCTTCAAAGTCGTATTTAGCGCCGAGAATGCCTTTGACGGCATTGTCCAAGGCAACATCACCGTCTTGACCACGGTAGGCATAACCATAGGCCAACTTTTTAACAGTATCCTTGACCGTGCCGAATAAAGCCGGGCCGCCGTCATTGTAGACCGTGGTTGCTCGGAATGGGGCCAGGGCATCATCCAAACGTTTATCGATCTTTTCGACTTCGAGCTTGGGCGCGGCATGTTTGATTTTATCCGTTCCTCCCTTTTCGTCTTCCAGAGCCAACACCTTCTGAAGATCGGCCCGCGCTACGGCCTGTCCCGGCGCATCCATGGTGGCAAGAACTTGATAATCACCCGACAGCTTGGCCTTGACCAACTCCCCGAACACTTGATGGCCGTAGGGTCCGTAATTTTCAAAGAGCTTACCCATGGCCGTGCCGATATCGACTTCACCCGGCGGAGTTTTGGTCAGCTTGTGAATAAGATCGTCGGCCTGTCCGGGCGCCAGCACCCGTTGATCTTCCGCCGGAACACCGAGCCGGGCTTGCTCGGCTAACGAGGCCCGAACATAGGCCACGGTGCCCGGACCGGGGTTTTGGGGATCAATAGCAGCGAGCAAAGGTTTAACGGTGGGGGAACCGGAAACAAATCCGGCCGGATCATCGGCAAGCGCCCTGTCGCGCACGGCAACCGCGCGATCGAATGTTTGCGCCCGCTTGGCCTTTTCGGTCCAATCCTCCGTATTCTTCAGCTCGGTCGTGTACTGCCCCCTGATTTTTTGAATATCGTCGGGCGCCGCATAGCGAACGGCATTAAGTGCCTGCCCCGCCGCCTTGTCGCGATTGAATTTATCAATAACGGCGCCGGCCTGGTCAGGGGAAAATAGTCGCGAAATTCTTGAAGCATCAAGCGCGACATCCTGTCCGGCCGCCGCCGAGGTATCCTGTGCCGCCGCCATCGCGTCTTGCCGCTCCCCGTTCAACGCAGCATTTTGGCGGTTCCACTCGACCGAAAGCTGAGACCGGACGTGGTCGCGGACATCGGGACCATAGGGCGCGGCCAAGGCCATGCCGCGTTTCTGCCACTCGCCGAGATCGGGCGGGCCGACCGGGGCCGACTGATCGCCGTATGATTTGCTGAATTTAGCGACGTAGCTACCAACCGATGTTCCCAGGCTGTCCTTCGGGTCGCCCCGGCCTTCGAGAAACCGCTTCAGCCCGCCCTCACCGCCCAAGTGCGCGCCGGCAAACAAGCCTTCGGCCGTGATCACTTGATCGGGGTGACCGGGCACCGGTTGGCCGATATATTGATCGAGGCCCATGCGTTTAATAGCATTCCACCGCGACTGCCGATAGGCGCCGAAGGCTTCCTTCTGGACATCGGGCGACGCCATGAACTGATCATAGCTGTATTTTCCACTCGGCAACTTGATCAGGCCGGACCATGTCTTTGCATCGTCGGTCTCCGATCCCGTATAGACCCCCGCTTCCCTCAGAGCCTGAAAACCAATCAACATTGGCTGAGAGAGCGAGGTGGCCAAAGT
>JBAWVF010000292.1:0-3717 GCA_037147415.1 Rhodospirillaceae bacterium | reverse complement strand
TCCGTGAAGACTCCTGCGACGCCAGTCGATTGGGTGGCGCAAGCAGCCATGCTGTTTGACGCCAGTGGCAATGCCGTTAGCGTGGCGAATCCGGTTCCCGTAGTGATGGCCTCAACGCCGCTGCCAACTGGGTCCGCCACCAGCGCCAACCAGGCTACCCAGATCACAGCGTTGCAGTCGCTGGTCACTGCGGTTGGATCAGCGGTGCTGACCAGCGGGCACGGGACGGCGGCGGCTGCCCTGAGGGTCGAGTTGCCGACCGATGGGACTGGTGTGGTCAACATCGGCACCGTTCCGGCAGTTTTGCCCGACGCCTCCACCCTCAGCGTCACTATCGCCAACGGCGCCAGCCTGTCGGGCCAGGTTGACCTTGCCGGGCAGACGTTGGTTGGGCTGATCATGCCGGCAGCGTGGACCACGGCAAGCCTGACGTTCACGGTGTCGCCGACGTCAGGCGGGACGGATTATGCACTGTGGGACGGCATGAGCGGGTCTGAAGTCGCATTGTCTTCAGTTGGCGCGTCGATATGGCTTCGGATCGATCCGTCCATGTTCCTCGGCGTTCGGTACATCAAGCTGCTCTCTGGCACGCACGGCACCCCTGTCAATCAGGGTGCGGACAGAATCATCAAGCTCGTGACGAGGCCAGTTTAATGCTGGGCCGACTGTCACAGGCTTTGATGCCGTCGTCGTCTATTGTGCCGGCGCCTACGTTAGACTTGAATTATGCGTCAGCAATGGCTTTTCTGAATGGGGAGTCTTTCTCTCGATCGTCCGGCGCTACATATACAGACTCAACAGGGGCGATTGCCACCGCGAAGCTCAATAACCTAGTGGTGACATCGGAGAATTATACTGCGTCTCCATGGACTCGCGTGAATACGACAGTTACAGCAAATTCCGCAAACTCTCCCACTGGAACATTGACTGCAAGCAAGGCTGTGCCAAGTACATCTAATCTATTGCACCAAGTCCAGCAGTCTTTAACAATATTGGTTCCTGGTACATATACACTTAGTATCTACGCAGCAAATGCTGGATACGGCTACGCTTTGCTCTGCGGCTCTAATTCGTCAGGAAGGTACGCGATTGTTGTCGATCTGTCGAACGGAAACGTAACTGCAACTGGCACAGGCTTTACACCTGGGTCAGTTTCTTATGCGGTAACAGCGGAGAATAATAGTTTTTATCGGCTTAGCTTGACAATGGATTTCACCACAAGTTCAAATGCTTTTGTATTTGCGCCGTGCTCCACGGGAACCCCCTCCTTAGATAGCAATTTGTACCCTGTATTTGCAGGTGATGGAACGAAGGGTGTGTATTTTTGGGGGGCTCAGTTCGAGCCGGGGTCTTCCGCGACAGCTTACGCAAAGGCCCCTGGTAGCACCGCAGCAGTGCCAAGATTCGGCTACGACCCCTTTACAAAAGGCCCTGTTGGTTTACTCTTGGAGGACCAAGTAACCAATTTTTTACTAAATAGCGCAAATCTTTCAACGCAGAGCGTTACGGTTACTGCTCATCTTTACGTGCTTTCTTTCTACGGGACAGGACAAGTCGTGCTGTCAGGAACATCCTCAGCAACTATTGTGGGGGTTGGCAGCTATCCAAACAGAACTGTGTATGGATTTACTCCAACGGCAGGGACGTTGACGCTTACGGTAACGGGAACTGTGCAGTATGCGCAGCTAGAGCAACAAAACCAATCTTTTGCTACAAGTTACATACCAACTGGGGCTGCCCAGGCCACACGGGCGCAAGACTATGCCACATTGCCAATAACTGGACTGTATAATTCATCGGAATTTACCATAATTGCAAATTTTATTTATGCCGGTTTATACGCCGCCTCTGTCGTTGGCCTTGAGAAGGATAGCAGCAATGGGACTGTTGTTTCCGTTTCTATCACATATCCCTCTTGTGTAAGAAGCCTAAGCAAAGTTTCCGGTACGGCAACGCAAGACATGCTTAATCCAAATGCACTTAGCCCAAAGGTTAAGTATAAAGTAGCTGTGGCCGTAAAGCCTGGAGATAGTGCCATGTGCGTTAACGGAGGATCTGTCTATCCATCGGCTAGCTCTGGTGTTTTGACAGGGTATACAACCTTGACGCTCGGATACTCTGCCCAAGTAATAGCATCATTGAAAAGCGGATACCTCCAGCGCGTCCGTCTCTATGACCGCCGTCTCTCCAACGCAGCAATCCAGGCATTAACCCGATGAATGACATTTACCTCCGCGCCCCCGACGAGGCCACGCTTACCACCGCGCTGCTCAACGCTGGCGTGCTGGTGCCCTGCGAAAATGGCGACGTGATCGCCCCCGGCTGCGCCCTCGATGTCATCGGGACGATCTATCAGCAGGTGGGCGATGTCATGGAGCCGATCCCCGGCTGGCACGCCAATCTCCGCGTTGAGGGCGATGCGCCGGCGGGGATGGAGAGCGTCACCATCGAGCGGCCTAATAAGCCGTGGCGGGTGTGGGCGTGATTGACTGGGACAGGTTGGTGGTCGGTCCGACCCAAGCGGTATTTGGCGAGCCTGTGAGCTATACCGACAAAAACGGCAACGCCTTTGTCATCAGCGGTATCTTTGATGAGGCGTTTAAGGATATCTCGATGGGATTTGAACCCCCGGCCACAGTGGAATCTCCCATGCTTGGAGTCCGGACGGCTAATTTTCGAACGATTCCCGAACAGGGCGAGTTTGCCGTTATCCGGGGCGGCCAGTACATCGTTCGTGAGGTTCGGGTTGACAGTCACGGCGGCGCTCGCCTGATGTTGAATTGGCTGCAATCGGCATGACCTCCGTCTTCTTCACCGATTGGGATGATATCCGCGACAGTGCTGTGTCCGCCCTGAAGTCGGCGAATACCGAGGCAGGCTTGCGCGTGTTTTCGCCAATGGACTGGCCGTTGTGGCAGGGCGATTATCCGGTGATCGTCGTCAGAACGCCCAGTGAACATGGGGAATCCGCTGGGCGGTTTCTGCCGCCGACTTTCAACACGGTAATTGACCTCGAAATCGTTGTTCAGGTGTCTGAGGCCACAGAGTCGGCTGCAGACGTGAAGGCGCGAGCCCTGTCAAAACAAATACTTAAATCGATCGTTCGGAACAGCCAGTTTATCCGTGAAAACGGGATTCAGCACTTTGCTCACATGGCAAAGCGCCTGGAGTTCCGGGCTGACCAAAAAATGCACCTGTGCGACGTCACGATCAATCTTGGATGTGAGGTCAGCCAGTTCTATGAGGCGGCGCTTGATGCCGCCGGTGCCGGTGTTGGTGGTCTGCCCACGATTTCCGAAATCAGCCTGAGCGTTCGATCGCCTAACGCCGCGGCTAGCCCGGTTGCTGTTGTGGTTTGCCAAAGCCCGCCAGAGACGGCTTGATCGGCCGACAGCAGCGCCAGTCAAGCCCCTTCAAACCGAATCAAGGAATCGCGAACATGAGCAATGTGCTCGTCGTCGCCGACAGTATCGACGTCTTTGGTGTCACGGCTGACTTGGCGCATGGTTATTGGACGCTGTCTTCGGCTTCCCTTAACGCCACGGCGGGTCGCTTCGGTCGTAAGGGCATTGTGAGCGGTATTTGGTACGGCACGGCAACACGGAATTTGCCGTCAGCGATCAATATCGGTCCAGTGATTGCCGGGGCGGCGTTCAATTATCTTGGTGGCGGCGGCGTCGCCAATATTATTGCTTTGCTCGATGGCAGCGGCAACAC
>JBAWVF010000291.1:0-3724 GCA_037147415.1 Rhodospirillaceae bacterium | reverse complement strand
CCTAAGCAGGATTCCCAAGACCATGCCACACATGATAGACGGAGTCATGACGCACCAGCGGTGGGGGCTCTTGTATGGTGGCGCGGCCTCAGGTAGTAGCAACAGCGGAGCAGATTTTAGCGTTGCAAGGCCTTGCGGGGTCCAGTCGGCGCGACGAAGCAGATCGAGCTCGGGCGATTTTGCTGTCCTTGGATGGCTGGACGAGCGATCGGTTGAGCGCCGCTTACGGGGTGGGTGCGGACAGCGTCCGCCGTTGGCGAGTCTGGTTCAGCAAGGGTGGCGTCGATGCACTGCGAGCGTCGCCGCCACCGGGACGCGCTCCAACCAAGGGCGATTTGGCGGTTTCCGTTGCAACGGAGCTGTTGACGTGTCCGGTGGAGGATCGACCGAACTGGACGCTGCCGCGCCTGCAGGACGAAATCGAGAAACGGACCGGGGTCCGCATCTCCAAGTCCCGGCTGAGCGTGGTGCTCAGAAAA
Organism: Rhodospirillaceae bacterium; assembly: GCA_037147415.1. Lineage (GTDB taxonomy): Bacteria > Pseudomonadota > Alphaproteobacteria > Azospirillales > Azospirillaceae > BOG-933. Next base: position 3,245 of record JBAWVF010000291.1, on the reverse strand, counting down.
AAAGGGGCTTCAGGTGGAGGCGTCCCCGGCACAGTCTCAAAGGCCGCCAAGACGCCGAAGCGGTTGAACAGTCGGGGTTGCGGCTTCAACTCCTGAAGCAACAGGCCAAAGCAGGGGACATTACCCTGTTGTTCCAGGATGAATCCGAGGCTCTGACCCATCCCTACCTCGCCCACGCCTGGGCCAAGAAAGGTGCGGATATCCGGGTCGAGGCGCCCGGCCAAGCCCGTAAAGTGGCCATGATTGGTGTCCAAGACGCAACCAACAATCAACTGATCATTGAGACATCCAGCACCAAGCGTAGTGGAGATTTTATTGCTCTTCTTGAGCGGATTGAAAGGGAATTTGGTCCAATACCGGGCATGAAGGCCAAGCCTGTCAAACTGGTCATCGACAACGGTCCGATTCATACCAGTAAAGCTTCACGTGCCGCCTTGGACGCACGGGCCTCCTGGCTCACCCCTGAATGGCTACCCAAATACGCACCTGAGCTTAACGACATTGAGCGCGCGTGGCGTGATCTGAAGCAGCACTTCCTTGCGCACCTAACCTTCGATACGCTCGACGACCTCGAATACACCATCAAGCAAGCCGTCGGTGCCATGAACCACGAACGCTCAGACAAGCATCCGTGGCAGAGCCATCGAATCTCTGCTTAGCAGGGGTGACCCGCTTTAGAGCTCCGGCCGCGAGAAGTAGCGGCTCATTGCGTACATCCCATTGAACAACTCATCGAGATCAAGCCGTTCATAGTCAGCGTGGGCGTGGCGTAATTCACCTGCTCCGAACACCAAAGTTGGAACGCCCAATTGGAGCGCATAGAGGCGCGCGTCGCAACTGACCTTCCACGCGCCGACTGGACCCGGATCGAGGTCAGCCTCGCGCACTGCGGCCAAGAATCCTCGAATGAACGGCACATCGGGTGGCGTGAGGTACGGAACGTGTCAACGATTTTGAGACAGGGTGCTGTGTAATTTAAGCTTGGGCTTTTGCCGTTTTGAGCGGCGGATTGATCCAAGCTGCGGTTGGTTTTGCGGGTGGCTGCGGGGCTTTTTTCACGAAGCGCTCGGGATTTTTCTGGAAGGCGATGTCGAGGACGTTCTGGCGAGCGGCGTAGACGGCGTCGGCTTGCCCGTAATGAACTTGGTCTGGCGTCATAAGGCCAATGCCAACATGATGATGATCCTGATTGTACCAGGAAAAGAAGTCCCGGCAAAATGCTTTCGCGTCTTCGACGCAGCCGAAGCGTTTAGGGAATTTCGGCTGATACTTCAGAGTCTTGAAGTGGCTTTCAGAAAACGGGTTGTCATTTGAGACGTGCGGCCGGCTGTGGGATTTTGTCACTCCCAGATCAGCCAGCAATTGAGCTGTGACTTTGGCTTTCATGGGCGCGCCGCGATCGGCATGGAGCGTAAGCTGGCCGGGTGGAACCTGGTGTTTGGTGAAAGCGTCATCGAACAGCATTTTGAACAGAGCGGCGTTTTCGGCGTCCGCAATGCACCAGCCGACGATCCGCCGGCTGAAGATGTCGATGATGACGTAGAGATAGCAATACGTCCATTTGGTTGGCCCCATCAGCTTGGTTATGTCCCACGACCAGACTTGGTTAGGGCCTTCCGCCAGCAACTCTGGCTTTTTGTAGTCAGGATGACGGAGCTGATTTCGCCGCTCCTTGACTTCGTTATTTTCATTCAAGATACGATACATGGTTCGGATTGAGCAGAGATAAACATCCTGGTCAAGCAGGCTGGCGTAGATTTCCGCCGGGGCCAAGTCAACAAAGCGGGGTTCGCGCATCAGCTCAAGCACGGCCTCTCGTTCGGCGGTGGTCAAGGCTCGGTCCGGGCGGGGCCTGGGGCGGGGTTCAGCCGCCGGTCGCGCCAAATGCGCACGCCGACGATAGAAGCTGGAGCGCGCCACGCCCAAAGCCGCACAGGCGGCCTTGGTCTGGCCCGGCGCCGCTTGCGCCGTGACGGCGGCCATCAGCTCTTGCCGTCGCTGTCGATCGCAGCCAGCGGCGTCCCCAGCAATTCCGCCACTTTTTTTTGGAGGTCAATGATCGCCTCCGCACGCTCCAGGCGCTGCTTGAGCCGATTGTTTTCACTTCGCAGGGCCGTCAACTCGGACGCCAAGGGGTTGGCGTCCGCCGTCTTCGGCCCTCGCTTGACCGGACACAGGGCTTCAAAGGCCCCCGCGTCTCGTTGCCGTCGCCAGTCAACCAGGGCCGAGGAATAAAGCCCCTCGCGCCGCAACAACGCGCCAATCTCCCCGCTTCGCGTCGCCCGATCGGCTTCGCCCAGGATGCGCAGCTTTTCTTGCGCGGAAAATGTGCGCCGTTTGGGGCGATCCAAAAACTCCGGGTTCGTCGCCCCAGGCGCCGTCTCTCCAGCCGGCCTACGGCCAGCTTCCGCGACGGCGCCTGGGGCTACCTGTGCTTCTACAACCTTATTGGGCATAACCACGGGACTGATCTCCTACGCCCTCAAGGGTAAACTTCCGGGGGGCCGGTGTCTCACCTTTGTTGGCACGGAGGGATCGGCGTTGAACGGGCCGCGGGTGAAGGCGGAGCCGGAGGGATTGGTCCAACCGCCGATCGGCGTGTCGTAGTGGCGTGACACAAGATGCCAGGCCGCCCCATTGCTGATGATCATAATGTGATCGCCATAGGCCCGCAGCGTAACGGCACCGTTGTCGGGGCCGGAGCCGGCCGGCAGGGTCACGGTGACGAAATTGCCCGAGCTGTCCGACTTCTTGATGATGCCGACCCGACCAGGGCAGTCGCCGGGCAAAGGCAGCACCACCTGGACGGCACCGGCCCAGGAGCTGACCAGCCACAAGGGTGCGACGGTAAAATCCGGCGTCACCGTGCTCTGCCCCTCGACAAAGCGGGTAGCGTAATTCAGCCCTTCGACGGTCAAATCGGTAATCGTCGTCCGCTTCAGAAACGTATTCGTGGGATAGCCGGCGGCGAAGGCCATGTATTCGCGATGACCGGTGGCGTCCCAGATCGGGGCGCCGCCGGTGGCGGAGAACAGGCCGATAATGGTGGTGTTGGTGGAGCCGTTGTCGATGCGGATGCCGGGCACCGCGCCCGAGCATTCGGCATAGAAGTTCAGAATCCGGGTCTGGTCGGTCATGGCGCCGAGGCGGAAGCAGGCCTCGGCCGAGGGACGCAGATTGGCCTCACAATCGATGAAGCTGTTGTTGAAGCGCGCCGTCGACAGGAAGAAGCCGCAGCCGGTCAT
>JBAWVF010000290.1:0-3750 GCA_037147415.1 Rhodospirillaceae bacterium | reverse complement strand
CCGCCAAGCCGGGTTATTCCCCTGCCTGCTCCCGTTGCTCGCACAGATGCCACCACGCGCAACGACCGTCGCGCGCCGACGGTGCGGGTCGATGTCCATAAACTGGAGCGTTTGGGCAACATGGTCGGTGAGCTGGTGATTGCTCAGGCGGTTTTACAACAACAGGCTGCCGGCATCCCGGATAGCGAGCGCCCCGGCCTGTTCCGTGCGATCAAGGATATGTCGCAATATATCCGTGATCTTCAGGAAATCGCGCTTGCGGTGCGGGCTCAGCCGCTAAAGGAGGCGTTTTCGCGCCTGATTCCGGTAGCGCGGGAGCTTGAACGCTCGACCGGCAAGAAAATCAAACTGGTGATGAGCGGCGATGACACCGAGATCGACAAGACGGTAGTCGATCGACTGGCCGAACCGCTGACCCACCTGCTGCGCAATTCGGTCGATCACGGCATCGAACCGCGGGAAGATCGTATTGTCAACGGGAAGCCCGCCGAAGGCACCGTCTTACTGTCGGCCCGACAGGTCGGCAGCCAAGTCTTTATCACCATTGAAGATGACGGGATCGGAATCTGCCGGGACGCGGTGCGCAACCGGGCAATAGAGCGCGGCCTGATCGATGCCAACGCCGAGTTATCGGACAGCGAGATCGACAATTTGATCTTTCTGCCCGGCTTCTCGACCGCCGAGCAGGTGACGGAACTATCCGGCCGCGGCGTCGGTATGGATGTGGTGCGCCAGACCATCACCGATCTGGGTGGGCAGATCATCGTCGAATCCACCCCCGGTCGAGGCAGCCGGTTCAGCTTGATTCTGCCGCTGTCGTTGGCGATCGTCGATGTTCTGGTTGCCGTGGTCGGGCGTCAGCATTACTTGTTGCCGGTCGGCAATATTATCGAGAGTGTGCAACCGCTGCCTAAACAACTGCTCAGTGTGCCCGGTCGCGGCGATTTCCTGCATCTGCGCGGCAGTATGCTGCCGATTATCGTGCTGGCCGATGAATTCGAGGTTGCCGGGGCGGTTCGGGATGCCAGCCGGGCTATCCTGGTCGTTGCGGAACTCCGGCGGGGCCAATTGGCGGCGCTCCAGGTCGATGACGTGCTCGGTCAGGAACCCGTGGTGGTCAAAAGCCTGGAACGCAATTATCGTAAGGTCCCGGGGATCATTGCCGCCACGATTCTGGGTGACGGACGGGCGGCGCTGATTGTCGATTATTCCAGCTTGGGACAGGCTGTTCCCTCTGCCCGCCGGCAGCTCGCCGCAGCCTCAAGGTAACCCGCCGATGGCATCGCTTCACCCGTTGCAGGATTCGCCCCCGGTTCTCCCGACAATCGAGTCGGGGGCTGCGCTGCAATTCGTGACCATCGACATTCACGGGCATTCCCATGCTCTGCCGATTGAAGCGGTGATTGAATTCCGCATGTGGATCGAGCCCACGCCGCTGCCTCATTCGCCGTACCATCTGCTGGGCATCATCAATATTCGGGGCGAGATCGTGCCGGTGTTCGATGTCGGCGCCCGACTCGGCTACGGACGAGCCCAACCGACGGCCCAACACGTCATCACCCTGGTTCAAATTCCGGGGGACAAAGTCGTCGGTCTGCTGGTCAACGACGTCTCCGATGTTTTGACCGTCACCGAGATTTCGTCGCTGCCCTCCTGTGATGCCGGGTTGTCAACCCCGGTGGTCGATAGTGTGATCGAGATCGGCGACACCGTCCTCGGTATTATCAATGTTGATGTTCTCTGCAATTCGGAAACACCGGATGAACTTCTCGCGTTCAAGCACCCCGCCTTCCCCCCTCCCCGACATGACGCCTTCTGACCCGGCCGCAGTTCCCGCCACACGTCGGCGCATTCGCGTCCTGATCGTCGATGATTCGGCGGTCGTGCGCCAGTTGCTGACCGATATCTGCTCCAGCGACCCCGAGCTTGAAGTGGTCGGCACTGCGGTTGATCCGTTAATCGCCCGCGATAAGATTAAAGCGCTGTCTCCCGATGTCCTTACCCTCGACGTCGAGATGCCCCGCATGAACGGCATTGAGTTTCTGGAAAAGCTGATGCGGCTACGGCCGATGCCGGTGGTGATGATTTCATCCCTGACCCGGGGCGGCGATGACCTTACTTTAAGAGCGCTGGAGTTGGGCGCAATCGATTACGTGGCCAAGCCCCTCAAAGACTTACAAGAAACCCTACCCGCTCTGCGCACGGAAATCATTGAAAAGATCAAGGTTGCGGCCGGTGCCAGAGTAAGAGCGAAGGTAGCACATCGCACACCGGCGCCAATTTTACACGATACTGCCACCACTTGTAATTTTGATATTATTGCAATCGGAGCCTCAACCGGCGGCGTTGAATCAATTACCGCACTTTTACAGGCTTTTCCTCAAAAGATTCCGGCGACCGTTATCGTACAACACATGCCGGAAGCTTTTATGCCCCGTTTTATTGCGCGGTTGGGCGAAGTGATGCCCTTTCCGGTAGAAGAAGCCCGCGATGGCTTGATGTTATCACCAGGGCGGGTTTTGATCGCCCCCGGCAACCGCCATTTGCGCATTGTCTCCAAGGGCAATGCAATGATTGTACATCTGGGTGATGATCCGGCGGAATCGGGCCATCGGCCTTCGGTTGATGTTCTGTTCACTTCGCTGGCCAGCGTGGCCGCCCGCATTGTCGGTGTCTTACTCACCGGCATGGGCCGCGACGGCGCGGAGGGGTTGCTGCGTCTTAAGGAAGCCGGCGCCCTCACCATCGCCCAAGACGCTGATACCTCGACCGTCTATGGCATGCCCCGGGCCGCCGCTTCTCTGGGGGCGGCGCAAAAGATCCTGCCGTTGCCCAAGATCGCTGCCGCAATCTTTCAAAGTGACCACCGAAGTGATGTTAAGCCGGTCGAATAAGGAGAATGAGCCCGCCCCCATTGACCGGCCGACAACAATCATTCACAATAAAAAGAACAGGTATTCATTCGCCATCGAGAGCAAGCCCCAAAAGAAAAAAAGCCGACCCGGGAGTCAACAAACAGTACACTGAATAAATAGACTCAGAAGGACAATATAGATGCCCTTGCCACAATCCTTAAGCGTTCTCATTGTCGACGATCAAGAGTCGATGTGCATGTTCATTCAGGGGCATCTAAAGAAATTAGGAGTCACTAATATCAGGTGGGCCAACTCGGCAGCCGGCGCAAAAGAAATATTAAAAAATCATAAGCTTGACCTGATCCTCTCCGACTTTCATATGGAAAACGGCTCCGGCCTTGATCTGCTTAAGTTCGTGCGCAGCAACCCCCTGACCCGAAAGACGCCCTTTATCATGATCACAGGCACGGCCGACTCGGAAGTGGTTTCCGCAGCCCTTCAAGCCGGGGTTAACAATTATATCGTCAAGCCGATCAGCCAGACTGTTCTACGCGAAAGAGTCGAAAAGGTACTCGGCCCCTTGCGGTAAATCAGCGTCAACTCAATTCAAATTTTAAGCTTTTAGTGTGGCGAATCGTCTCATCAACCTTATTTTTCTTGTATATTATCCACCAGTCAATACGAGTTCATTCTGAACCGACGATTGAAACCGATAAAAGGTGACACGGGCCCGAACCTGATCAATGGGTGACCGATGAAGCGTCGTTCAGGGGGAAACCATGGCTTTCATGACGCTTAAGATCAGGGGGCGCACTTTCCTGATCCTTTTAACCGCCGTTCTCGAGGGTCTTCGGTAGAGATACACAGCACTTTGACTCGTTTTGGTAGCTGTAAG
>JBAWVF010000289.1:0-3751 GCA_037147415.1 Rhodospirillaceae bacterium | reverse complement strand
TTTTCCCTGACGGGCAGATGTGTGAGTTTTTGGAGGCTTTGGTTACCGCCCCCCAAATACGGCGAACGGATCGGGGTCGATGGTCATGTGCTTTTGGCTGCGGTTTACAAGCCGCTGGCACCGGCTTGGCTGCGCGATCTGCCGGCCATCCAGGCCTTGCGACTGGCCTGGGTTCACCAGTTTTTCTTCGAGGATGACACCGTCCGATGGCGCAAAGCCGCCGATCTGCCGCCCGCCGGAACCCGCTTCGACAGCCCCTACGACATCGACGCGCGCTACGGCAACAAGCGCAGCACGACCTGGACCGGCTACAAGGTCCACGTCACCGAAACCTGCGATGCCGACGCCCCCCATCTGATCGTCCATGTCGAAACCACACCGGCGCCGGTCACCGACAGCGACATGACGGCGCCAATCCATCAAGCCCTGGCGGACAAAGGTCTGGCGCCCAGCACCCACCTTGCCGACGCCGGCTATGTCGATGCCGAGTTGCTGGTCGCCAGCCAGACCGAGCATAGCATCGAATTGCTCGGTCCCGTGCGTCCGGATGTCAGTTGGCAGGCCAAAGAGGGCAAGGGCTTCGATATCTCAGCCTTCATCATAGACTGGGCGGCTGGATCGGTGACATGCCCGATGGGACAGACCAGCGTTGACTGGACGCCGACCCGCGACAATTGGGAAAACGATACCATCCACATTGGGTTTCATCGTAAAACTTGCGCCGCCTGTACCAGCCGCCCCCTCTGCACCAGAGCCAAATCCGGCCCACGCTAGATCACGCTGCGCCCGCGTCCCCTGCATGAAGCCTTGCAGAACGTCCGCGCTCAGCAGGAAACCGACGCATGGCGCGACCGATACGGCAAACGGGCCGGGATCGAGGGCACGTTGTCCCAGGCCGTCCGCGCCTTCGGTTTGCGCCGATGCCGATATCTTGGATTGGCCAAGACAAAACTTCAGCATGTTTTCACCGCCATCGCCATCAACGTCGTCCGTGTGGACGCTTGGCTGACCGACCGCCCCATCGCCAAGACAAGGCGATCGGCCTTCGCCTCCCTGGCTCCCATGGCGGCATAGAGGGGGCCATCGAATTCGCCAGCGGTATCCGCTGCTACCCAGACCCCGACTTCTGCACGGAAAAATCGCAGCAATCTCAATGCCATGAATTTCGTGCATAAGTCTTGAATTGTGCAAAAAAGCCACCTTTAGTAGTACTGATTTGGTTCTTTTGTCGGTTCGATAGCATGTGATTTTATCAACAGGGCGTTTATCAACAGGGCGTCGGACGTTAAAAGAGTGTTAGAAATATGTTTAAAGTGTTATGGCGGGGAAAAGTGTCTAATTTAAGTTATATATCAATATGTTACAAGAATGGCCAGGGAATGATACCCCGAGTCCCAGGGAGTGATACCCCGTGCTGGCAGGGAGTGATACCCCGATAGAATGGGGAGTGATACCCCGTGCCCATCCACATATCCCCAAGCTTATGGGGTTGGGCACGGGGTATCACTCCCCAGCGTCAGCGGGACCAGTAGAACTGCTTCCGATCCGTCTGTCGCCGTAGTCAGCCGGGCAGCGTAGTCGGGCAAGCGCTGACGGGCGACGGCGTTGCGCACCGCCTTGGCGAAGTCGGCCAATCGCATCGGTGAACCGGAGCGTTCGTGTAGGGTATCCATGCGCACAAGCAGGCCCTCGGTCTGGCGGCCGACCATCTTGCGGGCGACTCGGTAGAGGAAGCGCTCTATACCACCGGTCAGGTGGAAATAGTCCGGACTGATCGATAGCACGCCCCGGTGGTCGCGGATGCTATCGACGATCCAGGGCGGCAGGCCGAACACCATGCCACCGGAGGAGACGGCGCTGGGCTCGTCCTCGGCAAAGTGGGTGATGAAGGAAAAGCGCATGAAGCGCTTCAGCTTTTCGCCGTGCCAGATGTTGGTTTCGATGATGGTGGTTTGCAGACGGGCGATGGCTGCGCGCAGTTCGGCATAGTCCTTGCCGCCGGTCCCCCGGCCGATCCCAGTCAGCATGGCGTGGGGATTGACCCGGATGCCGGAGCGCTCCGAGACGTTTTCCTTTTGGGCGCGGGCGTTCAATTGGCCGATCAGGTAGATGATCAGGTCGTAGTCCCAGATCGTCGCCCAGCCATAGGTCGGACTGGGCAGCACGCGAACTTCCAACCCACCCTCGAAGCTGTAGACGATGGGCACGGCCCCGCCCTGGGCGTCGACGCGCGGCTTCTTGCCCTTGGCGAGGCTGACCAGTGGGCGTTCGAGTGCGTCTCGCTGGTCGCGCAGAGTGAAGTCGGGCAAGGCGTCGAACAGCAGGTCGAGGACCAACTGTCGGGGATCGGCTTTGCGGCCTACCATCGCATGATCTCCTTATTCTATAATTACGTGTTAACGTGATCGTATTTTCATGCGATCGCGTATTCGCGTAATCCCGCCTTGGGCGCCAGCTCCCCGGCAACTGGCGCTTCGCCATTTCCATCGAAATGAGCAGTGCCCGAAGTCGGCCGACTTCGAGGCCGGTGCCACTCGCGTCCATCGACCCTTGTCCGGTGGCGAGCCACTCTAGGGCACCACCCCTTGCCCATGCGGGCGATTAGCGCCTCAATGCGTCGGGGAAAGCCGTCGTCCGTCCCTGCTGTCAGCATCGCGCAATTCCTTTTTGCGCGCTCGCGCTCTTACGTAATCACGTGACTATGCCGTCTTGTTCCGGTGTCACTCCACCAGATCGGTCGGCGCACCTGCGATCGGCGGCTTGCCGTGGCGGATGAACAGCAGGTCGACGCTGGCCCGCAGCAACTCCTGCACGGTGACGGTCCGGCGCAGATCAACGCCGATCTGGGCGGCCAGCGTTTTCAGAGCGGCGCCGGCTTCCATCGATAAGGCCAGTCCGAAGCGAGCGGTCGGCTCGACGTTCTTGGTCGGCGCAGGGGTTGCGGCTGGGGTCGGAGCGGGTGCCGGCTGCGGCGCCGGAGGCTTGCCGAGAATGGTGATGCTGGCAGGCTTGCGAGGTTTGGCAGTCATCGGGGTTGCTCCAAGAGGAATGAGAACAGGGCGCTCATTTCGGCGGCGGCCTTGCCGTCTGGTTCGATCTCGGCCACCGCTCGGCCGTCGTTCATGGCGGTGGCGTAGGCGGTGCGCTGCCCCACGAACACTGGGCACAGCGGCAGGTGGTAGCCTTCGGAGACGGCGCGGCCGGCGTCGATCACCGACGCCACCTGCTAGCCGCTGCCTCGCGTCGGCGGGCAGCGATTGAGGACGACGTGGGTGCGCTTGCTGGCGCGGGCGGCTTCCAGAACCTCGGCCATGGTATCCATGGCGTCGACATCGAGGATGGTCGGTTGCATCGGCACCAGTACCAGCGATGCTGCCTGGATCGCCGCCAGGGTATTGGTCGCAGCGCGCGGCAGGGTGTCGATGATCACCATGTCGTAGCCATCGACGGCGGCTGCGCTGATGAGTTCGACCACCTGGGGCAGGCAAGCCAGATGGACGTCATAGCCTTCCCGGCGCTTGCGCCACTTGGTCAGGCTTTGCTGAGGATCAAGGTCGGCTAGCAGGACGCGGCGGCCGGACCTTGCCGCTTGCACGCCCAGGTGAGCGGCAAGCGTGGTCTTGCCAGCCCCTCCCTTCTGCGCCGCTATCGTGAGGGTGATCATCGGGCGCCTCCGCGTAATCGCGTTTTCGTGTGATCATGTGATAACCTGATGTCGCAATCGCGTCTAGGTGAATTTACGTGATCACAT
>JBAWVF010000288.1:0-3759 GCA_037147415.1 Rhodospirillaceae bacterium | reverse complement strand
CTTACAGCTACCAAAACGAGTCAAAGTGCTGTGTATCTCTACCGAAGACCCTCGATTTTTTGGATCGGCCAGCAACTCCGTACTTAACACAATTGACTTCATTGCCTGCCAATAAATATTAAGATTTCTGTGCGCAAGCACGGAATATGATCTGGTATCGACCCCATGCTTTGTTCCAGTGACAACCAAGTCGTTATAGTCGATATCATCATCAAATGGCCCAAGCCACTTGCACCACTTTTTCCGGTACACTGTGGAGAAGTTTTTTATATTTCTCGTGAACTTTTCCTCCTGGACTGAATATCCTTTTTTCGTCGCTGCCATATGGGTATAAACCTTGCCATATTTCGCGAGCAGGAACGGCGATGAGATGTCGTAGGAAAGGCGAATGTTCTGGCCGATATATTCATCCAGGCATTGCTGGATAACGTTGTAAACGAAGATGGCGGCGGGGCTACCTTGCCCCAGGAAGTGCAGCCAGTTTTCATCCCGGCTGAGCCGCCCTTCCCGAAGGAGGGTCAGGATCATGCGCAGGGCGATGGTCGGGTCATAGGCCACCGGCCCAGCAAAGCTCCATCCCGCATAAGGAAAGGCCTCAATGGTCTTGATGCGATTGTACCACGCCAGCGCCTCGTAGATGCTCCTGCCTTGAACCACCGTCAGCAGCCGGAGGGTGTTTTCGCCTGTGATGTGGTCGCGAAAAAACTCCGCATTGCGCACCGTTTCCGAGAGGCAATCGTCAAACCGGGTGAATATAAAGCCTTTCTCACCGATCGCCCAGGCTGGAAAGTCAATAATCAAGCCATAATCGGCATGGGCCTCCATCCAGGCCAGCATTTCCATCCGGATTTGATCATATTCCTGACTTCTCAGAAACTCCGCCGACATCTTTCCGGCAACTCGTTTGAAAGTATTCTTGCCGAGTTGATAACCGCCCGAGTCTGCAATTAACAAGGTTGCGTTTCGATCACGCTGAAGGATCATGTTTTCTTCGTGACCATCGCCCACGAGATTGGACTGACCGAGGCTGTAGAGCCCTGCACAATAGCTCCAGTGCGGGTTGTCGGGCCTGAACCAATTGAGGTCCTGCGCCGACGGAAAGATCGGACGACCCTCAGGATCGGCGATATCACCAATGACCGGCAACTGGAAGGCCGGGAGAAAGATCGCTTGTCCTGGCGGGATGCCGGCATCTGAAGGATCGTGGGTCATGGTCCACCGTGAGGCCAGCCGGCATGGATCATATGATCCATGCCGGGATATGGAGTTGCTATTGACGGGTTTCGCTGAACAGGTACATCCAGAGCGCCCCGCATCTCAGCACCAGGGGCACGCACTGGCGCCGGTTCTCGGTGACGATCTCGTCGTTGTCGTCGTATTGGACCTCGACGCTCAACAGGCCGTCATCGATTTCCCGAGTCGAGCAAAGGTTTCGCATAAAGCCGGGCGGCTGGACAGGATCGTGCGCCATGGCGGCGAGGAGGTCGGCAATGCCGATATTGGATTCTGGATGATGGGTGATCAGCTCAAGATTGTATGGGCAGAACAAGTCCCATGGCCCAGTCAGAAGATTCCACACCCGTCTCAACTGATAGGTCGGAACTCTCCATTGCCCTTTCAGCGCCTTGAGGTCATCGGGGAGTGTCCCAATCTTTACCAATTGTCCTTTGTTGTCATAGTGGGTGATGCTGTCATGAACGACATTTTCATACCAGACACCGACTTCACAATTTCGTACGCAAATCGTGATATAGGTCTGGTACTCAGACAGTCCGACCGACTTTCTTGTTTCTGACCATTTCTTGAACACAGAACGCGCCAAAGCGAAATCAATATTACCGGTCATCCGCTCGCCATATTTCAGGCGGCCATCCTGGTAAAAGAAACACCCCATAAGATATTTGTAGCCATAAGCTGGTATCGTGGGATATCTCTTCCGCTTCAGTTCCTTGTCATTATCATTCTGCTTCTTTGGCCGTCTATTAGGCTGACGGATCCATTGGGCGCCCATGAATTCAAGCACGTTGACATCATCATCCACCCAGGAAACTGAATCGTATAGTTTGCCGTTGAAGCTGTCGATCTTTCCTACTTGGCTGGTGACGTAGCCGACTTTAAATATGTCTGAATTATCATTATACTCGTCATCCACGGCGTCTGGAAATTCGAAAGCATCGAATTTGGTACTATCGGCGCCATTGACCGAAAACACCTCAAGGATGACAGCAAAGTGCTTCGAACGGTCGGTTTTCCGCACATTTGGCTGGTCTTCATCAGCCCACTCATCATAGAGAGGCATCACAAAGGTTTTACCTCTGGCGTCCTGCCAGATAATCAATTCTGGAGCGCCCGTGAATGAGATGAGATTCTTGATGGCGTCGGCCATCTTTCTCTCATGATCGCCCTTCGTATAGTCGAGATCGGACTGATACAGCGAGCCTCTTGCTGCCCGAAGAGACGACTTGATATGGGAAGCGGTGGAAGTGGTATAATTTATGAACTTAATTTGATCGCCGTCAACACGCCCAAGCATCATGAACGGTTCGGCGGTGTCTTCGACGCACTCCTCTAACCATTCTGGCTTGGAAACGGGGAGAACTTTGTTCGTGTTTTCAAATGCTTTCTCGATTTCGTCATCTGTCTTGATATCAGTCTCGTCTTCTCCGCCGCTTATTTTAGTTGACCGTATCTTTAAATAAGCGCCGCGCAAACCGTTTTTGATAACTTCTTTTCCAGCAAGTGTGTATTCATGAGTCCCTGCGAGCCAGGTCACGAAATTTGGCTCCTGCTTCTCATGAGCCCAGCTCACAACCGTATAGTATTGCGTCCGCATTGGCGCAGATGCGTTCGGAAAGTAGAAGTTTACAAGAGTTTTGTACAGGAACTCTGAGTCTTCACGAAGGCGTTTGTAGAACTTCTGGTCGGCCACGGGGATAGTTGGCACGCCGATGTTCTTTATGCCAGGATTTCTGTAGGTCTTATCGACTTTTTCTTTCTTTTCCTCATCCACCAATCTTCCGCGCAAATGCCCAAACGCATCTTCCACAACCTTCTGATCCGAAGCCAGGATCAGTTCGCCAAGCTTCAACAACCTGCCCAGAAAGCGAAACAAGGGAGCATCGCCCGTTTCATAAGCAATAATCGTCCTCTGGGTCGCAGCGAGGTCACTGGACTTGGCAAGATCGGAAATTTCCGCCAAAATCGGATTATCAAGGGTGTCGGATAGCTCGTACCCGTCTTCAAGTCGCAGCTGGTCTGACATATATGACTGAACAATAACATCTTCCTCACGGACGCTCTGGCCATCTATTTTAGTATTCGATTTGGGCTTCACCGAAGTGCTGCTGGCTTGGGTCTTGACGGCCATGACGATCTCCGTGAGTGGACGGGGAGAATCTTTAACTCAGTTAAAGATTCGCGGTTTGTCAGATATTCCTACGAACTTTCAGTGAACATGGGAACATAAGCTGATTTCAGAGGGCTGGCGGAAATACTTCCTTGGACAACGCCCGGACGGGTGGACATTTCTGGCTTTTGTGCGTCCGCGAACGGACACTTTGACCCTGAAAGCCGGTGACCGTGTTGGGTGAAGGATCGCCAGAACCCAATTTCTGGCGTGGTGCTGACCGAACGGCATTGCCTCCGGCGGTTGGCTGACTTTGGTTGGCATGGCCGTGCTCCCGATCAGTCGCGGTCTTAGGCCAACTCATACCAACCGCAAAAAGTCTTCATGCAACAGCCCAATTCCGAGAAGCAATT
>JBAWVF010000287.1:0-3766 GCA_037147415.1 Rhodospirillaceae bacterium | reverse complement strand
TGAGCCCGAAATTGAAAATATTCCCCCTCGCAGCCGGGAAGTTGGCGAAGTTGGGCCAGGCCAAGAGCCGAGACGGGCAGGGCGGGAGCGAGACGCCGATATGGCATCGAATATATCCTTTAAAGTCCGGACGAGAAGAAACTCAGACCGTCGCAAGGGCGCGATAGTAGGTGTGGCCGTCGGCCTTTTGCCAAAAAAACCCCGAATCGTAAGAATATTGTACGAACCGGGGCATCTCGTGGATAAATTATTCTATGGTGTGGCTAGCCTTACCGGTTGCAGTATCAATGGTCAGGGTTATTTTATCGGCTTTGCAGAGGTCTTTTGCACTGATGATTTCAGACTTCTTGCCGCTATCCCATGTAATCTTGGTGTCGAGCACACAAAGCTTGGCGGGGCTTGAGTATTTGACCTGGAAGGTCGTGCCGGCGGCGATCGGAGCGACCAGCTCGTTCTTGGTAAAGGCATTGGCACCGGGAGCGCTGATAAAAACGCCATCAATGGCTGTGCCGGTCATGTTAACCAGTTTGAAGTCAGGCTCGCTGTCGTCTGCTAGAACGGGCAGGGCAAAGCAAAGTAGGGTGGTTGCCAGAATTCCCGTCAATATCGACTTCATGTGTGTCTCCCGGGCGGTCATCACTTGTGGTTAAGACGCCACTTTGGTGGCGTGCATGCGAGAAGCACTCTACTCTTTTTTGAGGATGGCGGCAAGGCCGGGAACGATTGAATGGATCAACTGACTGAGGAGGCCCCGGCTGTTTGGACCGCGATGGCTTCGGCGTCCGAAGCCCGGCCCGCCAAGAGGCCTTGAGCCGCGGCGGCGAGGCCCTTAATGACCTTTCCCTTGCTAAACCAAACCCGCCACCGTCGAATACTGTCCGCGCCCGATCCGCTTCATCGCTCCGATTCCGCTGTGCCAGGGCTTTCAACCCCCGGAACTTGGTCCGCGTCTGCGACCACCTGAAGCCTTGCAATCGGGCCTGCATTTCTCCTGTTGATCAGTCCGAATGAGAGATATCATTTGTGCCCAGGCCTTGGGAATCCTGTTTAGGCTTGGATTGAGCCCGAAACTATGTCATCATCTCCAGAATAGAACCTCTAACCAGGGAAATGCCAGAACATGGGCAGTGTCGCCGACAAGATCGCGAAGAAAGTGGCTTCCCAAATCAGGGCTAACGTTATTGATCTTGCCGAGTATCGGGCTGGGCGCGAATTTGCGCATGAACGTGGACTTGATGGCAGCTACTTCACGCAACTGGTGGAGGAAGGCTATGATCCGGCTTTCGCTTTCTACACAGCCGGGATGTCGCTTGTTGCCATGTTTGCTCAGGCTATTTCGGTGCTGCCAGAGGGACGGGCATACAACAAGGCGGTCGCCAAGGCAGAAGACGAGTACGTTCCGGAAGGGCCACCCATAAGCCCACTGACTGCGAGCTACTTCAACCAATGGGCCTTTTTTGATCTCCAGTTCGGCTCAAGCAAGGAAACGATCGGCACCTGTATCCTCACTGTATCGAAAGCCATCGGAATGCCGGCCTGGATGGCTGATATCGTTCAGCCCATGCAGTGGTCCCGGATGGGTTTCTATCTCCATGTTGGCTTTGAGGGCAAATTTGTACTGCTCAAGGATATCGTCAGCCGGGAGGTCCTGCGGTGCCACTCCTCCGCCGGCTATGCCGGCGAACGAGGCCAGATATGGTATGTTCGCTTGATGCCGCCGCCAAGTTTGCTGGTCAGTTATCACGTTGCAACCACCACACCCTATGTTGTGCTCGACGGCACGGAACAGAAATTGCTCGACTATTACGCTCGTGTGCTTTCCCGGATGCCGGACATCGGAAGAAACAAACCCGCCGATACCGACTATCTCCTGAAGCACGGACTATGCCCGAATTACTGGAATGAATATGTCTTGCTAGCTTATGTCAACCACCAGACAGATGCCGTGTTTCTTGCTGGCATACCGGATATTCTGGAAAGCTTGCCGCAACGGGACTGTGCCAGGGCTTGATGACGCGGAATGATGACTGTCGCCCTACTCACCAAATCAGCAGATTGTTAAACAATAGTAATATTGGCCATGGTAAGGGTGTCCAGGACATACCGCGTTCCTTAAAATCGCACCCGAATTTGGTCGGCGGCCCTCCTGCTTCGTCCGTTGGCATGGTCGACCTGCCGGACGATCCCGGCTTCCTGCGTCAGCTTTTGGGCCTCTCTGCCAATCGATGAGCCAGGCCGACCGCGGCCAGCACCACGGTCAGGGAGGACGCGGTCAGGCCGTCGGCCGCCAGCGCGCCGTCCTCGGTGCAGGGAGGGGCGAGAGCGCCAGCGCCGCGCAGCGGGCGCGGAACAGGGAAAACGCCTTGCGATAGGTGGTGCGGGTGCCCTCGGACAGGGCAAACGACGCAAATTCCTCGGCGGCGACGGCGGCGTGGCGGGCGGGGTCGAGCTCACGGGCGCGGACCTTCGGCGGGAAGTGAAAACCGGCTTGGCATAACAAGCTCGGACGCCCGCGCGGGCGCGAGAGACGGGGTGGAGGAGGCCCGGTCGGACGCCTGTTTGCATCACGTCCGGCTGCCAAAGGCGATACCGAACATTATCCGCCTTGCCCCGATTAATCCACCGGCTCACTGTCAAAGATTTCCGTCAGCGATTTCCCATCGGCATAGCGCTCGCTCCATTCGCCCAATTGCTCGATGCTGGCGGCACGGACACGATCCTCAATCCCGACAGGCAGCGTCTTGTCGCGCCGCCGAAGCAATAGGAGAAGCATCTCTGCCCTGCCCTCTGCCCTGCCCTCTGCCCTGCCCTCTGCCTTGCCCGCAGCCATACCCGCAACACGCCCACGTTGCTCGGCGGTCCGCGACCGTTCGAGGATGTGCCGTTGCTCCACAATCCACATTTCGCGTTTTTCAAGGTCGTCGAGTTCTTCCTCGGTCCAGGCGGCTCGATTGGCCAGTTCAAGGGCCTTGACGATAGCCGGTTCAATTGCGAGAGACTGCGGGATTACAGTTAAGTCCCCAGCAGTTCTAAGAAAGTAGAACCAGCGGTCTAGTGTAGTTGAAAGATCACTTTCCGGTTTCGTAAATTTAGGTAATTCAGCGAAGACCAGTTCCAAATCTTGATGACAAATCAGCGGGTTCTCGTCGGCGCGCAGGCGGAACCGGCTGACCACGTTTGCGAGGTCGGGGAACATCTCAAAGTCGGTGATGGTTACGGCCACCACCTCGGTCAGAATGTGATAGTGATCGCCCTTGCCAAGCTGATTCACGTAAGCCTTGCAGGCGTTATAAAGCACCCGCTTTTCAAAGCCCTCGACGTTGAGCACCTGCATTTCGATGATGTATGATCGGCCGCGCCGGTCTCTAACCCGGACATCGAGATAGGTATCCTTCATGCCCTCGATCTTAGGAGCCAGATAAGGATCGATGATCGTCACCTCGGCGATCACATATTCACTGGTCAAATCGAGGATCGCGTTGAGAAAACTGATCAGGATATCCTTGCTCGACTCTGAGCCGAATATCTTCTTGAAGGCGTAGTCGGTCTTCGGATTAAGAAAGCGCATGATCAACTCCCGGCTGCCGGACTACATGATATCCCGTCAGCGGCTGGATGCCAACGAAGTGCCATCATGGTGAACCGGTGAAAGGTAATCCGCTGATCTGAACTTCGACCGACGTAGCGGCAAAACCGACGACCGGAGCCTGATGACCTTGCCCCTGGTCCACGCCGCTATTAACCGGTTTGATTATGCCACAAGCGC
>JBAWVF010000286.1:0-3777 GCA_037147415.1 Rhodospirillaceae bacterium | reverse complement strand
ATGCCGAGTTTGCTCTGAGCTTTTTTCCATCGTGTAAAATGAGGGGGAAGCTGAGCCCTCCATCACGTCATTCGACTCCACCGGGTTCGTGTCCCCTTTCGGAATCCCGTTCGATGCGACGTAATGACTGAATTGGGCGCTTTTCAGACGCTGAACCGCTCGCTCTGCTCGCTTCTTTGCCAACAGCGGCCCTGCAACAGGGGCCGCTGTTTTTGCGCGCGTGCCTGAGTTACCCCGACCCGGCTGACCTTCATCAAGGAAACCACCGTCATGACCGTCAAACTCGGTGCGCGGATCGAGGCGGATGTGTCGCCCTTGGTTGATGCCCTCAATACGGGCGGCGAAGCGCTTGACCGGTTCGAGGGGCGGATGCTGGCGGCCAATGACGATCTGGCCCGGCTGGGCGACGCCGGTTCTGCCTCGCTTGAGGGGCTGGCGAGCGGGGCCGGACTGGCGGCCGAGGCCTTATCCTCGCTGGTTCAGCCGGCCAAGGAGTCCGCCCGCGCCATCACCGAACTTGGTCGCGCCGCCGAAGAAACCGCGGCCTCGGTCAGTGAGGTCGATCGCGCCGCCGGCAACACCTCGGGCCTTGATAACCTCGCCCGCGCCACCAACGCGGTCGGCGACGCGCTCGCTGAACTGACGGCCGGTGACGAGGAACTGGCGCGCGAGGCGGCGGCCAATCAACAGCAATTGCAAATCCTGGCCGACGCCCGGACCGCGATGGGCGAGACCCTGCGCCGAGCCGATCGGGACAACGCCGACACCTCGCGCGAGATTCTGGATCAGGCCAGCCGGATCGCCGAGGACGGGTTCGCTGCGCGGGTGGCGCTGGAAAAACAGTTCTGGGACGACAACCAGCGCATCGAGGAAGCGGGCGGCAAGACCGCGCTGGAGGTGATGACCGCCGGGCTCGCCGAGCAGAACGCGGTGATGGCCGAGGAACTGACCAAGCGCAACCAGACCGCGCGTGAACAAACCGCCGAGCTGCGCACCACGCTCGACGACGCTTATAAAGAGTATCTGGCCCCGGCGCTCGGCCGGTCCGACGACATCGCCGGCAACAACCGCTCACTGATTCCGACCGGCGGCGCGATGCTGAACCAAGCCCTGGAACAGGCGGGCTACGGGCCGGCGGATCAGACCTGGCAAGAAACCGTGGTCCGGGGCATCACCGACGGGCTGGAGACCATCGGCGCCACGGCGGAGCGGACCTTCTCGACGCTGAAAGAATCAGGCTCTTCGGCCCTGCATGAGATCGGCAGCGAGTCCGGGGTGGCCGAACAGGCGGCAGCCGGTTTTGGCGTGGCGCTTGACGGCATCGGTTCGGCCGCGTCTTCGGCCGTCGATGGGCTGGTCCGGTTGGTCACTGACGGGTTGCGCGCGACCGAACAGGGTTTTGCCGAGACCGGCGCGGCGGCCCAAGTCGCCGGGCAGGACGTCGTCAGTGCCACAGCAGCGGTCGGTTCCGGCGGTGCGGCGATGGGGCGGGAGGTGGCCGAAGGGGCCGAGACCGGCAGTGCCGCGCTTACGGAAATGGAACGGATGGGCGAAGGCGTCGCTCTGGGGATGGCGGCGCGGGCCGGGGCGATCGGAACCGCGTTGCGGGCGTTGGGGCCGGTCGGGCTCGGGGCGGCTGCCGTCATCGGCGGGCTGTTTCTGGCCTTCGACGATGCCAAGAAGGCCGAGGACGAACTGACCGGGATCAATCAGGCGTTGGCCCGGACCGGTGCCGCTGCCACCTTGACTGCCCGTGATGTGCAAGCCCTGGCGGAAAACCTGTCGCAGCATTCGATGGCGAGCCGGGCCGATATCCTCCAGGCCGAACAGGAGCTGATGCAGTACCATTCAGTGCTGGGCGGTAGTTTCGAGAAAACCCTGCAACTCTCGGCCGATCTCTCGGCAGCCTTGGGCGGCACCCTTTCCGCCAACGTCAAACTACTTGGTGCCGCGCTCGACGAGCCCGAGCAGGCGCTGGAAAATCTGGAACGGGCCGGGGTGCGCTTTACCGAGAGCCAGCGCGACCTGATCGAAAGCCTTGCCGAATCCGGTCGCAAATTCGAAGCGCAGCAGGCGATCCTCGATGCCGTGGCCGAGAGCGTCGGCGGCGCCGATGCAGGGGCGCAGAGTGGGCTGACCGGCCGGGTCAAGGGGCTGACCGAGGCGTGGCGGAGCTTTGTCGAGTATTTTACCGGCTCGGACAGCCTGATCGGGCAGACGGTCAGCAATGTCACGGCGGCGATCACCGGCCTTTCCGGTGCGCTCGGGGTCGTGGTCGACAGTATAACCTCGGCACTCGATCATTCGATCGAGAGCCAGATCGATAAGCTGCAAAAGGAAAAGGAGGCGCTCGAAGCACAGCTTAAATCCGGTGATTTCGGATTTCAGGGGTTTTTCGATAAGTATTTGGGCAACAGCGATGCCGCCCGAAAGCAGGCGGAAGATCAGGTCAGGGCGATCAATCAATCGATTGCGGACTTGAACGCCAAGCAGCATCAGCAGGATTTGGTCGAGGCGATCGCCGCCGAAGACAAGCAGGGCAAGGTCCGGACCGAGATGGCCCGGATCGTGGCCGGCGAAATCGTCGAGATCGATGATGCCCTCAATGACCGGTTGAACGAGCTGTCCTCCACCCGGATCGACAAAATTCGTGAGGAAGCCGACGCGCAAATAAGGGTGATCGAGGGGCAAAAGGCGCAGGCGCAGTCGCTCGGGCTCGATACCACGCAGTATGACGCCGCCATTCTCAAGGTTAGGCAGTGGGAAACAGCGGAAGCGGCGCGGGCCGAGGCGACCGAACGTTCGACCAAGGCCACCCGCGAGGGGATCGATCCGAATTTGAAACTGATCGAAAGCTTGCAGGCTGAACTTGTTCGTAATGAGTGATAACGCATTGATATTACAGCGCATTTTTCCATCGTAAGGCAAAGCGTAAAGAACTACGACTAAAGTAGTATGCAAGCCTTGTGCGGGAGTTGCGCACGACACCAAGTATTATGATCTGGTTGCAACATAATTCATAGCTAGTGAGTAAATTGCCCCTGCCTTCGGAGTTGGAAACGATGAGGCATAATCCATTGATATTGTTGAGGCTTAAAAGTGCCTGTGCTAGGAGTGTGCTAATGAGCCTGAATGAAATATGAAATTACAATTGACCGCCTAAAAGCTGATTGCTCTTGATTTATGCTCTACCGTTCCTGTGGTGATAACCGGCTGCGCATGCCAGAAGCATAGATCGCGCACAAAATGTGCCAACACCGCGTTTCAGTAAAACATACGGTTGGTGCAATTATTTGGTGGGAACGGCGATTGTAAAGCCAACGGTGTTAGTCATTTGCAGTCCAGCTATCAAAAGACTGTCATCAGATCTCATTTCCTTCGGGAATTGCATAGCTACCAAATTTAATAAGGAGGCGCACCCCTGATGACCATTAGAAGCCGCGAGTTTTATAAGAAAGAGTGCTTGTTTGTAATCCTGATCAACTCCCTTGCCGCTCATAAACATTGAAGCCAGATTGCCTTGAGCGGGCACCACACCTTGTTGAGCCACGAGAAAATACCACTTTGCTGCTTCCTTGTAGTCCTGCGATGCTCCATCCCCGTTGCTATACATAAGCCCCAGCGAGTATTGAGCCAAAGCATCTCCCTGTTCAGCAACTGGGCGAAGCAATCTGTGGGCAGTTGCGAAATCTCCTCGCTGTGCCGCCTCCATCCCTTCTTTGCAGAGGGTCTTCGGTAGAGATACATGGGCATCTATGCAGCCCATACGAGTCTGCC
>JBAWVF010000285.1:0-3805 GCA_037147415.1 Rhodospirillaceae bacterium | reverse complement strand
CAGACGCCAGACCGCCCTAAAATTTCCAGAAAATCGGCCAGTTAGAATGGCTGCTAACGGGCAAGGCCAGGCAAATTTCGATACAATTCTAAGGCTTCAGGGTTGGCAAGTGCCTCGATATTCTTGACCGGACGACCATGAATTACCTCGCGTACGGCTATCTCGGTAATTTTTCCACTCTTAGTTCGCGGAATATCTGCAATATGGATAATCATTGAGGGTACATGGCGCGGCGATGCACCCTCTTTAATTGTTCGCCGGATCGCTCTTTTCAACTCAGCCGTCAGTTCTGCGCCTTCGCGTAGTCGGACGAATAGCACGACCCGGACATCGCCGTCGTGATCGTGACCGACCGCGAGACTTTCAACAACCTCCTCCAGTTTTTCGACCTGTCGGTAGATTTCGGAGGTGCCGATCCGCACTCCGCCCGGATTAAGCGTCGCATCCGAGCGGCCCTGCATGATAAAACCGTCATGCTTGGTTAGTTCGACAAAGTCACCATGATGCCAAATATTAGGATAGCGAGTAAAATAGGTATTCAAATACTTTGAGCCATCCGGATCATTCCAAAAACCGACCGGCATGGGCGGAAACGGCTTAGTACAGACCAACTCGCCCTTGACACCGTGCACCGACCGCCCGTTTTCATCAAACACTTCGGTTGCCATGCCGAGCCCGCGCATCTGCAATTCGCCGCTCCAGACCGGGCCGGCAGGATTGCCGAGCGCGAAGCATGACAATAAATCGGTGCCGCCCGAAATCGAGGCTAAATGTAGATCGGCCTTAATCGAGCGGTAAACATACTCAAAGCTTTCCGGGGCCAGCGGCGAGCCGGTCGAAGTCATGGTCCGCAGGCTCGACAGCTTATGAGTTCGCCCCGGATGATAGCCTTGCTTGTGTAGTGCGTCGATGTATTTGGCAGAGGTGCCGAACAGCGTCATGCCCTCGGCATCGGCAAAGTCAAACAGCACATTACCGTTCGGGTGGAACGGCGAGCCGTCGTACAGCAGCAAGGTCGCCTCGGAGGCCAGCGCCGACACCAGCCAGTTCCACATCATCCAGCCGAGCGTGGTGAAATAAAAGACGTGATCGCCCGGCTTGATGTCGCAATGGAGCCGATGTTCCTTAAGGTGCTGAATCAAGGTTCCGCCGGCGCCGTGAATAATGCATTTCGGAACTCCGGTGGTCCCGCTGGAAAACATGATGTAAATCGGATGATTGAAGGGCAGGCGCTCGAATACAATAGGCGCCGGCTCCAGTCCGGCCAGGGCGTCGTCCCACAATACCGAGTTGGCTAGTTCGACAATATTAGGGCGGTCGGAAGTATAAGGCACGATTACGGTGCGTGTGACCGAGGGTAACCCGCTCAGAATGGCCCGAAGCTTGTCGAGACAGTCAAAGGTCTTGCCTCCATAAACATAGCCATCGGCAGCGAAAAGCACCTTGGGCTCGATCTGGCCGAAGCGGTCGAGGACACCCTGAACCCCGAAATCGGGGCTGGCCGAACTCCACACCGCTCCGATTGCGGTGGTGGCCAGCATCGCAATCACAGCTTCCGGTAGATTGGGTAGAAATCCGGCGACCCGGTCCCCGACCCCGACGCCCAGTCCGCGCAGTACCCGCGACAACCGGCTGACCTGTTCATACAACTCGGCATAACTGAGCGAGCGCTTGATGAAATCTTCACCTCGGAAGCGGATTGCGGCAGCGCGATCGCGACGGCGCAACAAGTTTTCAGCAAAGTTCAGCTTTGCCTCGGGGAAAAAGCGGGCGCCCGGCATGCGGTCGCCTTGCTCCAGCACGATCGAGCCGCGGCTTTCGGCGACAATGCCGCCATAATCCCAAATTTCCGACCAGAAATGCTCGGGCTCAGTCACTGACCAAGCATGGAGTGCCGCGCTATCCGGCAGCGCAACCCCATAACGCGCACTCACCCGATGACGGAACGCGGTGATGTTGGCGGCGGCCACCCGCTCTGCCGACGGCGTCCATAATGGTTCAGACGACATGAGCCCTCCCGGTTCGATCTGTTTTACTGCCGACATCTTGGCACGGGAGCGGGCTTGCGCCAAAAACTTTCGGACAAGCGTATCAGAGCTTTTTCATAGCGCTTTTCTTGATGGTCAGCACCTCGCAATCAGTCGTGTCGCCATACCGGAACATATAAACGGTGTCGGTCTTGCCCTTGTGGCCGGGGTCGTACAGGTTGGTGCCATGACCGAAGGCGACACCAAGCACCGCGTCGCTGAAGATTGCCCGATATTGCAGCGGCAGACGCTCTTTAAAGCGCCCGGCCCTGCAGGCCTCGGTCAAGGCCCGATTCATGGTGCCGCTGGTGCGCCATTCTTTTTTCGAGCGGACCACGATTTGGGGTGTGCTCGGGAGTCGGGTCGGCGCCAATCGCTCCGGGTCAAATTCGTCGTACGGCGGCAGCAGATGACCGGGGGCGGTGCGAATCATCTCGCCGGCCGCTGCGAGCCCCGACGGCAGCGTCATCAGCAGCGCGACTAGAAAGCGGCAAAATGACGGCAAAATGCCAATAATTCGCTGCCTATTTGCCGCCGGGTTTCGGGTCAAGAGGAACCGACGCCATTCGGCAGTTTTCATGGATACCGCCATCACCGCATTTCGATGTGAAGCTTGTCACGATCGGTAGCACAAACCCTTCGCGTTTGACAGCCGATGCGAAACCATCTCGATTACAATGCCGTACGCACTTTTAAGATAAGGCTTTCCCTTCTAAAGTTTAATCCGGCATGCTGCTGTAGTAACGCCGCTCTTAAAAACAACTAAATGGTGTAAAATAAGAAATCTAGCACAAATATACACGCATAACACAAATATCGCGGCGCATGAGACTCTCAATAGGGGTGGCAATATGTCGCACGATCTTATCGATTCATTAATATTGAGGATTTGCTAGATATGTGTCTTAATTATTACGGTCCAGGGGATCGCTGAAATGAAGCTCGCTATCAACTTATCCTGAACCGACATAAGTATGTAATGATGGAGTATCAGCGGAAATGTGGCCGGACTGAAAAAGAAACGACGAAAGTGGGAGGGAACAATGGATAAAGACTTTGATGATGGCAATATCCATCCGAAGAGCTTGATGGAATTATGGCTCATCTCGGTTGCTCTCGCTGAGCATAGACTCATTAGCTTGGATGAACGTGATCAAGTAGAGGCGTTTCTGGTTAAATCAGGCAACTTCCCGTATCTTGATATGTGGAATCGAAAAGAGGAATCTGATGCGAGTTGTGGTAAAAAGGTCATTGCATTGATTGATAATTTGTTATCAATCAGGAGTGGCGTACTCGCTTTGGCAATGGAAGGCTTTAACAAAATGAAAATTACTGACGGGCATTCAATACATTAGCCGCGCTTTCGCTTTGATTGTTGTTTCGTACGAGGGGTAATGGTGTCAGCAGCGGAACCTGTCCGGTCCGGTATTCTAGCAAGCAAGCGACCAATAATCGTTGCCGCGTTTGGTCCACCAATAGAGACGCATGCGATTGCAATC
The DNA here is from genome assembly GCA_037147415.1 of Rhodospirillaceae bacterium. GTDB lineage: Bacteria > Pseudomonadota > Alphaproteobacteria > Azospirillales > Azospirillaceae > BOG-933. Next base: position 279 of record JBAWVF010000285.1, on the reverse strand, counting down.
GCGACCGTGGACGATCCGTAAATGCCGACTGCACCGGCAACCAGAATTCCAAGAATACCTAAGAAAAAAGTGTACTTCTGAGATCTATCAATACGGGCTTCCGCATTCTTTTCAAGTGCCAGTCGGTGAGTGTGCTGACTGTCGGCCCAGCCAACGATCAGATCGCCCAACCCTGGTTTTGCTTCATTATATTCACGTATCTGAAAGGGGGCCGGTATCGGTCCGGAGTGATACCAGTCGCAAGAAGTCATGACTCGCGGCCATAATGGATAGATATCT
>JBAWVF010000284.1:0-3824 GCA_037147415.1 Rhodospirillaceae bacterium | reverse complement strand
CAAGTGCTCGAGAAATTTCGCCCCGCCAGGTGGGAATGATTTTCAGGCTCTGAGTACGGCAAAGGTCGAAAGTGCCGATTTGCGCGGAGCGATCTATCGAGGCACCGAGGCGCCGTTACCGGAAAATGTCCAGCAGACGTTGGATGCCCATTCCAAGTGGATTTTCAGCGGCGGAGCCGAGGGCGACCGGGCCGATTTTTCCGGACAAGATTTGTCGGGCCTGGATTTCACCGGAACCGATCTCAGCGCCGCTCAGTTTCAGCGGGCGGTGCTGCGCAAATGCGCCTTTGCCGACGCCATTCTGGTGCTGGCCGATCTCAGCGGCGCCATCATGGACGAGGGCGATTTCAACCGCGCCACGCTTAACGGGACCAACTTGGCCGGATGCAGTCTTTATGGCGCAAATTTGCGCAGCACCTTCATCAGCCAGGTTCCGCTGAAAAGCCCGAAGGGTAAAATGACCGGCCGCTTTTGGCCCGCCGACCTGACCCTGGCCAATTTGATGGGGGCGGACCTGCGCGGGGCCGACCTGCGGCATGCCAAATTCGACCGGACCGTGTTCACCGGCGCTAATCTTTCCGGCGCTGATGTGCGGGGTTGCGACTTGACCGCGGTTGACTGGTCGGATTGCCTGATAAGCGGTATCCGGCGGGATTTGAATTCATAGTCATTATCGGGAAACCCTGTCCGATGTCCGAGCAAGACAGTGCGGTGCCGCCGGAACGATCCAGTGAAACCGGGATCGAGATGCTCGATTATGAGCACAAGATGATTTTTGCCACCGTCTCCGATTTCTTGACCGTATCGGAAAACGAACTGGGCGAACGCATTGTCGGGCAGGTCTTGGTTGTTCTGCAAAATTGCGTGAAAAGTCATTTCGAGCATGAAGAAGAGTTCATGCGGGACATCGACTATGATCAGTTTGCGGAACATGCACAGGTGCACGAGGATTTTCTTAACCGGCTATCGGCGTTCTGCCAATCCTCCGACAGCGGAGAAGAGATGCGGATTAATATCGCGCGTCTCTTTGTCGAATTCCGGCAAACCCATATCCTGAATTACGATCTCCGCATCGCCGAGTTCGTCAACCGCATGGAGTGAGCGGAGCGACGATTTAACGCGGCCCCGGGCGCCAATCGCGGGGGGCTCGCTCCAGAATATTGCGCAACACCGGTACCGACTTGGCAAAAGCGCTGATCCGGTGGCGAATATACTCTCTGCGGACATACCACTCGGAATCGACATAGCTGAGTTGCAGGCTGAGGCGCGGCCCCTTATAGGGGAGAAAGCCGTGCCACGAATGCTCGCAAACACGGAACATCAGCATCTTGCCGAATTCAGGCGGAAACTCGAACGCATAATCTTCCCGATCCGAGCTGCGCAATAAGCGCAAACGGCCGGACTCATGGGGCCATTCGGGGCTGAAGCCCAGCAGCACGCTGACGATTTTATGCTTGGAATCCGAATGGGCATAACCTTCATTTTGCGCGCCGGTCGAGCGCCCGGTCATCAGCACCACCGGCGGATATTTGCTCAAATCCATGTCGAACTTTTGTTCGACCAGAGTGCGGAAGCGCACGCTGAGCAAATCTTCAATCACCGCCCCGAATTTCGCCCCATAGCGCAAGTCCGGCAACCCGTAGCTGCCGCGGTCGGGAATCACCGGCGCATCCGTCAACACCGGAGCCTTAAGGTTGGCCGGCAGCGCCTGATCGACGAACGCGAAATCGAACGGATCATGGCGCAATTCGGCCCCGATAATGGCCGCTTCGTCCAGCATCTGAAAGGGACGTTCGGTCTCAGGCATCGGAAAGGCTCCATCAAGGTTACGGATTTTTTTAAAAGGCCGGCAGAGCCGGTTCATCAACGGCGCGAACCGCGATGCCCTCGATTTCGATCAGCCATTCCGGCCGGCATACCGGCCCCAGCACGATCACGGTCGGCAAGTCGGGAAACCGCTCCGCAAGAACTTGTTGAATAGAGCTATAGTCGGCATGGTCGCGGAGATAAACAATGAAATACATCATGTCATCCAGAACCGCCCCGCCCGAGCGTAACAACGCATCGATATTTTCCAGCGTCCGGTCAAGCTGGCGCAGAACATTGCCGGGATGCATAACCCGCCCGACATCATCAATACTGGCGGTGCCCGAGATATAGTAATGGCTTCGGTCGGCGAAGGCTATTTTGGTCCCGCGCTCGAAGGTGACGTTATAATCCTTGGTCGGACATAAATAATTAAAGTCGTTCAGAAAACTCATCTGGTTTTGCGCAAGATCGACAATCGAATAGGCGTCCATCGACACCAGATCATAGCGATGGGGACAAGCCCCCTGAATCCCGGTGCTGGAAATATAGTGTGTCTCGGCCGTCAGCCCGTGTTGATTAAACAGTTCGGTCCGGCGATCGACCATGCCCTGATAGAAGACATCGACTTCTTTTAAGTAAAGCCATGTCCGGACGCAGTGATCCCGCAAATTGCCGCCGTGCTCACCCAAAGTCGTGATCAAATCCCCGAAAATCTTACCGGTTTGCGTCACGACAGAGGCGGCGGACCCGTAGGCCCCGGCACAGAGGCGGGTGCTCCACAAATGCTTTACGTTATTCTTTTCAATAAGCAGATGCTTCGGCGACAGGCGCTTCTTAATAACGGGCGCATCACTATCGATATGATAGGCCAGCAGAGCAATTTTAGACTCCGGAAGCGGCGGTTGTTGTACCAGCGAGACCGCAACCGGGCCTGCCGCCGCCGTACTGAACAGGGGACTGGATTGGGCCAGCTGCGCCTGATTCATGGTATCGCTGAGAAACAAGCGCCGAAAGATTGCGGTTTGCGGGTCAAGCCCTAAATCAAGCCGCGCCTGCTCGTACCGAGACTCGACCGCAGCCAGCTGTTCGGCATAACTTAAGCCGGCGGGCGCCTCCACAATCATGAAATACTCGGTCCCGCCGGTTCGGCCTTGACATTTCTTGACCGATATTCCCGCCTTTTTGGCCATGTGCTGTCTCACTATTCAATAACTTTAGTCTGTATAACCACATCCGGCAAGAAAGCGGGCCGTCACCAGGTCCATGCTGTTGCGATGATCCATAAACCAGGGCTCAACCTTGGTTTCAACCCAGTCGATGGCCCCCGAACTATCGCCCTTCGCTGCGGCATCTTGCAATGCTCTCAACTCCGCCAACACCCGTTCATGCTCGCCGTGGTGGCAGTGATACGCGAAGAAGTCATAGCGGCGCATCAATTCATTTTCGTGCTCAAAATGCTCCGTAAGTTCAGCAACAATTTCGTTGAACAGAGCAACCCGCCCGGCTTCGTCCGCCCCGGGAAAGCGTTCCAACAGGACAAAAAGGGCTCGATGGTCCCTATCCATGATCCCGATGCCGAGGTTCAAATCGTCGGACCAGCGCGCCGCCATTGTTACGGTTCCCATTCACTCCTGTGCCGGCCGATAATGCCACGCCCCCTGGCCCGTGATCAATGCCCGGGCCGGCATCGATTGAAAAACATCCCGAACCCGGGAGGCAAGCCCGTTTCCCTCCCGTCATTCCCGCGAGTCCCTCTCGTCATTCCCGCGTGTCCCTCCCGTCATTCCCGCGTGTCCCTCTCGTCATTCCCGCGAAAGCGGGAATCCAGCACGCGTTGCCCTGGACCCCCGCGTTCGCGGGGGTGACGAAGAAGAGAAAGGCGGCGGTGACGAGGGGAAGACCATGAGCGCCTCTACGCCGTCATTCCCGCCTGTCCCTCTCGTTTTGCCGCTTCTCCTCCCGTCATTCCCGCGTGCCCCTCTCGTTTTGCCGCTTCTCCTCCCGTCATTCCCGCG
>JBAWVF010000283.1:0-3903 GCA_037147415.1 Rhodospirillaceae bacterium | reverse complement strand
TGCCGAGTTTGCTCTAAGCTTTTTTCCATCGTGTAAAATGAGGGGGAAGCTGAGGCGGAGCATCACCTCCGCTCAACCACTATTACTTGATAGAAGCCTCTCAGGCCCGGAATGACTTGGAAATACCCAAGACATTCCGGGCCTTTGCTTGTCGACCTGCGCAGTGCCCCAATTCACTACACAGCTTTTTCAAACCTGCGCACTGTAATAATATCAAAGACTTAACCGCACTGCGCAGCTTTGCCAACCTGCGCACTGTTTTATTGCGGGCCGGAGGTCCGAGGCGGACGGTCCGCGAATCCTGGCCTTGGGTTTTTCATTGAAAATCAGGAACATGATTCTGATCTTCTCGGCTCTGTTCAATCTTCGGCGCGCACCGACTTCTTCACCGCCACCGCCGGCTTCTGGGCGGTTTCGACCGTCTCGTCATTTTTTGGGCCAGGAGCCGCCTGAAGTTCCTGGTGGAAGAAGCTGGAACCCGCTTTAGAGTCTTCCGGTCGCCAACAAGACGATGACGATGATCAGCAACACGACAAGACCGCCGCTGGGCCGGTAGCCCCAGCCGACGCTGTGGGGCCATGTCGGCAGCGCACCCAATAAAAACAATATCAAAACGATGAGCAAAATGGTTCCGAGCATGAGGCTTCCTCCTGTTACGCCGTGCCCGACCGCCGCCAGGACAGCAACGCGCCGACGACGACGCAAATCAGGCCGAGCACGAGATATTCAACGGTGGTGTCCGTGAAACGACCGGTCAGAGCATTGGTGATCTGGTCCACCGGTGCATTGGATGACCGGTACGCGAAGACCAGAAGAACGCCTCCAATGACCAGAAGAACCATGCTTACGATTCGATTCATGGGGGCTCCTCCTCAACTCGTTGCAACGGCGAGACCAAGCGCGACGGGTATGGTCGATTGAGGGCCGGCCCCGTCCGGGAGTGAACGCACCAAAGCCCGCCACCAGTCATCTGGTCACGGGGGAGCTGAACGTCACTTCTCCTAAAGGTGGGCCTGATCGGAACGGGGGCCTGATCGAAAAGTCTTCGCCGGGGGATCGGGAACACCGGTCTCGACCATCATGTCCGATCCTCCACCGGCGCTGCAAGCAGCCCCCGGAACAGCAAGGTCGACCGGCCCGGGACCGCCAGGGTCGCTCCGGGCGGGTGAAAACAAGGGGACTCGAGCAGATCCGGATCAAGCGTCGTCGTATCGAAAACCAGCTGCCACTGATCGCAGTCCGGAAAAGACGGCAACAAAAAGATAACCGTGTCGTCGTGGGCGTTGAGGATCAGCAGGAAAATCCCCGGGGCCTCGTCATCGCCGCTTTCAAGCACGGCGCCGAGACAGCGGGCGAACGGATCCCGCCACTGGTCCTCGGTTTGCTTGCGGCCGGTCGGCGAGATCCAGACCACGTCGTGGCCACCGCCCGATGCGATATCGACGCCGTGGACGAAGCGATCCCGGCGCAGCCCCGGATGGTCCCGCCGCAGTGCGATCAGGCGGCGGACGAAGTGCTGAAGTGCGGCATTCTCCGGGGTCCGGCCGGACCAGTCGAGCCAGGATGTCTCGTTATCCTGGCAATAGCCCCAGTAGTTCGACACACCCTTCTGGATCAGATGGCGGTCATTGGCGAAGGCCTGGACCGGTAGCAATTCAAGGGCGGTGACGCCGAGGTCGGTCAAATAAGAGAGCACGGCCGGGCAGGCCAGCCCGAGCGCGGTTCCACGCAACGCGGGCGGGACCTCCGGGTTTTTGAAGGTGAAGCCGCGCAGGTGCAGTTCGTAGATGACGGTTTCCGCCCACGGCCGGCACGGACGCCGGTCTTCGCCCCAGCCGAAGGCGTGGTCGATCACCCGGCATTTGGGCATACCGTTGGCATTGTCGCGCCGGTCGAACGAAAGGTCATGGCGCGGGCTGCCGATGCGGTAGCCGAAATGAGCGTCGCTCCAGAGAAAGGCGCCGTGCAGTGCGCCGGCATAGGGATCGATCAGCAACTTGGCCGGGTTGAAGCGATGGCCGTGAGCCGGGTCGTACGGACCGTGGACACGATAGCCGTAAAGCAGGCCGGGGCAGGCATCGGGCAGATAGCCGTGCCAGATCTCGTCGGTGTATTCGGGCAGGGTGATGCGCTCAACCTCGCGGCGGCCCCGGGTGTCGAACAGGCACAGTTCGACCTTGGTGGCATGGGCCGAGAACAGGGCGAAGTTGACGCCGCGGCCGTCCCAGGTGGCCCCCAGCGGCGCCGGGGTTCCGGCCTGTATGCTTGCGTGCAACGTAGTCAAGGCGCCCCCCTTATTCACGCTTCGGGGCCTTGATCGTCAGGAACTCTAGACGGCCGATAGCGCGGAACCATCGGAGGAAAGGGGTGAAAACTGTGGTCACCGGACGTATACCGATCAAATCGAAACCTACAGAAACGATGACGATGACGATGACGATGACCACGGCACCCGGTATTTCAGCCCGTCCGGCTTTCAATTGAGCCAGCACTTACCAGAATCGATGGGCCGGCATGTCATCGAACAAGTTTCCAAGCGCGATGCAAAACAGGCCCCAGAAGCCCGGGCCGGGAACCGGCGACAAGCCGATACCGCCGGCGAACAAAATAACAGCTGCGGCAAGATAGAGCAGTTTGCCGATCGTCAGGGGGTAACGTCTCATGTCGTGACCTCCTTATAAGAGCATCCGTTATCTTGTACTCGACACCTCTATTCGGTGTCGCGGAAGCAGGCCCTGCGGAGGTTCGGATTCTTGATGCGGGCACACCAGTTGCTTTCATAGCCATAGACCGCACCGCAGTAGATGGCCTGATCCTGGTTCCGGGTGTGGCCGCAGCTGAACGGCTTGACCCCGGCGGTTTCCACCATGTTGTTTTGGCATGTGGCGTTTTTATCGGGCACCGCGGACGAAGAACAGTCAAAGGTCCGGTCCGCCTTTGCCGGGCTCCACATCAGAGCAGAAACGGCCAGCATTCCGAAAATTAAAGCACATCTTTTTGTCATGGCAACCTCTCTTGGAGTGAGTGTTTAGCCGTACTTACGGAAAGCTATAGATATGACAAAAGATCATGAAAGAACTAACATTTTATTTTATAAATCGAAGTATTGCTGTGAATCAGGCGGTCAGCGGGTAGCTTTCGCCCAGATGATTTTCGATGATTTTGAGCAGGCCCGCCTGTTGAAAACTGAGTACGCAGGCGTAATAAAGCGACAGAACCGATTCTTCCAGAGCCGGATCAGCCTCGAGATCGGCCACCTCCAACCCGAGCGTACGAGCGGTGCCGCGCTCGAGATGACGGCCGTGCGTCTTGGTGACGGCGAAACTGCCCAACGCCCTCACCACCGCCTGTGCCCGCGCCTCGGCATCGGGACGGCCGAGGAACATGCCCGACGTCAAGCCGGCCAGAGCGATCTCGTCGGCCATCTCGATCGCCCGCTCGGCGCGCACGACCAAGCCGGGGCTGTATTGGGCCAGGATCGGCCGCCACAGTTCCGCCAGCGCCGGATTGGCGGTGATGTCGCGTGCCGCGCGTGCGAACTCCTCACGGATCGCCCGGGCCGGAATGATGCCGCCCATCTGCGGATCGAACGGCCCCAGGCTCGACTGGCGCCCCATCACGATCTCACGCGCCGCGCAGGCGATCATGGTGCCGGCACTCATCGCCAGTTGCGGTACGATGACCCGGATGTCGATCCCGAAGAGGTTGCGCAGGAAGACGATCAGACTTTCGGTTGCCGTGGTGTCGCCGCCCGGGGTGTGCAGGATCAGATCGAGCCCGAGCGCCGGGTCGAGACCGCGGGTCACCGACATCAGGCCGGTCTTGTCGGCATCGCCGACCGCGAACAGGCCGCCCATCTGCGGATCGAACGGCCCCAGGCTCGACTGGCGCCCCATCACGATC
>JBAWVF010000282.1:0-3907 GCA_037147415.1 Rhodospirillaceae bacterium | reverse complement strand
TGCAGGCGTGTCATCGCTTGCAGATGTCGATGTTCTCTTGGCCATAATTCCCTCATCGCCGCCCTGCGGCAGGCTGTGCTTAAAACGATACACAGGCTGGTATCATGAAAGGAATGGCGCCGCAAGGGAGTGTGCGTATCGGGCGCAGCTTTTAATTCTTTCGTGAATTTCATTTTCCGTCATTCCCGCGCACGCGGGAATCCCGTGTTTGTTGAGTCTGGACCCCCGCGTTCGCGGGGGTGACGAAGAAGAGAGCGGGGGTGACAAAAGAGAGGGCGGGGGTGACAAAAGAGAGGGCATGCAAAGTCATAACATGCATTAATGCCAAACTATTTCGCTCACCCGCTCCGTTTCAAACTCTGCATGTGCTGAAGGAACTTGCTGAGCGCGACCTGAAGTTCGCTGGAGGCGGTATTCAATTCGCTGGAAATATTCGAAATGTTCTGAACTTGGCCCCTGGCGTCGCCACTGCTGCGGGACAAGTCGGTGAGTTGGGTTGAAATATCCCGGGTGGCGCCGGAGACACTTTGAACATTGCGCGAGATTTCCGAGGTGGCCGCGCCTTGCTGCTCCATTGACTCGGTGATGTGGTTGGAAATTGCGTCAAGCCGGGTGATGACCTCGCCGATTTCGCCGATACCGTTAACCGCCAACCGGGTATCACTTTGGACCCGGGTAATCTGTCGGGAAATGTCCTCGGTCGCGTCGGCGGTTTGCTTGGCGAGGTTTTTAACCTCGTGGGCGACGATGGCAAAGCCGCGTCCCGCCTCGCCCGCTCGTGCCGCCTCGATGGTGGCATTCAGCGCCAGCAAATTGGTTTGACGGGCAATCGCTTCGATCAGGCGCAGCACATTGCCGATTTTGCTGGTCGATTCGGCCAGATTGGCAATGGTCTGGCGCGAGCTGTCGGCGGCGGACCGGGCCTGTGCCACGATTTGTGACGACTCGCTGACTTGGCGAATCACGCCGGCAATCGAGGCTGAAAGTTCCTCGGTCGCGGCCGCAACCGCATGAACATTGTCATTGGTGTCGGAGGCGGAACGCACGGCGTCGGCGCATTGCTGCTCGTTACGGCCAATGGTGGCATTGATTTCGCCGGTCGAGAGGTTAACCCGGTTCGAAACATCGGCAACGGTTGTAATGGCACCCATCACGGTGCCCTCGAAATTTTCGGCCAAGTCATAAATCATGTCATTGGCATGTTCGAGCACCGCTTTCGAGTAAACGTCGAACGAGCGCTCCATATCCACAAACACGGCATTGGTAATCAAAGAGTACAACTGTGCGGTTCGGGCCGGATTGCGGCGTTCCTTCTCCGCAACAACAGTGGCGAGGCGGCGCAGAAAGAAGCTGTAGGCGGCAAAATACCAATGGGGCGCCAGCCCGATCCGGTAATGGGCCTCGCCGATTCTGCGGGTGCTTTCAATATAGTCGTCATCGAAGCGGCCGGTAAACAAGCGCTGCCAGTGCCGACGTTGCGCGGCCTTAAGCGCGGTAATATCTCTTCCGGTCAACAGGGTTTGCAGGTCTTTGATCTTCGCCAAGCTATTGTAGAACTCGTCGAGAATCGGTGCCAGGGCTCCGTCGATCAGCGCCCAGGCATCCCGATAAAGTTGGGGTTCAACGCGGTCGAGACCGACAAAAGCCAAGCGAGCCTGCAAATCTTGGGCGGTGGTCATCTTATAACCCTTGGTAAACAACGGGACGAACCGGCTGACGAAAAACCCCGGCTAGCGCGTCACATAGTTAGCGAATTGTTTACAAGACGCAAGGGGCAAGGGCGGAAATATGGGAACTGCCTACATTTCGCCCAACCCGCTGCGGGGAATCCGGATTTCGCGATGGACCGAAACACTCAGGAGTAAACCGCAGCCGACCAGCAACGTCAGCATCGCGGTTCCGCCATAAGAAACCAAAGGCAGCGGGATGCCGACCACCGGAATCAGTCCCATCACCATGGCGGTATTAACACAGACATAAAGGAAAAGTGTCGTGGTCAGGCCGACTCCGACCAGTCGGCCGAATTGGCTGCGGCTGGTAAGGGTAATCACAATCCCATAAATAAAAACCATAAGATAAAGTGTCAGTAAAAACAGCGCACCAACCATGCCCAACTCTTCGGCCAGCACGACGAAGATGAAATCCGTGTGCTTTTCCGGCAGAAATTGGAGTTGGCTTTGCGAGCCAAGCATGAACCCTTTGCCGAAGAGTCCGCCCGAGCCGAGCGCAATCTTTGACTGAATAATATTATAGCCGGAGCCGAGCGGGTCGCGCTCGGGTTCTAGAAAATTAAAAACCCGCTGCTTTTGGTAGTCGTGCAGAAACTCCCAACCGACCGGAATAGCCAGCAATCCTCCGCCGATTGCGACCGCAAATTTCCATAGCCGCACGCCGGCACACCAAAAAATTGCCGCCCCGGTAAAGGTTAGCAACAATGCCGTGCCGAGATTGGGCTGAAGCAACACCAGACCGACCGGCAAAAACACCAGCCCCATCGGCGGAATCAGCATCAGCGGACGACCGATCTGGTCGAGCGTCAATCCGTGGAAATAACGAGCCAGCGCCAGCACCAGCGCGGGTTTCATAAGCTCCGATGGTTGCAGCACGAAAAAGCCGAGATCAATCCAGCGTTGTGCGCCCATACCGACCTGACCCATGACCTCGACCGCAACCAACAGCGCCAGCATGGCGGCAAAGATACCATAAGCGAAGCGCAGCCAGATACGAATATCAACTATCGCGATTATCAGCATGATAACGAAGCCGGGAATGAAGCGCACGAGTTGGCGCATGGCCCAGGGCTCCCAGCGCCCGCCCGCGGCCGAATACAGCAAAGCGACACCGATGCCGGTAATGGTGCAGACCAGCAGAACCAAGCCCCAATTGATCAGCCGGATCTTGCGTGAAAGGGTAAGGACCGGGCGTTGAGGTTCAAGATCACTGTTCATGGCGAAGCGCATAGCCGTGCGGTGAGGAAAGGCGGCAACACCCTATCACTGTTCGGACCGGGAAGGGCAATAGGCCCGTAAGAACATCGTCACCGTGGCGCGAACCTGCCGGTCACGCTCGACCGGATCGGGCGGCGGGGCGATCCCGAGCAGGCAACGCAAGTGGTAATGGCTGCGAATCATGCCCAGAAATTGCTCGGCGGCACTCTGAGGGTCGGTCAGCGTCAACTGACCACGCCGTTCGGCTCGCCCCAGGGTCCCGATCACCATGCCGAGCGTGCGTTCCGGTCCGGAATGATAAAAAGCCTGCCCGAGTTCCGGAAAGCGCGACGTTTCAGCCATGACCACCCGGTAAATCGCCAGCGCTTCAGGCGAAAGCAGCAAATCCAGAATTACACGGCCTAAGTGAAACAAGGTTTCGGCAATCGGTTGGCCGTCACTCTCGGTCTCGGTCTGACCTGACTCGGCCGGCGCCGGTACCGCCCGGGCACAGGCATCGGCGATGATCGCGGCGAATAGCTCCGCCTTGCCGGCGAAATGCGCGTAGACCGTCGCTTTTGAAACTCCGGCGGTACGGGCGACCGCATCCATGCTGGTCGCGCCATAGCCATGCTCCAAAAAAAGTGCCGCTGCGGCCGCGCGCACTTGAGCGGCCTTGGATGCGGTTTCCGGTTCGGGCGGAGAAGGGCAGGGCGCCATGGTCCTCTCGGCAATAGCAAAGCCTCAGTGGTCGCGGGTAGACTAAACCGTGCAGTTCACACTTGACAAGAGGGTTGTGCGGAGGCAGTCTCCGGAGCGTAATCTGAACTGTACGGTTCAGTATGCTTGTGGAATCGGTACCATGGCGAAAATTGGACGTAAGGCGGCGCTGGCGGGGCTGTTTCTTTTGGTGGCAGCCGGAGGCGGGGAGGCGGGCCGGCGTTGGTGGACCGAGTGGCGCTTTGTCCAGACGACCGATG
>JBAWVF010000281.1:0-3915 GCA_037147415.1 Rhodospirillaceae bacterium | reverse complement strand
AAGATGACGCAGCAGATGGGGATAGGTGCCCAGTTTGGCGGCAAGTATTTCTGTCATGACGTTCGGGTAATTCGTTTGCCGCGCCATGGTGCAAGTCTGCCGATCGGGATCGGCGTCTCTTGCTCAGCAGATCGTCAGGCTCTAGGTAAAATCACTCGAGACGGGGTTTATTTAGAAGCGTTGGAGACTAATCCCGCCCGCTTCTTTCCCGAAGTCAATCCCGCTAAACTGGCCGGTGATGTGGTTGAAATTGACCTCAATCAGCCGATGAAAAGTATTTTGGCTGTTCTATCTCAGTATCCGATCAAGACACGGTTGTCTTTGACCGGACCGGTCATTGTCGCTCGTGACTTGGCGCATGCTAAATTACGGGAACGTCTTGATTCAGGGGCCGGGCTACCCGAGTATTTCAAAAATCACCCGATCTATTATGCCGGACCTGCCAAGACTCCTGAAGGTTTTGCGTCCGGTTCATTCGGTCCGACTACCGCAGGACGTATGGATAGTTTCGTTGACCAGTTCCAAGCGGCCGGTGGCTCGTTGGTTATGCTGGCTAAGGGCAATCGTAGCCCGGCGGTGCGCGATGCTTGTAAGAAATATGGCGGCTTTTACCTGGGTTCAATCGGTGGTCCGGCAGCCCGGCTCGCACAAGATTGCATAAAGAAGGTGGAATGTATCGAATTTCCTGAACTTGGGATGGAAGCGATCTGGCGTATTGAAGTCGTAGATTTTCCGGCCTTTATTATCGTTGATGATAAGGGCTGTGATTTCTTCCAAGAGTTGAAGTTGGGGTAAGCATCATTGCCGCTCGGCTGGAACTTTTTTCCGGTCGAGCGGTTTTTCCTTAAAATGCATTTTATATAAAATTTAATATTTCTCCTGCGATAGTAATCGACGTACAATCTGCTCACCGGCGGGGCTGATTAATGACGGTCCCGTCTTTTTAAACTTTTGTTTAGCCACCCCGAACCTGCGGGATCATGCAATGAACATTGTATGGGATAAGACGTTAGAAACCGGCGTCGATATTATTGACACCGATCATCATGCAATTATTGAGTTTTATAACAGAGTATACCAATATTATGTATTGAATACCGATGAATTGATTATTGAGAGAGCAATATCTGATTTCAGTCTTCAGTTTTCGATGCATTTTCTGAGAGAAGAAAACTTTATGGCGTCTCTTCAGTACCCTGAATTTGAATCTCATGCAAAAGAACATGAGATTATGATGAATTTACTGAATCGGGCGACTCATTACAGCCCTGATACGGGTGAAACATGCCAGAAAATAGCGTTTCTTGTTTTGCAGTGGATATCGTCTCACTTGGAGGGGGCTGATCGGCGGCTCGCCGAATTCAGTCGTTTGAAAACGGAATGATCGCATCAAACTTAACAAGCGTAAGCAGCCGGAGAACCAACCCTCTCGCGCCACGCATAGACAAGGTTATATTATTATTATCTGCGGCTTCTTTCAGCAGCGCAAACATTCCGAGTCCGGACGAATCAATAAAATCGAGTCCGGCAAGGTCAAGCACAAGCTGACCATTTCTCATTTCAGCAGCAAGTGCCAACACGTCACGAAATCCGGGATGATCTTCGAATGTTAACTGGCCACTCAGTCGAAGCCTGGCAACGTTACCTTCGTTTTCGACATTGTAGTCCATACATCATCCCTCGGTCCGGCGCACCGGAACGCAAAACGCTACAATTTCACTTTTATTGCTAACTTGTCAAACGGTATATTGAGCGTACCTGCTCTGCCGCAGCAAGGATCTGACCGCATGAAATCTCGGACAATACTGGTCACCGGAGCCGATGGCTTTATCGGTTCACATCTCACAGAGTATCTGGTCCGGGCCGGCTACTCAGTGAGAGCTTTAGTCCAGTATAACTCTTTTAATTCGCGAGGATGGCTTGATAGTATCGCTCCGGATGTAAGTGCGGAACTGGATGTGATGTCCGGTGATGTTAGAGACGCTTACGGAGTAAGACAAGCGGTTAAGGGTGTTGATGCTATTATTCATTTGGCGGCTTTAATTGCTATACCTTATTCCTACCAGTCAACTGCCGCCTATGTTGATACTAATATAACAGGCACACTTAACTTGCTACAGGCAGCCCGTGACTTTGGAGTATCACGGTTTATCCAGACTTCAACAAGTGAAGTTTATGGGACCGCCCGATTCGTCCCGATTACCGAAGAACACCCCCTGAATGCACAGTCTCCTTATGCAGCGACAAAAATTGCTGCCGATCAGCTTGCGCTATCCTTTCACCGCTCTTTCGGTTGCCCGGTAACCGTCTTGCGACCGTTCAACACCTATGGACCGCGGCAATCAGCCCGTGCGGTAATTCCAGCAATCATCATTCAAATTCTTGGTGGCAAACGCAAGCTCAAGCTGGGAGCGCTACATCCGACTCGAGACTTTAATTATGTCGCCGACACGGTACGCGGTTTTGCCGCCGCCCTTGATATCCCGGCAGCAGAAGGGGAAGTAATTAACATCGGGAGCAATTTCGAAATCAGCATTCTTGATACGGTGCGCACTATCGCCGAAGTGATCGGTGCCGAGATCGAGATTGAAACCGACTTACAACGGTTGCGCCCCGATCGCAGCGAGGTCGAGAGACTGTGGGCGGATAATCGCAAGGCCGCCGCACTGCTTGGCTGGTCTCCCGAATATGGTGGTGTTGAAGGCTTTCGCCGGGGCATCGAGAATACAGTTGATTGGTTCCGGCAACCGGCTAATCAAGCTTGCTATAAAAGTGATATTTATAATTTATAACGGCCCTTCGGAAGGATACGGTAATGGATGAAATCAAAATCACCTATCACCTGATCGTAAAAAGCGGCCAAACCTATGAATTTGTACTGGTTCTCGATGCAGCAACAGCTTTGAGTATAAATAAGCCGACGGCCGGTCCGGCGGGTTGGACGGATTTAACATTCCATCAATGCCCGCACTGCCCGCTTTCTCCTGCCGAAGTCAAATCTTGTCCGGTCGGACTTGCTATTGAAAGCGTGATTGTAACTCTCGGCTTTCTGGTCTCGCATGAAATTGTTGAGCTTGAGGTCACTACACAGGAGCGCTGTCTTCGGGCAAAAGTTCCCGCCCAGAATGCAATAAGTTCACTGCTTGGTCTGACAATTGCGACCAGCGCCTGTCCTCATACAGCATTTCTTAGGCCGATGGCACGTTTTCATATGCCGCTGGCTAGTCTTGATGAAACGGTATTTCGTGTAATAGGAACTTTTCTGATTGGTGAGTTTATCCGTGCCGAGAATACCGGCGCACCGATCAACCGATCACTCGAATGTCTGATCGACATTTATCTCAATCTTGAGATTATGAACAAAGCGTTGGCTGCACGAATCAATGCTGCCGGGTCCCTCAACGAAGCCGGGGTTAATGGCTTGATTATCCTCAATACCTATGCACAGTTCATGCAAATGCTAACGAATGACAGCCTCTCCGGCATTCGCTCGCTCTTCGATGCCTATCTGAACCGTTCCCTGCCCTCACTCTCCGAACCAGCCCGTGATTCGCCGGCTTACCGCATCTGAAAGCGCCCGGTTTTGGTTTTCTTGCAGGCTTTCGAGTACCGACTCGGCTACGCCGGTCAATCTTTCGCCCTCAATCACCTGACGCAGCTTAATCGTGCCATATTCGGCGCCGAATCCGATGCCAAGAGCGGTGATTCCCAGCACCGGTGAAATCAGCGTCTCAACCGAAGTCGCCGCTCCTCCGGCCAGCAGCGGCATGATCGAGGCGTGTGCGGCATCGCTGACCGCGCCGTGAATCATACGACGCGCCACCTGCCGGGCAATCAATGTCATGCCCTCATTAGCCGTGGTTGATTGCAGCCCGGCCAGCGCCGAGTCACTCTTGATCCACTGGACGGCGTCGG
>JBAWVF010000280.1:0-3922 GCA_037147415.1 Rhodospirillaceae bacterium | reverse complement strand
CCAACATGAGCCGAATTTCCTTACGCTGCCTCCAACGATTTCTGAGATGTTACGACTAATTCGACAGGTTCAAGGATATATACAGCGCATGCACGATGATTTGTGCGCACAAATTCACGAGATGACGCATAAATAGACGCTCCAAAAACTTTTGCAAGTTTTATTGGTGTCTTGATGCCGAATTCCTCATCAGCCGCCCTTCTTACGTACGCATCTCCTTGAAATATGGCAAATCTCGCAAAATTATTTGCTTCTCTCTCAAACAAATCTGCAATTTCTGGGGCTAGCGTTTTTTCACAGTCCATAAAGAATTTAAATAATTTTCTGTGTGTCGGCATTTCATGATGCCCAGTCTCATGTAGCTTTAAAAATCTCTGTTTTGATTCAGTGACCTCGTGATCAATGTGGATTACGTTTTCTTCGCTATCGCACACGCCGAATATCTTTGATATGGCTGTTTTAATTAGATCAACAGCACCTTCCGTCCTTGCCCTCGCATATTCTAGCAACCTGCGAGGATCAAAAACACTTCTCGGAGCAATCTTTATCTTTGCCGCCGCTAGAATGTCATCGACGGGCGTTGGAAATTGACCCCATGCTGCTGCGCGGTCTAGGAGTTTTCGCGCACGCTCCTCGACAACTCGACGCGATTCTGCGTCCAATGTACTATCATCGCTTCTAATTGCCATTTCTTTACTTCTGCCTTAGAAATTTTAGATATTTTAGCAACTCACTTTCTTCTTCTGCCGTCAAATTAAATTCTGAAAATGTCGCTACGCGCCCATGACGCGCACCGCCGTTTCTGATCTTCACTTTTGTGATGTAACCAGCCAATTCCATAAGGCGATCAAGGTCTACGCCATATACTTCTGCAAGAGCGTTCAGAACATTAGGTGACGGCTTACTAATTTTGTCGTTTTCTAGTTGGCTCAAATAAGCATTTGAGACTGCTTTATCGGTTGCCTCTTCAACTTGACGAAGCGTGAAGCGGCGATCAGACCGGATCGCAGCTAGGTATTTCCCCAGCGTTACGGTTGAATCCGTACCATCGGGTTCCTTGGTGCCCATCGTTCCCCTCCACAGATGATTCACGATTTTTCAAATGGTTATCCGTCAATCTGCCTGCCCTGTCAAGCGCGCTAATTTCTTGCTTGACGAACTTAGCGCGCATGGCTATCTATGCAGGCGAATGGCAGCCTTGGTGGCCGTCAACGACGCATGATGAAGGCAAGAACAATGGCAAACATCTATGTTGAAGCGCGTCCGAAGGGCCGCCCTGAAGGAACCCGTATCGACGACTACGTGGTCGAAGATCACGCGGACAGTGTCCTCGGAACATTCCGGACCCAACGAGAAGCGATCGATTGGGCGAAGAGCAAGGGCCACAACCCACTTGTCGCCCGCGTCCGGCATTTGAACGACAAGAAGAAGCCCGACCACTGGCGGGCCGCTTAGGAAAGTGGTTCGACTGCTACTCTGGCTCCGTAATCGGCGGGGCGTCAGCTCCGCCGATTGGCCCAGACCTAGTGGCACCAAGGGTCATTTTAAGTTAGATATTCGATGCTGGCCGACTTGCATGACCGCCAGTTCATGCCCTGAGCCTCGAAATTGTCCACCTACTGACGTTGTAACTGCGGGCGATGTCGGGCACCGGCTCACCCGCCTCCCGCCGCCGAATCACCTCGCGCTTCTGGAGGTCGGTCAGTTTCGGCTTGGGGCCGAACTTGACGCCGCCCCCTTGGCACGCTCCCGCCCCACGCTCGTCCGGCTGTGGATCAACTCCCGCTCGAACTCCGCAAGCCCGCCAAGGACGGTCAACATCAGACGGCCGTGTGGCGTGGTGGTGTCGGCCCATGCGTCGGCAAGGGAGCGAAAGGCGGCCCCTTTGTCGGAAACTTCTCTCAGGATGTTCAAAAGGTCGCGGGTCGATCGGGCGAGCCTGTCGAGTCGCGTCACGATCACCGCGTCGTCGGGCGCAAACTGCACCACAAGCTGGACGAGGTTGGCACGGTCGGTCTTGGCCCCGCTCGCCACCTCGCGGAACACCGTCTCGCAGCCGGCGGCGCGAAGCTGGCGCACCTGCGCGTAAAGCTCTGACCGTCGGTCAAGACCCGTGCATACCCGTAAATCATGGGGGTCAATCTGCACCGAACTTATGCACCTGAAAAGCCCAACGATTCCAAGGGCCGATTTTCAGTGCGAGAGTCTTGAGTTATGCAATACGCCCTCGGGCCCTAAGGCGCAGCCAGCCAGGAGCATGGCGGATGCAGCCTGCAAAACATTGACTATTACACACCGTGTAAATATGTAATTGCTATGCCACAGGCCCCGTGGTATAGTACTGGGCATGGGTGATGTGGAATTTGCTGACGAGTGCCTCAGGCGGTTAGAGACGGACCCGACTTACACAGCCGGGTTCGCATCGAATATCGTGCGTGGGTACCGGAAAGCAATGCAGGCCATCCGCGCGGCGACGGACGTACGGGACTTATACGCTATGCGAGGTCTCCGCTTTGAGAAACTTCAAGGTAAACGCGCGCACCAGCATTCCATGCGCCTCAACGACCAATGGCGGCTCATCGTCGAGTTGCGATCTGATGCGCGCGGCAAGCAAGTTTGGGTCATAAGCATTGAAGACTACCATTAATAGCGCGGGGGAAGCGGTGATGTCTAAATGGCGCCCTGCAGAGGTTTTTCCCGCCGGGGAGTTCCTGCGCGACGAACTGAGCGCGCGAGGGTGGACTCAGCTTGAGTTCGCTGAGATCATCGGCCGCCCCCCCCGTGTCGTGAATGAGATCATCGCCGGAAAGCGCAGCATATCTCCGGAGACCGCCAATGAATTGGCTGCCGCCTTGGAAACGAGTCCGCAGTTCTGGATGAATCTGGATACCGCTTACCAGCTCTGGAAGGCAGCACCTGCCTCTGAACGGATTGCACGCGAGGCCCGGTTACGCGAACGATTTCCGATTAGGGAAATGATCCGACGTGGCTGGATCGAGGCTTCGGAAAGTTTCGATATTATTGAGGCTCAGGTATTGCGCTTCTTCGACATACCATCTGTGGATGCCCCGATTAGGCATGCGCATGCCGCTCGGCGCACGAACAACGGCGAAGTTTTATCGGTGCAACTTGCTTGGCTTTGCCGCGTTAAAGAGCTGGCTGGTGCTCTCCAGGTGCCGCCCTACTCTGAAATGAAATTGCGCAAAGCTATCGGTGATCTACAGAGGTTGATTGCTGATCCGGAAGAAATTCGCCATATTTCAAAATTATTGATGGGGTGTGGTATCCGTTTCGTCGTGGTTGAGCCTATGCCAGGATCAAAGATCGATGGCGTGTGCTCTTGGTTAGAGAATGGAACATCCCCGGTAGTTGGTCTATCATTAAGACAGGATCGTATAGACAATTTTTGGTTTGTACTCCGCCACGAATTAGAGCACGTCTTACGTGGG
Source organism: Rhodospirillaceae bacterium (assembly GCA_037147415.1). Lineage (GTDB taxonomy): Bacteria > Pseudomonadota > Alphaproteobacteria > Azospirillales > Azospirillaceae > BOG-933. The sequence goes on along the minus strand of JBAWVF010000280.1, from coordinate 473 downwards.
GATGGAAAAGATGAGGATATCATAGATACCGATCTTGGCGAGAGCGGCACCGAAGATACAGGGGCGGAAGGTATTGCCAATGCTGCGGCTGCAGAGTTTCTGGTGCCTCGTGCAAAGTTAAATAACTTCATTGCACGTGTTCGCCCGCTATACTCTGAACAAAAGATTGTAAACTTCGCCACTGTGAACGGCGTCCATCCGGGCATCGTTGTCGGACAGCTCCAAAAATGTGGTGAGATACCCTACGCCAATTTGCGCAAGCACTTAGTAAAAGTTCGCCACATCATGGCTGTTTCCGCTTTAGCAGACGGGTGGGGAAATACTCCACAGGTGTAACCCCTCAGCCATCCCCTCATTTATACCGCCTCGAATACCCCGGAGAACGTCCATTGCTCGCTGATCAACTCTGCATAGCGGACCAACAGCGGTACGAGCCTGTCTTCGGGCATGGTTGGCATGAGGTCGTAGAGCAT
>JBAWVF010000279.1:0-3930 GCA_037147415.1 Rhodospirillaceae bacterium | reverse complement strand
CGGATTCCGAGCGAACTTTTGGCTGATGAGGTTAGAGCAGTACGTACCGATAACCCCTTCAGCGAGAAATAGCCCAGTCATTCGGCCTAACATTATCAGCGGTCAGTCTGATCAAGGCTCGCAAGTGTCGAGCAGATGTTCAAGACGCCGTCGTGCAGCCACCAGAACCACCAAAAGTCATGGTATTTGTATGCCCACCAGCGAAGGCAGCTGGGCACAAACCTTTGCGGAAACAGATGTTGAAACTTAAGCCAGTTGCCGAATCCTGGAAGCCCACCACCTTGACAAAAACGATCGACGTTCCGAATACAGAAGCCGCTATCACCCCGCCTATGCCGCAACAATATCATGCGGACGACTGGCTTTTGTTCTAGCTGAGAGCAATTCAATCTATTCTATATGATTACCTGGTATGGAGTGTTGATCTTTGCCTTCCTGGGGTTATCGTCAGAAACGGCGATGATCAAGGGAGGCGGCCATGTCTTTATATCGGAAGCACCAATCATTGAAGAAATTCGTCGAGTGGGCGAATGTGGCGAGGTTTTCATTTCCTGTCGTCATGACCATGAAGGTGTCCGGCTGTGATGTGGTCACGGACACAACTTGCCACGGCTGGCTGCTGGTCATTGCTTCGGCGGCGGTGTCGGTGATCGGCTGGTGGGCGCACAAGCGGGTGTCGGCGTCGTTGACCAGCTTCGTCGCCAGCGTGAACGCCAGCAAGGCCCTCCATGCTCAATATCGCCACGATGCCAGGGTTGGCCGCCACCATGACATGATCGCCGGCCTGAGGAGCGAGCAGACAGCGGCGCTAATGATCGCCGCCGCCGCCGCGAAGCAAGGTCAGGCCTTGTGGGCCGGCTACTTCTACGGCCGGGCCAAGGTTGCGGAAAGCAGGCTGCGCCAACACAAGCATTGAGGCCGATCGACGGTGATGGGGGTGTGATTCCTCCGGTCTACTCGCCATTGACCGGAGAATCGTTATCAGCTCTCATTCCTGACTTTTGAGACAGCATCAAGAAGTGGCTGGTCGAAGTCATTCTTGTGGCGCTCATACATGACCTTTAGGGTATTGCAAAATGACGCCCACTCGATTTCGCCAGCCCGTTCGCAGTTAGCCAGTGCGCCAGCCAATATATCCAATATCCTGGAATGATCGGCAACATGTCGATCTGCATGATCATGTCTTACAATTCGGATCAGCGATTCCTCATGATGAATATGCGCAGTGCAAAACTCAACGATTTGATTCAATACTGAAAATCCAGCCGACTTTGCATGGTTGTTTGCAACCACGTCATCAAGTTCGGCCAATAGTCGCTCAAGGTTTTGGTGTTCGTCACCAACGACCTTGGCCCATTGGCTGGGGGTATGGCTCTGATCCATTCTGGATGCTCCGCCCCGTTACCGTTCACCCCGTAACCAAGAGAGGCTGCCTCTCTTGCTGTGCCCAGTGAGCATAGCCCGGTATGTTGCCTTAAGCAATATCATATCGCTGGTTGGCGCCTCCTCAGAAACTCACAGATAGCCTTCTGAATCTGTCAATCGCTCAATGGCCGGGATTGCCGCAGTGCCATAAGCGGCAATCCCAGGACATTGTTGACTGCCTGCCACCAGTGGGCAAAGACAAATCACTAAATCATGCCTTCGACGGAAATGTATCTGACTTTGCACAATCTCCTGTGCATTTCTTGCCTTCCTCGATCAGTTCGTTATTGCTCAGCATTTTCTTAAGATCATCGAACGGATCATACCTTGAATCCATATAGCATCCAGCGCGAATGTCGTCCGCGAGTTGTCTCAACTTTGAGCAACAAGCCATGTTCGCCTCCTTCGGGTACGGTGTGAACCGTGTCAGTCTCAGTATGCTCACCATAGCCACAGACATTGCTTAAGGCAATATTTTCAAGACTTACGGACGCACGATGGACTTCTGCACCGCTAAATCAGTGCAAAAGGTGAAGGAAACCTGCTCTGACACCGTGGGCAATGATCCTCACATCGCGGCTTTCCGCGCTTGCGGTCGTACGCCATCTGGATCATGTTCTGTTGCTCATGGCAACGGTGGTTATGCTGAAGACGGTCAGAGACAAGCCGGCACGATGAAGGAAGAATTCACCTCCGAAGGCATCACCGCCCTGTTCGAGCAGGCGTCACGGCTGATCCATGGCGCACGATTCGCTGGCGGTCTGACGCCTGCCCAGTGGACGGCTCTGCGGTATTTTGCCGAAGCGCCGCCGTTCCAGAAAACCATGGCAAGTCTGGCGCGGTTCCAAGGCCTGACGCTGGCGCCGGTCACGCGAACGGTACGGACGCTCATGGACAAGGGCTTGGTTGACCGCCACCCCAATCCCAGAAGTAAGCGGGCCGACTTGATTATCGTCAACAAGGCCGGGCGGCAGATGTTAGGTCAGAACCCGCGCGTTCAAATCGCGGAAGTCATCGACAAAGTACCAACTGAGGACCGTGAAGTTCTGGTCCGTTCGATGCGCACGATCCTGGACGGCCTTCTTGAATTAGGCTTGCCCCAATTCGATGAAAGCTTGCTCGTGGACGATGACGAATAATCAGCTCAGGGAACTTTCCCGGCATACTGGGCCAGCAGCTTCTTCACCTCCTCGACAAGATCATCATTATCGAACGGCTTGTGCAGCACCCGATCGGCGCCCCATGTGTCGGCTAAGGCGACGGAATAGTCGATCGGTGCTCGTCTTGGTGCGCCGCCGGAGATCGCGATCACGGGCAGCTTCGGGTTGATGGCGCGCAATCTCTTCAGCAGATCAAGCCCGTCCATGTTGGGCATCCACAAATCGGTGATGACCAGATCGCAGGGCTGGCGCTCCTGAATATCTAGGGCAACTACGCCATCGGACGCGACTTCCACGGTAAATCCGGCATCTTCCAAGGAATCTTTGATTGATTCCCGCACTTCCAACGCATCCTCAACCACCAGTATCCGCGCCATGGCATTCCCCATCAGCTTCGGTGACATCAGGCAGGTAGACGCGGAATGTTGTGCCAATCCCGACCTCGCTGTCCACCGTGATCATGCCATCAGCAACCGTTATTAGGCCGTAGACCACGGATAGCCCAAGACCGGTGCCTTCGCCAATGGGCTTGGTCGAGAAAAACGGATCGAAGATGCGCTGCCGAGTCTCTTCGTCCATGCCGTGGCCGTTGTCGGCCACCGTCAAACAGAGATACGGACCCGCTGGCAGAGCAACGACCGAGCCATCGTCGGGCAAACGGACTGCCGAAAGCGTGATGGTGATGCGGCCATCCTTGGCGACGGCATGAGCGGCGTTGAGAAGCAGATTGGTGACGATCTGCGTGACCTCGGTGTCGCTGATCCGTGCCAGCCGGGTCGGCACATTGTTCAGCAGTTCCATGGTGACGGTGGGCGGAATTCTGGTGCGATTCAGGTCCACCGCCCCTTGAACGGCGTCTCCAAGCCGGATGGCCGTTTTGCTTGCGGGGGTCTCTCGGGCAAACATCAAGACCTTATGAATAATATCGCCTGCCTTGATGCCGCAATTACGAATATGCTCAAGGTAGGTCAACCCTTTCGCATCGCCTTCCTTCAACCGTTTCTGAAGCATCTTTGAGAAGTTAATGACTGGATGTATCAGATTGTTCAGTTCATGCGCAACGCCACTGGCAAGATGCCCAATCGATATCAACTTATCTCGCTCGCGCTCAATCTGCTCAATCCTTTTTTCGTCGGTAATATCAAAGTAAGTCATGAGGTAGGCTCGGCAGAGGCCATCGTCACCAATCACCGGACCACCCTTGACCCGGACGATCCGGTGTTTGTCATCGCGGTTGATCCGCAGATTCATTTCAAGAGGCAGCCGCTGTTCGAGCCGATTGAGGCAATCTTCCAGGAGCGGCAGTTCCACGCTGTCGCCATGCAGGTCACGCCATGAAGTCCGC
>JBAWVF010000278.1:0-3957 GCA_037147415.1 Rhodospirillaceae bacterium | reverse complement strand
AGTCAACTTGTCGCACCACTGCAACTGCGACTCAGCCGCATTTAGAACAGCTGGAACCTGTGCAAGCCGGTTGAAAACAGACGGGAATGCGCTTAGATTTAAGAAGGAGGCTGGCGGGTGTTGTTTGCGCCCGCCGGCCCCCTGATTAAGTCCGGGTTCGGGTCAGACGGATTTCAAGCCGCCAACCCATCCACCGGAGTTCCAAGAGGAATGGCATTTCCTTCATGCCTTTCTCCTTTACAAACGGCGGGTGGCCAATTCCACCCGCCGTTGTCTTTTGGCACGGAGACTCTTGCAGGGCAAGCGCGCCCCCCGCGACGGTCGCTTTGTTTCGCAGTGCGGCAAAAGCTGTCTCGGCATGGCCGTAAGACTGTGGTAAAGAAACGGTAACGGTTTTTCCTTATAGCCTGCGGATTTGGCGATGAGTGACCTCGTTTCCGGTTTCGGTCTTACGTTCAAGAGCCTGTATGATCACGGGGGCCTTGCCCGCGTCGATGCGGTCTTTCTCGAGTATCTCGGCGCGGCGGATCAGGCGCTGGCCAACCGTCTGCTGGCCGCGCGGGCCGAGCCGGGGGCGTTGGAGGCCAAGGCCGAGAGCGAGTTGTTGCTGGCGCTGGTGCCGCACCTTGAGGACTTCATCGGGGAACTGTTCGGCATTCGTGGTGAAATGGCGGCGCAGGCGGCTGAACATCACGCGCTGGCACCGCTTTATGCCTGTAAGCGTCTGTTCGTCCAGCGGCGGGCGGCAAAGGCGTTCAAGCCCGAGCAGGCGGCCGGGTTGGACGGTCCGGGGCTTGCGGCGGAATTGACGGCGCTGCTCGGTGTCGATTTTGACGAGTTGACTTTCGCCTGCGCGGTGATGGGTTGGCTCGATGATGAAGCGGCGAATGCCGGGGCGCTGGCTTTGGCCGAGCGTTATGCCGCTTGGGCGCTTCACACGGCTGCCGGGCGGGAACGCCATGGCGGTGGCCTGCTGTTCCAGGTGCCGCACAAGATTGATCCTCAACATCTGGTGCCGGTCGAAACCGTGGTGATCGATGGCGTCACCATGATGCGGCTGCCCGAGCACCATCGGCGGCTGCGTGAAGGCTTCGATCTGACCGATTGCGGTACCGATCCGGCGGGCGCGCTGGATGAAGCGAATTACTGCATCCAGTGTCACCACCAGAGCAAGGATAGCTGCTCGAAGGGGCTGCGTGACCGCAAGACCGGGGCGTTTCAAAAGAGCCCGTTCGGGGTGCCGCTGACCGGCTGCCCGTTGGAAGAGCGGATTTCCGAAATGCACGCCGCCATGGTCGCGGGGCAGGCGGTCGGTGCGCTGGCGGTGGCGGTGGTCGACAACCCGATGATCGCGGGCACCGGTCACCGGATTTGCAACGACTGCATGAAGGCGTGCATTTATCAGAAGCAAGAGCCGGTCGATATTCCCCAGGCCGAGACTCGCAATCTTAAAAATGTGTTGGAGCTGCCCTGGGGTTTTGAAGTCTACGGCCTGCTGACGCGCTGGAATCCGCTTAATCTGCGCCGGCCTTTGGCGCGGCCCGCTTCGGGTTATAAGGTGCTGGTGGTCGGTTTAGGACCGGCGGGCTATACGCTGTCGCATTACCTGCTCAATGAAGGCCACACCGTGGTCGGGATCGACGGCCTGAAGATCGAGCCGTTGCCCGCGCATCTGTCGGGCGTGCTGCCGTCCGGCGAACGGGTGCAGTTCCAGCCGATCCGGCGGACGGCCGATCTTTATGACCGGTTGGACGATCGGGTGATGGCCGGCTTCGGCGGGGTGGCCGAGTACGGCATCACGGTACGCTGGAACAAGAATTTCCTGAAGCTGATCCGCTTGCTGCTCGAGCGTCGTGCCGCCATGAGCATCATCGGTGGTGTGCGTTTCGGCGGCACCCTGACGGTTGAGGATGCTTTCGCCGCCGGCTTCGATCATATCGCGCTGTGTGCCGGGGCCGGACGTCCGACCGTGATTCCGATGAAGAACGGTCTGGCGCGCGGGGTGCGGCAGGCCTCCGACTTTCTGATGGCGCTGCAATTGACCGGCGCGGCCAAGATGGAGTCGCTGGCCAATCTCGAGGTGCGCTTGCCGATCGTGGTTATCGGCGGCGGGTTGACCGCAGTTGATACCGCGACCGAGTCTCTCGCTTATTACCCGGTCCAGGTCGAAAAGTTCCTGCTGCGGTACGAGATCATGGTGGCCGAGCGAGGCGAGGACGATGTTCGCCGGCGCTGGACTGCGGAGGATTGCGCGACTGCCGAGGAGTTCATGGCCGACGCCCGCGCGATCCGGGCCGAACGCGCCGCCGCTGCCGCAGAGGGCCGATTGCCGCGTCTGCAACAGCTGTTGGACGCGCGCGGCGGCTCGACCGTCGCTTACCGCCGCCGTCTGATCGATTCGCCCAGCTACACTCTTAATCATGAAGAGGTTGCGTTGGCGATGGAGGAGGGCATTCGCTTCGTTGAGAATGCAAGCCCGGTTGCCGTCGAGTTGGACGACTATGGCCATGCCGTCGCCCTGCGATTGAAAAAGTCGGACGGGAGTGAAATTACTTTGCCGGCCCGGACGATTCTGGTGGCCGCCGGTACGCAGCCAAATACCGTGCTGGCGCGTGAAGTGCCCGACTTGTTTGAACTGGATGGCAAGTATTACCGGGCGCTCGATGAAGAGGGCAAACCGGTCAAGCCCGAAGCGCTGCCCAAGCCTGATAAGGTTGCGGTGCTGACCAATGAAATGCCCGATGGCCGTTGTATTTCGTTCTTCGGCGACTTGCACCCCTCGTTTGCTGGCAATGTCGTGCGCGCAATGGCCGGAGCGCGCAAAGGCTTTCCCGTGGTCAGTCGCGTGCTGGCCCGCCGTGAGCCGACCCCTTTGCCATCGGCCGAGTTGATCGCGACACTTAATCGCCAGTTGCGGCCGATTATTCATGAAATCAACCGCCTGACCCCGACGATTCTCGAGGTGGTGGTGCGGGCGCCGCGGGCGGCCGGAAATTTTCAGCCGGGTCAGTTCTATCGTTTGCAGAACTTCGAGTCGCTGGCACCGCATTTTGAAGGCGACGGGCGGGCTCCGACCAGCTTCACCATGGAAGGGCTGGCGCTGACCGGGGCTCGGGTTGACAAGGAAAAGGGTTTGCTGTCGACCATCGTGATGGATATGGGCGGCTCGTCCAGTCTGTGCGGTTTGCTGAAGCTGGGCGAACCGGTGGTGTTGATGGGGCCGACCGGGGCGCCGACCGAAATTCCCGAAGGCGAGACCGTCTGTCTGGTCGGCGGCGGGCTGGGCAATGCCGTGTTGTTTTCGATCGGTCAGGCCATGCGCGCCAAGGGGTGCCGGGTGGTTTACTTTGCCGGCTACAAGGCTTTGGCCGACCGTTATAAGGTCGATGAGCTTGAAGCGGCCTCCGATTTGCTGGTGTGGTGTTCGGATGAAGCGCCCGGCTTTGCGGCCGGGCGGCCGGGTGACAAAAGCTTTGTCGGAAATATCGTGCAGGCCATGCACGCCTATGCCGGCGGCGCACTTGGCGAAGTCCCGATCCCGTTTTCTGCGGTCGATCGCATTATTGTTATCGGCTCCGATCGTATGATGCATGCCGTAGGCGAAGCGCGGCATAACGTCTTGCGGCCGTTCCTCAATCCAAATCACGAAGCGATCGGTTCGATTAACTCGCCGATGCAATGCATGATGAAGGAAATCTGTGCACAATGTCTCCAATTGCATAGAGATCCGTTGACCGGCGAGGAAATGGTTGTCTTTTCGTGCTACAATCAGGATCAATCCCTTGATCGGGTTGATTTTGCCAATCTGCGCGAGCGGCTGGGCCAGAACGCCATCCATGAAAAACTCACCGCTCGCTGGATCGATTATTGTCTTAGCCGAATGGTGTTAAAGCGCGTGCCCGTGTGATGCCGCCGACATTTCACGCCCGGCACCGTCTAGGTCGGGGGGGCTAAGCC
>JBAWVF010000277.1:0-3997 GCA_037147415.1 Rhodospirillaceae bacterium | reverse complement strand
TTCGCGCGACCGACAACAGCACGGTCGCGGCGGGCGACGTTTTGTTGGTGCTTGAGGATGGCGACTACCGAGCCCGGCTCGAGCGGGCTGCTGCGGTGGTGGAAGCGCGCGAGGCGGCGCTGGTCAGCAATGATGCCCGGCTGGCGTTGGCCCGCTCGATGATCGCGCAGGCGGAGGCGAATGTCACGGCGGCCGAGGCGGAGCAGCGGCGTAGCGGGTTTGAGCTGGCCCGGGTGCGCTCGTTGAGTTCGGATGCCTGGGCGACTCGGCAAAGACTGGAAACGGTTGAGGCCGATCAGGCCAAGGCGGCGGCGGGATTGGCCCGGGTTCGGGCGGCACTGATGGCCGAACGGGATCAGGTGCCGGTGATCGCCGCGGCGCGGCGCGAAGTACAGGCGTCATTGCGTCAGGCCAGGGCTGAATTGGCGCTGGCAAAGGACGATCTGGACGGTACGGTGATTCGGGCGCCGGTGGCTGGTACGGTCGGCAATCGGACGGTTCAGGTTGGCATGCTGGCGCGGCCCGGAGTGCAGTTATTGGCTCTGGTGCCGCTCGAAGGATTGCGAATCGACGCCAATTTCAAGGAAACCCAGCTTCGGTCGATACGGCCCGGTCAGTCGGTTGAAATCATCGCCGATGCCTTTCCCGGACAGCCGATTCGCGGTCGGGTCGACAGTTTGTCGCCGGCTAGCGGCTCGAGGTTCAGCTTGCTGCCGCCGGAGAACGCGACCGGTAACTTCACCAAGATCGTGCAGCGGGTGCCGGTGCGAATCGCACTGCCGGCCGCTCATCCGCTGACCGGGGCGTTACGGCCGGGGTTGTCGGTGACGGTGTCGGTCGATACCCGGGAGCCGGGCTGATGGCTATTCCCTCGGTTCCGGAGCATGTTGTCGGTACCCGTGACTGGCTCGGCTTCATGGTCATGGTCGTCGGGATGTTCATGGCCATTCTCGACATTCAAATTGTCTCCAGTTCGCTAACCGAGATACAGGCAGGCTTGTCGGCCAGTGCCGATGAAATCAGTTGGGTGCAGACCTCGTATCTGATTGCCGAAGTGATCATGATTCCGCTGTCCGGTTTTCTGTCGCGTCTGCTGTCGACCAGGGTGTTGTTTACCTGCTCTGCCGCCGGCTTTACTCTGATGAGTTTAGCCTGTTCCTTTGCTGATTCGATGCCGCTGATGGTGGTGGCGCGGGCGCTTCAGGGTTTTATCGGTGGCGCCATGATTCCAACCGTATTCGCCACCAGTTTTATCTTGTTTCCACTGTCGAAGCGGCCACTGGTTTCGACCTTGATCGGGCTGGTGGCGACCATGGCGCCGACTTTGGGGCCGACTTTGGGCGGCTGGCTGACCGAGCATTATTCGTGGCATTGGTTGTTTTTGATTAATATTGCGCCCGGTCTGCTCGTGACCGTGACCGTGTGGTTGCTGGTCGATGTTGATCGGGGGGATCGCTCGCTATTGAACGGGTTTGACTGGCCCGGACTGATATTAATGGCGATCTTTTTAGGGAGTCTTGAATTCGTGGTTGAAGAGGGGCCTCGAAACGATTGGCTAAATGACAATATTATCACAATATTTTCCATTATTACGTCATGCTCCGCAGTAATGTTTTTCTGGAGGGTGTTGATAGCTAAAAATCCGATTGTTCAATTGCGGGCCTTTGCCGACCGAAATTTTGCCATGGGTTGTTTATTTAGTTTTATTTTAGGGATTGGCCTCTATGGCTCTGTTTATTTATTGCCGCTGTTTTTGGCACAGGTACGCGGATTAAATAGTTTGCAAATCGGTCAGATTATGTTCGTGACCGGAACCGCTCAATTTCTGTCGGCACCTCTGGCCGGGGCACTCAGCCGGCATATCGATTTGCGATTGATGCTTGCGTTCGGCTTTGCACTGTTTGCAACCGGCTTGTGGTGGAATGCGCAACTGAACGCGCAGTCGGATTTTAATGAGTTGTTATTGCCGCAGGCTGTGCGTGGATTTGCCCTGATGTTCTGTTTCATTCCGATCAATACCTTATCGCTCGGTCGATTACCGCCGGATAAGCTTAAGAATGCCTCCGGGCTTTATAATCTGATGCGAAATCTGGGGGGTGCGATCGGACTTGCTGTGATTAACACTCTCATTCAACACCAATTTGCGCTTCATCTTAACCGGCTTGGTGATTTCCTTGATCAAGGGCGGCCGGTTATTCAGGATAGCGTTAACCGGTTAAGTCTTCATTTTGAATTCCTGGCAGTCGATAATCCAACGGGTGCGGCGATGGCGACCCTGGCCCGATTGGTTCGACGGGAGGCGACCGTGATGACTTTCAGTGATTGTTTGCTGACGATGGCTGCGGTCTTTGTATTTGGGTTGGTCGTAATGCCACTTTTGCGAGGTTTGTCCGGGTCTGGTGGGCCTCCTGTAGTTGCGCATGAATAAGAGCGAGCGTCAGTCCGGTGCCGTGTGGTATGGTGAGCCGGCAACAACCGGAGCGGTCGCAGTCTCATGGTCAAGCGGACATACACCAGGGAGCAGGTGAAAGAACTGTTGAGCGCGCTGGAGCGGCAGTGCCGGGAAGCCATGGGACTTGCCAAGACGGCGGAGCAGGATGCAACTCGTCACAGCTTTGGTGCCTATCGTGCTTTTCGTGACAAGGTCGGTGAATTCCAGGCGTTGGTTATTCTAATTGAGGGGCGTCTGAAGAATGTGGCCGGATCCCGTGTCGATGATTTGCGCGGTGAGTTTGAGCGGCTCGATGCTTTGATGTTGTCGGTGCTGGTGCGCGCAAGTATGAGATTCTTTTTTGTACTCTCAGCCAATCCGATTTTGCCGATGGGTGCGCGTGAAATCTTTGTACAAGAACTGCGCAGCTTACATGATGCTCATGAAAAACTGCGCCGCCCCAATTATGCGGACAAAATTGTTGCTGATTTGGAACGAGATCTTGAAACGGCGTCACTCATTCTTGAAGAAATTATCGACAAGGCGCCGGGGATGCTGCAATTCAATAAATAACGCTGTAACTTTTCTAGTATGATTCTTGCTTTCGGCATTCAAAGCGGCTGTCTTATGAGCGGGCTGTATCAATGGTTTCGGGCTTGACAAGTAAGGTCTATCGCGTCATGATCGCCCTCGTTTCCAACGTGGCTTGGCTGCGATGGGTGGTGGGGCCGTAGCTCAGCTGGGAGAGCGACGCGTTCGCAATGCGTAGGTCGAGAGTTCGATCCTCTTCGGCTCCACCAATTCTTTCAAAGGCTTAGCTGGTGACGGCTAAGCCTTTTGTATTTGATGGCCGATCTATTTCAATTTTTTGACTGTACCAGCCTGATAAGGCCAAAATCTAAGACCGGGGTCGTTGAAATATGGACAGACGGTTGTTAAAGGCGACGTTGACGTCCGGTTCATCAAAAGTATTCAACTGTCTGTCAATGACAAAAAGTCTTGCCAGCTCACAGGAGATTGTTGATGAAGACTATGTTTTTTCCGTAAAAGCTCTCAACTATGCCGTATATTTTAAAGAACCAAGTGAGAAAGGGCGGTCATATTTAACAAATATTCCAATTGATACATTGTTGTATGTTCCCTATAACTCAGATAATTTGACCGAGGGAGGGGTATCGGTTTCTTTGAACGACCGTAGATTTGAAGCTGTTGTTCAGGAATTTTCTCAGTCGTTTGGAACTGCTGAACATAAAAGTGCTGCAACGGATCGGGCTATTCTTGATATTTTTAAGAAGACACCTTCGCTGGATCCTTATTTATTAAAATCTGAATTTCATCGCGCAAATATCAATATTCCATCCCATTATCTTAAGATAAGCGAAGATGAGTGGCGTACAATCCGTGATTACGTTCGTTCTAAATTATTCCCGATGGTAACCTTTGGCATGAAGAGTGTTAGTGCGGCGAATCCTGCCAAAATTGATAACTTTGTTGATAAAATATGGGATGGTTCAGATCATGCCTATCGGGTTAACGCACACACCCACTAGATGTTGTGTGCTTCCA
>JBAWVF010000276.1:0-4050 GCA_037147415.1 Rhodospirillaceae bacterium | reverse complement strand
TTTCTGGAAAATACTATATCTAGTGGGTGTGTGCGTCAAGCCGATAGGCATGGCTCGGCCTTTGCCGGCGGATGCCTTCCGGTTGCTTTTGCGGCCAAACTAAGGGACCTGTCCATAAAAGCTTATGTCCGTTGCTGAATTTATGATAACGGATGGACCGAATCGAAAGAAGGATTGCCCTCCCGTGTTCAAAAATATTCTGGTGACCGGCAGCTCGGCGGTGGCGGGCACGGCGGTGAAAACGCTGAGCTGCGAGTATCCGGACTCCCGATTTATCTTTGCCACCTCTCGTGATTGCGACCTTACCGACCCGTCGGCGACCCTGGCTTATGTGCGGGCGACCGAGGCGGACGGGATCATTCATCTTGCGGCGGTCAGCGGCGGGATCGGTCTCAGTGCGCGCCATCAGGCCAGCATGCTGCGCGATAATTCGCTGATAACCTTTAGTATTCTCGAGGCGGCGCGCCGCCTGGGCGTAAACAAGCTGGTGATGGCCCTGACGGCCGGAGCCTACCCGACGGAGGCACCGCTGCCGTTCCGCGAGGAAAGCCTCCATGACGGCGCGCCCCATCACTCCAACTATGGTTCTTCGTTCGCCAAGCGCTTGATCGAGCCCGCAATCCGGGCTTATCGCGAGGAATACGGACTGCGGGTGGTCGGGCTGGTGCCTAACGGCATCTTCGGAGAAAACGACAACTTCAACTTTGATGATGCGCCGATGCTTCCGGCCTTGATCCGACGCTTTTATGAAAATCGCAGCGGCACCGCTCCCATCGAAATCTGGGGCGACGGCAGCCCGGTCCGCGAATACACCTATTCGCATGATGTGGCGCGGGCCTTTCTGTGGGCGCTGCACCACTATGACGAGGCCGGGATACTGAACTCCGGGACGGTCGAGGGTCACAGCATCCGCACTATCGCCCTGATGATCGCCGAGATCATGGGGATCAATCCGGACCGCTTGTATTTCAACACCGATAAGCCGAACAGTGTCGCTCGGCGTGATACCGACAATTCGCGGTTCGTGGCACTTTCGGGCTTTCATTATACGCCGTTCCGGGTCGGTCTGGAGCGCACCGTCGCCTGGTTCATCGATGCCTATGAGAACCACCGCGACCGGATTCGGCTTTATTCCAAAAGCCGGGGCTGAGGGCGCGGGCGATGATGAAGACACGGCGGTTGGGTCGGACCGGACTGGAAGTCTCCGAAATCGGGTTCGGGACCTGGGGGCTCGGCGGCGATTCCTACGGCCCGGCCGACGATGCGACTTCGTGCCGGTCGCTGGAATTGGCGTTCCAGCGCGGGGTGACCTTCTTCGACACTTCCGATCTTTACGGCAACGGCCATGCCGAACGAGTGCTGGGTATGGGGCTATCGACGGTGCGCAAGCGGATCGTCATCGCCACCAAGGGCGGGTTGCTGCCCCACACCGGTTTTACCATGCCCCTGGACTTCTCGCCGGATCATCTGCGCCGGGCGTTGGAAGCCAGTCTGGAGCGGCTGCGCACCGATCATGTCGATTTATACCAACTGCACAGCCCGGAGTTGCGGCTGCTGGACGAGCAGCCTGAAATCCTCGAAACGCTACGCGCTTTTCAGGCCGAGGGGCTGATCCGTCATTACGGGTTGTCGGCGCGTTCGCCGGCCGATGCGCGGGCCGCGATCGAACGGTTCGATTTCGCCGTGGTCCAGGTTAATTTCAACCTGATCGACCATCGGGCTTTGGAAACCGGCCTGCTGACCTTGGCGCAGGCACGCGGGGTCGGCGTGATCGCCCGCACCCCGCTCTGTTTCGGTTATCTCAGCGGCCGATTGACCGGTGAGGATAGCTTTTTTGCCGGCCGCGACCATCGGCTTAACTGGCCCGCCGACCAGCTGAAGCGGTGGGCGGCGGCACCGGGCCGCTTCGATGCCCTGATCCGGGCGCGCGGCTGTACTCCGGCCCAGTTCGCTTTGCGGTTCTGCCTGGCTCCGGCGGCGGTTTCCACGGTCATCCCCGGCATGATGAGCCCGGCAGAGGTCGAGGAGGACACGGCCGCCGCCGCTTTGGCCCCGCTCGACGCCGGAGAACTGGCGACGATTGAAGCAATCTATCGCGACCGGGAGTTCTATGAACCGGACGCCAAGGCGAGAGGCAAGGCATGAGCGGTGAGCAATCCGAACTTGGGAACGGCCCGGCTGCCGATCCCAACCGGTTCCACGAGCCGGCACGGACCACCCGAGCCGAAATCGACTTTCGGGCCGACCTGGATCGCTATGTCGGCGAAAGCATCGGGTCCAATGTCGAGAAGTTGCAGAATTTCCCGAAATACGTGCCGACGCAGGATCTGCGCCGCTTTGCCGGCCGTTACGAACTGTTCAAGCAAGTGCTTGAGGTTCATGGCTCGGTGGTTGAATGCGGGGTGCTGTTCGGTGGCGGTCTGATGGCCTGGGCTCAGCTCAGCGAAATTTTCGAGCCGTTCAACCATCTGCGCACGGTGATCGGGTTCGACACCTTCCAGGGCTTCGCCGAATTATCCGAGCAGGACAGCACCGGGACCGCCGTGCAGATGAAGCCGGGCGGGCTGGCCATCGACACCCAGGCCGATCTCGAGCGCGCGATCACGTTGTTCGACCGCAACCGTGTGCTCAGCCACATTCCCAAGGTGCGGTTGGTGCGTGGCGACGCGCAGACCACGATTCCAGCCTATATCCAGGCCAATCCCCATCTGGTGGTCAGCCTGCTGTGGTTGGATTTCGACGTCTATGCACCGACAGCCACGGCGCTGCGCCATTTCCTGCCGCGCATGCCCAAGGGCGCCATCATTGCCTTCGACGAGCTGAATCATGAGGTTTGGCCGGGAGAAACCGTGGCCGTCCTGGAAGAGGTCGGGCTGAACCGTTTGCGCTTGCAGCGCTTCGCCTTCGGTTCGACTCTGTCCTATGCCCGCTTGGATTGAGGGGAAGCATCGGATGAGCGACGCGCGAACCGCACCGGCCGATGGCTGGCTGACTCTCGGCCCGGTCGAGCTTGCCGGTCTGTTCGGCGGGACTCCGGAACAAGTGGCGGAGTGGTGCGCGCCCGAACTGACGCGCTTCGATCTTGCCTGCCGGGTGCTGGAGGGTGAGGATCGTGACGCTCGCATTCTGGAAGCGCTGAAGCGCCTTGACCGGGCGGCGGTCAGTGCGGCCGGCGTCGGCCGTCAACAGGACTGGGAGGCCGGCTGGAGCGAGAATCTGCGGGAATTCCTTCAAAGCAACGATTTTGATGCGCTGGTACCCAAATATATCCGGCCGGGCGAACCGATTCGCCTGCTCGGCGGTTATGCCCGGCCGCGCGATCCCTGGTTCGTGCGCAACTACACCAAGACGTTTCGGGCCTGGTTGACCCGACGCTTTCTGACCGGGGCGACGGCGCTGTACGAATTCGGCTGCGGCTCGTGCTCCCATGTCGCCTATCTGGCCGGCAGCAACCCCGGCACCCCGGTTTTCGGCTTCGACTGGACGGCGGCATCCGGGCGGATCATCGAGGCGCTGGCCGCGCGGACCGGTTGGCCGGTGGCGGGCGGCCGTTTCGACTTTTTTGCGCCCGATCCGACAGTGTCGTTGCGGCCGGGGGCGGCGGTGCTGACTTTCGGTGCGTTAGAGCAAGTCGGCGCCGATTTTCAGCCCTTTCTGGACTTTCTGCTTGCGGCCGGTCCGGCCCGCTGTGTTCATGTCGAAGGGCTGGAGGAACTGTACGACGATTCTCGGCTGCTTGACGGCCTGGCCCTGCGCTATCACCGTCAGCGCAATTACCTGTCGGGCTTTCTGACCCGTCTGCGTGCTCTGGAGGCCGAGGGCCGAATCGTGCTGGAACAGGTCCATCGCCATCATTTCGGCACCCGGTTCGACGATACTTTTTCTTACGTGGTTTGGCGGCCGGTTTAGGCAAGCCGCCGGGGTTTTAAGTGGCCGGGGTTTTAAGCTCAAGTTGATTGTGTTCGGAAGGCCCGGGGTCTATTATGGCTATCGGCTGTTCCATGCCTATCGGCTTGACGCACACACCCACTAGATATAGTATTTTCCAGA
>JBAWVF010000275.1:0-4085 GCA_037147415.1 Rhodospirillaceae bacterium | reverse complement strand
CCGTGACTTTGAAGAACGACATTGAATCTTATGCTTGATCGCGGGTTTTCTTTTTACGGCTCGTGCCGGGGCTGTCCCGGCGCGGTTCGGTCCGGGCGGAGAACGCGGGCGGCATGTCCACCGGCATTTCCAGCATGCGGTCGAGCACATCCGGAGCGGTCGTGTCGTTCAGCATCAGGTAACGGCGTTTCAGCTCGACCAAAGCGCGGTCACGACCCCCGGCCATGAAGGCGCGGCGGACCGCGACGATATCCTCCTGCCCAACTGAAAACATCGGCTCCGCCTTTCAGGCGCCGCACCCGTCGGGGCCGGCACCATCAACTACGCCTGATCGATCCTCTTCACCACAGTTTTGGAGACCACACCATGATTCGACTTGATTTACCGCGCGAACCTCATTGGCTGACCTTACCGCACGGTGTGCGCGTGTTGGTTCGGCCGCTCGATACCGCGACCGACGCCGCAGCCCGCGCCGGTGCCGCCGCCGATTTGCGGGAGCGGGGTCAAACCGTTCCACCGGCCGCCGCCAAGGAGCCCTGGCGTCTCGGGCAGGCCAAGGCGGCGCTGGCCCGCGCGCTTGCGGGATTGACCGTGCTGGAATGGTCGGGCGTTCTGCTTACCGACGGCAGCCCGGCCCCGGTTACGGCCGAGAACACGGCCATGCTGATGGACATCCCGGACATCGCCACCGTCTTTTTGCGGCTGATCTATGAGCCGCTCGAACGCTTGGCCGCCGAGGGAAACGCCTGCGGCGCCGCGCCGAGTGGGTTTACGGTGGCGGCGCCGGTTATTGCGGAAGATGCAGGGACAGCGGTCACGACTGCGGCAACCGTTGTCCGTCCGTAAGCAATCAGCCCCGAACGATCGAGGGCTGGCAGACGTGGGACGTCGCCAGCCGGGCGCTCACCCTGACCGTAATCGGCCGGCTGGTTGCTCCCGTGATCGATCGCACCCTGGCGCTGAATCAAGCCGGGCTGCTCGGCTACGACGTCCGGGCGGTGGCATTGCTGCTGCCCTTCATCGAGTCGGGACTGTGGGCGGCGGTGGCGCAATCCGCTGTTCCGGAGGAGACTGAGTCATGACCGTCAAACTCGGTGCGCGGATCGAGGCGGATGTTTCGCCGTTGGTAGTGGCTTTGGCCACAGCTGGTGAGGCGCTCATCCCTTCAGTGGCCATAAGTGCCGTCGTAACCTCGCTTAAGCAACCTTTGAGAGTTAATATGACGAGTTTCTCTACCGGATGCCCTCAGTATGATGCCGCCGGGCTTGCTCGAAGAAGCGTAGATATGCGGCTACCGTCGCCTCACGGGTGAACTCGGTGGTCAGGCGCTCCAGTCCGCCGGCGATGATGCGGGCCCGGGTTACCGGGTCGGTCAGGACGGTTGCGGTCAGGCGGGTCAGGGTCTCGACATCATCGATCGGGCCGAGCATCCCGGTTTCTCCCGGACGAATCAGATAGCGGGCGCCTTCCGAAGCGGTCGCGACCACCGGCAGACCGGCATGCCAAGCCTCAAGAAAGACCAGCCCGAACGGCTCCCGTCGCGAGGTCATCAGCATGACATCAGCTGCGGCCATCACCGCCGGAATGTCGCGGCGCCAGCCCAGAAAGCGGACCCGGTCGGCAATGCCGAGACGCTCGGCCAAGGCGCACAGTTTCGGCTCCTCCTCGCCTTCACCGACCAGCCAGAGCCACGTGTCGGGCAGGCGGGCGGCAACCTCGACCGCGACTTCAAACGCCTTCAGGTGGTAAAGCCGGCCGCAAGCCAGAAGAACCGGCACATTGGCCGGTGTGTTGACGCTGGCCCGATCGATCGGCGGCAGGGCGACGTGGTCGGTGAAATGGGGCAGAATATGGATGTGTTCGGCCGGAAAGCCGAGGCCGGCGAAGTGCTCGGCCATGTCGGGTGCCGGCACGACCATGGTATCGACGCGCTTGTAAAAGCGTAGCGAGTTGTAAAGCCCGATCTGGGCCACCCGCAGCCAGGGGCCGTTCGGTACTCGCCGGGCGGCGTGCGGCAACCAACTGACGATGAAGTCGGGCCGAAAGCGCCAAGCCAGCCAGCGCACCGCCAGCCACGACGCCGGGTCGCGTTTGTGCAGTGACAGCCGCGCGGTGCGGATACCCGAGCCCGTCAGAAAATTCGCCAATTCGGGATGACGGCGCGTCACCACCAGCTGCTCGACGCCGGCGTCCCTCAGTCCCGGCACAAGCCGGCTGAGAAAGATTTCCATGCCGCCGGCCAGACGGTCGGCGTCGATGATATGCATGACTCGAGTCACAACATGGCTCCGGTCGCTTCGATGGTGGGCAGGCGGATGGTGTGCGTGCGGTGAAAAATGGGGCAGGCGACTTTGGTGCATAAATCAGATTTTTGACGGATTTCAGCCAATCTTCCGCGCTCATGCACTTTCTTCGATTTAGGCATCCCGAGCGCAGTCATTCGGTTGAGAGCTTTGCATGCGACCCTGGCTTCGGCCATTTGAGCAGACAGTGTCCTGGTTCGGAGGGCTCGTCTAATAACGATTTTGTAACGCATCATGGCGGTTTCGACCAGTGAGCGCCTACCGTAACCGGCGGCCTTCTGTCATCCCATACGGCCTTTGGCGGCAACCTGTCAATCGGTGTTCGGTCTCCAGGCAGGGCGATGGGTTCAGGTTAACGCTTGACGCAGGGGATTCCCAAGACGGCTTTTTTCTGATTCGCTGTGGTCATGACCGACAAGGAGATGACCGATGGATCATGTGGTTGAGAAGTCCCGTTTGCGGAGCCTGCTCGAACATTTTTCTGAAATCAAGGACTGTCGTGACCCGACGAAGGTTCGGTATCCCTTAAAAGAGGTGCTGTTGCTGGTGGTCTCCGCCACGATTGCCGATTGTGACGACTATGATGAAATCGCCCTCTGGGGCGAGGCCCATCTTGACTTTCTGCGCACACACTCGGAGTATTATTTCGGAATACCGAAGGAAGATTGGCTGCGCGTTCTCATGAACCGGATCGATCCGGCTCTGTTCCAGGAATGCTTTACCAGATGGGCGATGGAATTGCGACCGGATGCGGCCGACCTGATCGCCATCGATGGCAAAACGTCGCGCCGCAGCCATGATCGCGGCCGGGGACAAAAGCCGCTCCACCTTGTTACGGCGTTTGCCACCACCCAGCGCTTGGTTCTGGCTCAGGAAGCTGTTGACGAAAAAGAAAATGAATGCGGCGCCATCCCCGATATTCTGGATCGAATCGATATTGAAGGCGCTCTGGTCACGATCGATGCCATCGCCTGCAATCCCAAGATTGCTGCCGATATTACCAGAAGAAAGGGGGATTATATTCTATCGGTCAAGGGCAACCAGCCGACCCTGTACAACGAGATCGCCCTCTATTTCGCCGATTTCGCAGCGCAGACCGGTTTTTGCTCCGATACCGACAAGGATCATGGCCGCATCGAGACCCGGCGCGTCGTCGTCAGCCACGAGGTCAGCTTCCTTCTCAGCGACCGGCGCTATCCCGATGAACCCCGCTTTCCGACCCTGGCCGCCATCGTCATGATTGAATCCACCATCGAAACCAAGGGCGTCAGCACCATCGAGCGCCGCTATTACATGTCGTCAGCCAAACTGACGCCGGAACGCGCTGCCGAGGCCATTCGCGGCCACTGGCGCATCGAAAACAGTCTTCACTGGGTACTCGACGTCATTTTCAAGGAAGACCAGTCCCGCCTCAGGCGCGGTCACGGCGCCCACAACATGGCCATCGTCCGCCACTTCGCCATCAACCTCGTCCGCCTCGGAAAGGGAAAGCGCTCCATAAAAACAATGCGTAAGGCCGCAGGATGGAGCACAGACTGCCTAGCCCACCTTCTCAACCCGTCAACTCGTTAACCTGGACTCGTTGCCGTGGGTCTCCAGGCGATTGACCAGATTGACGACGGTGAAAATTGGCTATTGACAGATGGCTTGCAATAGTTTAAAAAGAAAAAAATAGTGACTAATCGAATATCAGGTTGCATGAGCAAAGAGTGCTACTTGCATTGAATGAATCCATGCCTATCGGGTTAACGCACACACCCACTAGATGTTGTGTGCTTCCAG
>JBAWVF010000274.1:0-4109 GCA_037147415.1 Rhodospirillaceae bacterium | reverse complement strand
TCAACGACACCGCCCTTGATGCCACCCGCCTGGCGGCGTAGCATCTGATGAGCAGCGCCCACCAATTTGCTACACGACTCGGGACATCCCCGGAAGGATGGGCCGACTTCATTCTTTCGCACCTTCGACTGTCCGAAGCCGTGGGTTATGACGCCGGAGAAAATCGCCGAATGCGCGGCGATTCTTGCGGGTGGGGTTCGTCTATATTACGCACCGGGCTCCTGTCGAGAGTTGGGCGTGATCGCCGTTCGGGGGCCTGGGCCGTGTCGATGTCGGGCGCATGGCGGGCGGTTTGGAGGGGATCGAGATTGCAGCCATAGCCGAAGACGGCGAAGAGATAGCGCCGCACGGCGTTGGCCAGCTTGGTATCCGAACCCGGCGGCCCCTCAAACGAGAACCACCGCTGCGTCCACTTGCGCCGAAAGGGCGGTTGGTTTGTTGTCCTTGGCCAGTTGGATCGGGTAAGGTTGGTAAAGAGATTTGCCCCCGCATTGCCAACTAGCTCCATCCTGTTAAAATCATCGCAAAAGCAGGGCCCAAGAATGAATGCGACATCATGAACCCCCCCCCCCCCCCACGACCTTTGTTATCGCAGGCAGTCTGACCGCGGAAACAGCAACGTACATCCAGCGCCCAGACCAGGGGACAGAACCGTTGTTCTGGACGCGTATTCGTAACGAATTTCCCGTACGTGAACCGGTTTGGCCTGGGGAGACAATCAAAGGCTTGCTCCGCGCAACTGCTTTCAACGTTGCGGTCGAGGCGCTTCGAGCGATATGTCCGGATTATCCTGGAATTACTCTTGATCGTCTTTATGAACAAACAAAGGGAGGAACTGTTTTCACGGCGGTTCGAGCAGACATTAGCGGTGGCGCCGACCTTCGCAGAGCGCAGCCGATTCTTTCCCTTTTCGGTGCCGCATCACCACGCTTGGAGGGCAAGCTCGTGGTGGAACCGGCAATGGCTCGCCCGATCTCCGGTGGGTACTCATCCGGCCTTCCTGATGGCGCGCGCCGTGACCCGGTACTGGCATCCCCGCACCTAGCTGGACTACTCACTGAGCATGAAAGGGCGGTGTGGCAAAGACGTAGTGCCATCATCCAGGACGCAGCTGCGGCAAAAGCCCGACTAAGAGATGCCGAACGCATCCTTTATCGAGCAAAGTTAGCTGGTATCATTGATCTCGCGGCGATGGAGCGCAATAAAGAGTCCGCCAGAAGTGAACTTACCAATATTGAAGCCAATCCTGATTTTGCGCACTCCATGCAACGGCCGGTCTTATCTAAGCCAGCGGTTGCTGCTGGGGTTGTATATGATCACCGCATAGTTGGAAATGCGCTTACAGATATTGAAGCAGGGCTTCTGTTCGCTACACTTGAGACTCTTGGGGCCGATCCTCACATCGGTGGCGGCCGGACGACAGGGCATGGGCGGTTCTCGGCCGATTACACAATCTTCCGCCGGGAAGGTACGGGACCGCTACGAAAACAACCATTAATACCGGTCGGAAAGTTTATGATTACAGTAGAAGGGGGACGGCTCGAAACTGAAGACCCCGCAATTTTGCGCGCTATTGATGCCTGGGAGCAGGCCGAGCGAAATATAGCATCATGCTTCGCCATATTTGGTATCGACTGATGGACATGCGTCACGTATGGGAAGATGTAGGCCCGCTAGCGCTCATTTGTTCCGAGCTCGGCGTCACGTATGTCCCGCGCCCCGCGCAGATATCTTATGCTTCTACTGTAGCAATAGCCTTGGAACGAGACCGTAGATCGACGGGTGGTATTTTGCTCATTGAGGGAGGTACAGGCATCGGCAAGACCCTGGGATACCTCATTCCGGTGTGCCTTGAAATTTCACAGTTTGGGGGACGTGCACTGATAGCAACGCATACCTTGGCTTTGATGCGTCAAGTAGTAGATCGTGAGGCACCGATTGCGATTAGCATGGCGCAACGTGTTCTTGGCGGTAAAAGTCTCCGCGTGTCTGAACTTCGTGGGCGACGAAATTTTGCATCTCCGGAGCGTTGTAGAGCAGCAGCCGCGGCACTTCTCGACATGGGTACAAGTTTCGGTGTTGCTCCCCTGCTTGCTCTCGCTGATAAAGCGGAGATGGCGGCAAAAGGTGCTGCGACGCTGCTGGCAGCAGGATTGGGCAGCGATAAGAATGGGGTGGCATGGTCGCTCGTTCATGCCGCCATGATCGATTCATTTGTGGCCGAAGCAGGCATTGATCTACCGGTCGAAGACATTCATCTACATACTTTGTCGCCCGATGAGGAGCAGGCGCCCTATTACCTCGGGCGTCAACTTGCCCAAGATGCTGATATCCTGGTAACAACTCATGCCATGGCTGCTGTTTCTCTGACGCTTCGGACACTTCCGGGCATTATTGACAAGACAAATAGCTATAGAGCTCTTATCATTGATGAAGCTGATCGCTGGTCCACCGCAGCTGCTTCAGTAGCGGCTGCCTCATTATCTCTCGATACAGTAGTCAAGGCAATACAAAAACTGAATATTGCTGCGCACGGCACTTCCGTCGCCAAGCGATTATCATCATCTGGGAGTGAAGCCATCTCTATCATTGATGAACTTCGTGTCTTAGCCCCAACCGGCCGCAACACAATCCTAGGCATTAAAAGGGGTGACCGTGTAGTTGGCCTCGTCAAATTATTGGGTGGCTTGATTAATCAGATAGTTGACACAGCTTCATTCGAGCGCGACAAAACGGCATCAGCTGCCGGCACAGTCTTGGCATTGGCACAAGACGTTGGAAGGATAGAGCGAGCCATCGGTTGCGATGATCAATACTGGTTTACTGAGTGGCATACGTCCCGCGTCCATGGGCAGCCGAGTATCGTGGTTAGATCGAAAGCCCCAGGTCGTCTCGCGTCACGCATCTGGGCGCCACGACAGGATGTGGCACCTCTCGCGAAGTCTGTTATTATGACATCAGCCACACTTGCTACACCAGGCCTACGCGATGAGGCACGCTGGAACTCAATTTCGGTGGCGACCGGCGTTCCGATTGGAACGACATCTTTCGTTCATTCGGATATTGCGCAGTCGATACAGCCGGAGAATTATGGCCGAATGCGTGTGCGGTTTGCCGATCCGACCGCACCAGTCCCATCTCCAGGTATCGATGGTGTTCTGCCATGGGGCGCCATTACCTACATAGGTGAGACCATTGCGGCAGCGCATGCCTCTGGCGGCCGGACGCTTGTGCTTGTGCCTGCATATGAAGACGTTTTACAGATTCAGCAGGTTGTTCCATCGACGTGTGTCCTTCACCGCCAAGGTGTATCTCTCCGAGAAATGTTGGTGGCCTACTGCGCTGACCCATCCGCATGCCTAATAACACCCGCAGCTTGGCTTGGCGTCGATCTTCCCGGTATGGTAGATCAATTAGTAATTCCGCGCCTACCATTTCCACCACGAGAACATGATTGTGGCAAAACAACATTTGAAGTCGGTATTATTTCTGATATGTTGAACCGGCTTTCACAGGGACTTGGTAGGGGCATTCGCAGTCAGACCGATAATGTAACAGTGTGGTTCGCAGATCCTCGAATGCCGCCACCACTTGCTTTGGTTGTTCGCACGATGAAGATGCCACATCCGAAATCTAGTTCACAGTACCTTGCAGCTATTCCAGAGAGGTTTCGCTGCGACTTCAACAAAGATGATGAAGCTGCTCAATTCGGCGTGTCTATTATGACCACAGTAGGCGCTCCTACAGTACGGATGCGAGCTAAAGGGGGGGGGCGACCACCAAATCGCAAGGGGAAGAATCGGCAGGGTGGTAACCCCGCCCGTCCGAAGTGATCAGGGCGTGCTCCGCGTCAACAGCGCGGTGAAAAACATACTTAGAGTTGTGCTATAATCCTATGGCTGTGACCTCCTCAGAATGCGCAACCGCTCACCATCGCAAGCGACCAGAACAAGGACGAGACTCGGCCGAATCGCAGAAGTTTTGCCACCCCGAAACGGGGGCCAAAATGCTCTACTCGCTGGTCTGATGTGCCAATCCGGATTCCTTCCGGATCGGGGTGCCTCCCGCGCCGCTGCGAAAATATACGCTAACGAAGGCCATTTTGGGCC
>JBAWVF010000273.1:0-4124 GCA_037147415.1 Rhodospirillaceae bacterium | reverse complement strand
GTTTTCGCGAGCAAACAGGCCGTACAAGGTTTGCGCCTGATCAGGATGCGCATTTCGATGCAGGAAACTGCCGACCGCCTGGACCACGCGCAAGGTAGTCGGTCCGCCCCCGTTCAGCGCCTCATTGTACCATTTTGCCGCGGCTTCGGTGTTGCCGCCAACATCGGCAATCATGGCTCGTTGCAGAGCCAACAACACCCCGAGTCCCTTTTGTGAGGTGAGCGACGCCAGCGCGGCTTCGACCGCCTCCGGCGGTTGGCCCCGAGCTTGCGCCAGCCAAGCCCCGAGCAAGGGGCCGGCAAAGCGGGCGACCCCTTCGGATGACATGGTGGCAAGATGCTGCGCCGCGTCGTCGAATCGGCCGGCGACAGCATCCTCACTAACCAGTAATAGAACCGCCAGTGAAGCGCCGGGATCATGCTCAACCAAACGACGGGCCAGCGGCAAAGCCTCGGTGATGCGGCCTTCGCCCAATTTTAGCAGGTAGGCCCGGCGCAACAGGTCGATATCCTCGGGATCACGGGCGAGGGCATCCCCCATGAACCGGGCCGCAGCCTTCCAGTCTTCGGCATGCTGGGCGAACCGTCCGGCCAAATAGCTGCCGGTCGGCAATGGCGGTGTGGGCAGTTCGGCGTTGTCGCGTGCAAATCCCGGCGACAATACGCCGAAAATTGCAGCCGCACCGAACCCGATCACAAGCGCACAGCGCGCCAACCGGCTTCGCTTTGAGGCAAGACAGAGCCGGCTTCGCTTTGAGGCAAGACAGAGCCGGCTTCGTCCCGAAGCAAGACAGAGCCGGCTTCGTCCCGAAGCAAGACAGAGAAGGTTCATGACACGCTCTTTCAGCATCCCGAGTCCGTCCATGTCCGTATATTAATCTTTACCGTTCGGCACGAACAAAACTTTCCCAAAGATCGTCACCGGCACGACGGACGCCGGTACAGGTAAAGTTTGCCGTAAAGTCGAGGGTGTCAACGCCGAATGCCGCCACCGCAGCAATTCCGTCACCGCCGATCAGGCGAGGCGCCCGAAACCATTCAAGCCGGTCGACCAACCCGGCCCGCAGCAGCGAACCCGCCAACTGCCCGCCACCTTCAACCATGATCCGGGTAATACCGCGATCGGCCAGCGCGTGAAGCATGGCCCCGACCTCGGTCATGCCTGCGGCATCGGCCGGCACCCGCAATACATCGACACCGCAATCGGCAAAAGCCTTGGCGCGCGCATCACCGGCATCGGGGCGGCAACACAACCAGACCGGCACGGCTCGCGCACTGCGGGCCAGCCGTGACGTCAACGGCAATTGCAGACGGCTGTCGGCGATCACGCGGACCGGAGAATGGCTCTCGAGTCCGGGCAAACGGCAGGTCAGCTCCGGGTTATCGGCCAGCGCGGTGCGAATACCGACCATGATGGCATCGTGGCTTGCCCGCAAACCGTGACCGGCGGCACGAGCCGGCCCTCCGGTGATCCAACGGCTGTGTCCGCCATGAGTGGCAACCCGACCATCAAGACTGGTCGCCAGCTTTAGCGTGACCAGCGGTCGATTATGGGCGACGCGCAGGAAGAAACCCCGGTTCAACTCCATGGCCTCAGCCGCCAGCAGCCCGCATTCCACGGAAATACCGGCCGCGCGTAAGCGGGCCACCCCGGAGCCGGACACTCGCGGGTCGGAATCCTCACAGGCCACCACGCACCGGGCGATGCCCGCCGCGATCAAAGCTTCGGTACAGGGCGGAGTCTTGCCGTGGTGGTTGCACGGTTCCAACGAGACGTAGGCCGTCGCCCCTCCGGCGGCCGCACCGGCGCGGGCCAGCGCCTCGGTTTCGGCATGGGGACGCCCGCCGGACGCCGTCGAACCGCGCCCGACCACCACGCCATCTTTAACCAGAACACACCCGACCGACGGATTGGGCCAGACGGTGCCAAGCTTGCGCCGGGCCAACGCCATCGCCGTTTCCATGAAGCGCCGGTCGTCGGTAGCGGCGTAAGCAACCGCGCGGGGAATAGCTGCGGCGGGTACGTTCATCATTCCGCCGGGACAGCTTCCGCCGCCGCCGCGGCGGCATGCTCGGCCCGCAACGTATCCGCTCGTAAGGTGTCGGCCCGCAGAGTATCAACAAATTGGTTGAAGTCCGACACTTCACGAAAGTCACGATAAACCGAGGCATAGCGGACAAAAGCAATCTGATCGAGCGATGCCAGGTGAGTCATCACCATTTCGCCGATTTGCTTGGATGGTATTTCGCTTTCGCCCGAAGATTCCAACTGACGGACCAGGCTATTGACCACCCGGTCGATTCTGTCGGCATCGATCGGCCGCTTGCGCAATGCGATCCGCATCGAACGCAACAGCTTGTCACGGTCGAACGGTTCGCGCTGAGCATTGCTTTTAACCACGGTCAGTTCACGCAACTGCACCCGCTCAAAGGTCGTGAAGCGCGCGGCGCAATTAGGACAGAAACGTCGTCTGCGAATCGCCGAGTTGTCCTCGGTCGGCCGCGAGTCCTTAACCTGGGTATCTTCGTTGCCGCAGAAGGGACAGCGCATCGGGTAACCTCGTGACCGGTAAACTTGGAGAACGGCGGAAAGTCTTAGAGCCCGGGATAAATCGGGAAGCGGTCGCACAGCGCCCGAACCCGCTGCCGAACCGAACTCTCGACCGCCGAATTATCACCTGAATTGCTGGCGGCCAGACCGTCAAGCACCTCGACAATCAGACGGCCGGTCAACTGGAATTCCTCAACCCCGAAACCGCGGGTGGTCGCCGCCGGACTGCCCAAGCGCACGCCCGACGTGATGGTCGGCTTTTGCGGGTCGAACGGGACGCCGTTCTTGTTGCAGGTCATGCCGGCCCGTTCCAAACTGGCTTCGGCGGCTTTGCCGGTCAGATTCTTCGGCCGCAGATCGACCAGCACGATATGGCAATCGGTGCCACCGGATACGATGTCGAGCCCGCCTGTTTTCAGAACGGTGGCCAGCGCCCGGGCATTATCGAGCACCGCTTGCGCGTAAAGCTTGAACTCGGGCCGCAATGCCTCGCCGAACGCAACCGCTTTGGCGGCGATCACATGCATCAACGGCCCGCCCTGCAAGCCGGGGAACACCGCCGAGTTGATCTTTTTGCCGATATCGGCATCGTTCGACAACACCATGCCGCCGCGCGGGCCGCGCAGGGTCTTGTGCGTGGTGGTGGTGACGATATGGGCATGCGGGAACGGATTCGGGTAGATTCCGGCCGCAATCAGACCGGCATAATGAGCGATATCAACCATGAAGTACGCACCGACCGCGTCGGCAATCGCCCGGAAACGCGGAAAATCGATGGCGCGCGGATAGGCCGAACCGCCCGCGATGATCAGTTTCGGCCGATTGGCCAGCGCAAGTCTCTCGACCTCGTCATAGTCGATCCGGGCGTCTTCCTTGCGCACCCCGTACTGCACCGCCTTGAACCATTTGCCCGACAGATTGGGGGCGGCGCCGTGGGTCAGGTGACCGCCGGCATCGAGCGACATGCCCATGATACAATCTCCCGGCTGAAGCAGCGCCAACAACACCGCTTGATTGGCCTGAGAGCCCGAACTGGGTTGAACATTAGCATAGCTGCACCCGAACAACGCACAGGCGCGCGTGATCGCCAACTGCTCGGCCACATCAACGCATTCACAGCCGCCATAATAGCGCTTACCCGGATAGCCTTCGGCATATTTATTGGTCAGGACCGAGCCCTGAGCCTCCAGCACCGCTCGCGAGACGATATTCTCCGAAGCGATCAGCTCGATCTGATGCTGCTGGCGGGCAAGTTCATGGCCGAGGGTTGCTGCCAGTTCGGGATCGGTTTCAGTCAGCGGCACGCCGAACAGGCGGCGCGCCTCGCCGGAAAGAACCGAAGTCGGAACACTGGCGGAAGCCGAAGAGGTCATGGGTAACCTATCCTGTCAGTTGCAAACCGTTAGCGAATAAAGAACATGCGGTCAGCTGAGTTTGTCGATACGTCGTTGATGCCGTGCATCGCCACTGAACGGCGTGTTAAGAAAAGTAATCAGACAGTCGCGTGCCACTTCAAAACCGACAATCCGGGCGCCCAAAGCCAATACATTGGCGTTATTATGCTCGCGCGTTAG
>JBAWVF010000272.1:0-4130 GCA_037147415.1 Rhodospirillaceae bacterium | reverse complement strand
CCGGCAAGCCGCTTACCGTCTGATGGGTCACAATTTCAGCCGGCATGCACTAGTGGGTGTCTGCGTCAAGCCAATAGGCATGGCTTAATGATATCGAATATCCGCCTGTAATTGGCACTGAAATGAACCATGCGAGCTTGGCTACCGAAGGCTTAAGCCTAATTCAGCGTGTGTGTTTCCGGGGGCCGCCAACAGAACGGTCCAATCGATCGGATTATCTACCAGATCACACGCCCCGCCAGCAAGAGAGTGTTCATGATGTTCGACCATGGCATCGGCCGTCAAGGCGATATTTACCATAAAGGATTTCGGCTGTCGCAGCATATCAACGCCGGATCGAGGGTGATTGCTTTAGCGGCCGCGAAATACAGACCCTGAATAGTCGACTCGGGTCAGTGATTAATGGCCATAGGCGGTCCTAATGAATGCTCAAGACGATGCCGGGACTTCATCAGGGCTGCCCGTATGTGTGAAAACGCCCCGAAAGGGGGCTAACGCCACTTGTTTTAGCCCCATTGGAGCAGCAGAGTGCAGTTTGCCGGCCCAATAACTTGATACCTGTTGCCCTTGCGAATCAACCCTTGTAAATCCTTAACACGGAGTTTGTTGGAGGGCGGCAAAATGGATGGAGATACGCTCAAGTCAATCAGGGAGCAGCGCTTCGAGACGCAGAAGGAGCTTGCATTCGCACTCAATCGCCGGTTCGGCCGGAAATACGACGACCCAAAGGTCAGCAGGTGGGAAAGCGGCGCAGAGAAAATTCCTCCGGATGTGGCCGGCTTTCTCTTGATGGAACTGTTGAAGTTCAACGGAAACGGCTCCTGCAAGGTGATTGCCACCATCAATCAGAAGGGCGGGGTAGGCAAATCAACCATCTCGCTGTCGATCGGGCATCTGCTGGCAAAGGCAGGCGCGAAGGTACTCTTGGTGGACGGAGACTCGCAGGCTAATTTGACATTGGGAGTAGGTATCGGCCGCGGTCGCATCCGCGAGCTGGATGGTTCAGGCAAGACGCTATACCATGTGCTGACAGGTAAGGTGGAACTGCGTGACATTATCATCAACAGCAGCTTTCGTGGTCTTGACGTCGTGCCGTCGTCCATCCAGCTTGCCGTCGCTGAACGCGAACTGATCGAGCGCGAGGTAGGCCACGGCATCGCCATGCACACCAACCGTCGGGTTCGAGAAATTCTCGCATCGTTGAACCTCAGTGCCGAGCACAACGCGCTGATTGAGCGAGAACTCAACGGGCAGGGGGTCGGGGCGGGCGAACATGCCCGGGCGAACAGCCGTCTGAGAGAGGTCTTGCGGCCGGTAAAGGCCAACTACGATTTCGTCATCATCGACTGCATGCCCTCCCTGGGCATCCTGACGCTCAACGCTCTTTATGCCGCAGATCTGGCTATCATCCCGGTTCAGGCTGAGGTTTTCTCTATCGTCGGCCTGGGAAACCTGGCGGACACCATCGCGGATGTGAGAAAGCGGAACCCTGCCCTACAGATGTTTGGGGTCGTGCCAAACATGTATAATCACCGCCAGTCGCAGGATCGGGCATCCCTTGAGGAAATCAACGCTTTTGCGAAAACCAAGGGCGTAAGAGTTTTCGAGCCGGTTCCGCGTTCAACCGCCTACGCACAAGCCAGCGCCCTGAATGTTATTTTGCATGAAGCAGATCCCGGAGCAGCGGGGCTTCAAACTTTTCTCGAGGTTGCGGAAGCGCTGGGGGTTGATGTCGGCGTTCGCATAAACGGAGGTTCGGTAGATGGCGCTTAAAGGTAAACGCATCAGCAGTGTCGATGTCACGGGGGAACCGGGAGCCGCATTGGCGCCCCCTGCCCCATCAGATGGCAGAAAGCGCCTTATCGGCCAGTCGACAAATGCTCCGGATTTCGCGGAAATCGACATCTCCGACATACGACCCAACCCGGATCAGCCTCGAAAAACCTTTGATCCGGAGGCGATCCGGAGCTTGGCTGAATCCATAGAAAAGTACGGCCAGCAACAGCCCATCCTGGTTCGCCGGGTCAACGATTATTATGAGTTGATAGCGGGCGAGCGTAGACTGCGTGCACACCGGGAACTCGGTAGGCCAACGATTCTGGCCGCCGTAACCGGGAGCGATACCGCCCCCCACGTCCTGTCTCTCGTGGAAAATGTCCAAAGACAGGATTTGGATGCTCTGGAGTTGGCGGGGGGGCTAAAGAAGCTGGTTGTCGATGGCGGCTATTCTCAGAGAGATGCTGCCGCCATTGTCGGAATGCCTGAAAACGTTGTCACAAGATCATTGGGCATCTTGGCACTGCCGGAATACATCCAGACGGAATATCTTGCAATCAGGGACATCGTCAGCCGCTCGACACTCATCGAACTGACCGATGTCGGCAACGAGGACGTACTACGCAGCCTTTGGGAAAAGGCCAAGCAGGGTAAGCTGACCCGCGACGAAATCAGAACTGCCGTCAGACGCGCAAAGCTCAAGGAAGACGGGGCAGGGCAGGTGACTGCAAAGGCGAATGGGAACAATCTCAAAGCCCTCGCTCGAACCCTCACGACCATCAAGACGAATATCTTGGCCCTGGATGCGCATCGGAGCCTGATCACGAAGGAGCACAGGGAGGTGCTTCTGGATATGCGCAAGCGAATTGATAAATTG
This sequence comes from Rhodospirillaceae bacterium, assembly GCA_037147415.1. Lineage (GTDB taxonomy): Bacteria > Pseudomonadota > Alphaproteobacteria > Azospirillales > Azospirillaceae > BOG-933. The sequence continues at coordinate 1,477 of JBAWVF010000272.1, read as the reverse complement.
CTCGCGGGGTGAAGGCGGCCGTGTCTTTGCATGCAAAGACACGTTTTAAGAGAGGCAGGCTGGAAATTTTACAACCGCCGCCGATGGCCCGGGGGTCAACTCTTCGCCCGCAACGACGTGAAATAGTCGAAAAGCGGGACGGGCAGGGGCGTTGGCCCCCTCCTCAATGTGGCACCGTGGTGCCGAAGGGGGGGGCCATCCATCCCATGCTCGAAGACGGGTAACGGCTTAACTGATCCGTAAAACGATTTGTGCCCGACGGTTGGAGTGCTCGCGAACACCGTCGGCGGTCGGGACCAACAGTTCGGCTTCACCCTTGCCGATGGTCTGGATCATGTCGCCGGCGATGCCACGCCGGATCAGTTCCGCCTTGACCGATGCGGCCCGGCGCTCGGAAAGACGCTGGTTGTAGGCGTCGCTGCCCGACGAGTCGGTATGACCGGTGACGAGGATTGTCACCGGATGGACGTTTCCGGCGGTGGAGGCGGCGTCAGCGACAATTTTGCGCGCCTCGGATGTGAGGTTCGACTTGTCCCAGTCGAACAAGACCAGAAACTCATTCGACGGTGCGGCCGACGGCGCGGCCTCCGAGCCGGGGACTCCGGCCGCGGCCACCGGGGTCGCCACGCCGAATGTCCAGCGCAGACCGGCGGTGATGACATGGTTAGCGTTTTCGACCTTCCAACGGGATCCGCCCGAATTGAACTCGGCATCGGTGGTTGCGAAGTAGCGGTAATCAGCGGTCACGCTCATGCGGTCGGTCACGGCGAACGACACGCCTGCGATTCCCTGGTAGGCAAAGGTGGTGTCGTCGCCGTTGTAGAGGCCGGTCACCCGGTCATGGACGAAGCCGGCTCCGATGCCGACCCCGAGATAAGGGGTGAAGCGTGTCCCTGTGTCGAAATCATATAAAGCGTTGGCCAAAAGGCCCCAGGTGCGGGTGTACCCTTTCGAACCACCGGGCGACCTCGAGACGTCGTTGTCTCGGTAGCTGCCTTCAAGCTCGGCGCGGATCGGACCGAAGCCGTATCCAACGCTGGCCAGACCGGAGGGTCCGGTGTCGTATATCACAGTGCCGCTGCCTGGAGCGCCGGACGCCTTGGCGTCGACGGCAAAATCGGCGCCGAGGCCGGCTCCAACATATAAGCCACGGGTGCCCGCCTGGGCGGTAATGGGAAGGACGAGTGTGAAAACGCTGGCCATCAGCGTGTGACGAATGTTCATAGTTGTGTATTCCTTCTTTCGGAATGACGTCAGTCAGGATCACACCCGCCGGTGACGGGGTTGACCATGGAAGAAGAGGGCCGCCGCATGCACGGGGCCTGTCAGTAGAATGAAGTCTTGAACCCTAATGTCTCAGTGTGCCGTCGGCTAACGACTAGCCGGAACTGCGGGTCCATGTCTCGGAATTTATAGAATACTGGTAACTGCCCAGGTTCCCCCTGTGGAACAGGAGGCTTGACACGGGACTCGTGGC
>JBAWVF010000271.1:0-4206 GCA_037147415.1 Rhodospirillaceae bacterium | reverse complement strand
TACACCAGGGAGACGAATTCCGAAAAATGGGCGATAACCCAAAACAATCTGGGCATCGCCTATCGAAACCGCATCCGGGGCGAGCGGGCGGAGAATCTGGAACGCGCGATCCAGGCCTACCAGGAGGCCCTGACCGTCTACACCAGGGAGGCTTTTCCGCAAGACTGGGCGATGACCCAAAACAATCTGGGCAATGTCTATGGTGACCGCATCCGGGGTGAGCGGGCGGAGAATCTGGAACGCGCGATCCAGGCCTTTGAGGCGGCCACGACCGTCTACACCAGGGAGACGAATTCCGAAAAATGGGCGATAACCCAAAACAATCTGGGCAATGCCTATAGCGACCGCATCCGGGGCGAGCGAGCGGAGAATCTGGAACGCGCGATCCGGGCCTTTGAGGCGGCCCTGACCGTACGCACCAGGGAGGCGTTTCCGGAAAACTGGGCGATGACCCAAAACAATCTGGGCGCTACTTATAGCGACCGCATCCGGGGCGAGCGGGCGGAGAATCTGGAACGCGCAATCCAGGCCTACCAGGCGACCCTAACGATCTACACCAGCGAGGCATCGCCAAGGGATCACATCAAGACATCAGGAGCGCTGGGCCGCACGCTGGTGAGAAAGGGCGAGTGGGTGCGGGCGCGGCAGGTTTTCGACGGCGCCGTCGCCACCGCGCAAGGCCTGCTCGGGGACGGGCTTGATCAGGCCGAGGTCGCGGGGCTGATCGCGGAAACCGGCTCGCTCTTCACCGATGCCGCCAGCGCCGACGCCCATGACGGGGCGTTGTGGCCGGCGCTGGTCACTCTGGAGGACGGGCGGGGACGCCTGCTGCGGGCGGCGCTGCGGCTGGAAAGTCTGGCCTTGTCCCCCGCCGATCGCGATCGTATGAATGAGTTCCGGGCGGTGATCGCGGCACTGGAACGCCAATTGGCACAACCGGACAGCATTGATCGCGGCCAAGTGCTCGGCGCCTTGGCCGAGCAGCGGCGCCAACTGCGGCAACTGGTGGACCGGGGCTCGCCGCCGGAGCGTGAGGAACCGATCCAAAGCTTGGCCGGGCGGATGCTGCCGGAGCACGGCGCGATCGTCGCCCCGATCCTCACCGGTTCCGGCGCTGAACTGTTGGTGGTGGCGGGGACCGCCGCGCACCCTGAAATCTCCCGCCACCCCCTGTCCGGATTGACCAACGATGGCTGGCGCGAACAGCTGTATGGGCCGGCGGATGATCCTGAACTCGGGAACTGGCTTGGCGCCTATGCTGCGGCGTTCCACACAGCCGACCCGAACGGCCGTCAGCGGTGGGATAAACAGATGCCCGAAACTGCCAACGCCTTGTGGCGCCTGATCGGCCGGGAACTGGCGGCGGCGCTCAAGGCGCGCGGGATTGCCGAAGGGGCGCGTGTGTTGTGGCTGGCCCAGGGCATGCTGGACGTAATTCCGATCGACTTGGCGCAAGACCCGGACTCGAAGCGCACTCTGCTGGACGCCTACGAATTCGTCACCCTGCCTTCGCTGCGTGGCGGCATGACAAACGGCAAAGCGGCGCCCGCCGCCACCCCGACTCTGGCCGCTCTGATCAATCCTGCGGCCGATCCCAAGCTGATCTTCACCCCGATCGAGGGAGCCCTGGTTAGCGGCTGGTTCAAGCCCGAGGCGCGGGCCAGCCTTGGCCCCGGCACCAAGTCGGTTCCCACCGTGTTGGAAATGCTGGCCGGCCGGAGTTATTGGCATCTTTCCAGCCATGGCGCGTTCGCTTGGGGTGATCCGTTGCAATCGTCGATCCTGCTGGCCGGGGGCGAGGAGCTGCGGGTCGAGCATCTGTTGGAGCGCTTCGGCCGGAGCGGTGCGCCCCGTCTGGTGGTGCTCTCCGCCTGCGAGGTCGGCTTGGCCGATATCGACCGGCGCCGGGGCGAGGAGTTCGTTGGCTTTCCGATGGCGTTCCTGGCCATGGGCGCCCATGCGGTGATCGCGCCGCATTGGCCGGTGAGCGATCTGGCCACGATGTTCCTGCTCGCCCGTTTCTACGAGTTGCATCTGGGCCGGGGCGAGCAACCCGCCACCGCCCTGCGTCATGCCCGGCTCTGGCTGCGCGACGCCACCAAGAAGGATTTGGTCGCCTTCGCCTTCGAAGCCGAAAGCAAGGGTATAATCTCTGACCAGCAGTTCGCCGCAATTCGGGACGGGGGGCTTAGAGGTCAGCATGACGACCGCCCCTTCGCCCATCCGACCTATTGGGCCGGCTTCACCATCACCGGGCTGTAATAACTTGGAAATCAGGAGAATTTGAAATGGCTCAGTTCAAAATCGGTTTGACGATGGCCGGGGCGATTTCCGCTGGCGCCTATACCGCCGGCGTCTTCGACTTTCTGACCGAAGCCCTGGATGCCTGGGAAGAACGCAAGAAAGCCCTAAAGGAAACAGATCCCTCGTCGGATGACTATGACATTCCGGACCTTAATGTCATCATTCCCGTGATCTCCGGCGCATCGGCCGGAGGCATGACCGGAGCGCTGGGGCTGGTTGCGCTGGCCGATCAACCCATGGATGCCGTCCCGGTAACCGCGACGTTTGGTGAGGTCGGGCCGGTGACGATCCGCCTGCCCCGAATATTCGATGCCTGGGTGCGCAAACCGAAACTGACTGATCCATGCGGTGGGCCGTGCCTGCTCGGCACCAACGATCTGGGCGATGAATCGGTTCGCTCTCTGCTTGACGGAACGGTGCTCGACCGGATCGCGCTGGAGTGCGTCAAGGATGTGAAGGCGGTCACAAAACGGCCCTATCTTTCCGAAAACCTGCATCTATTCATGACGCTGAGCAATCTGCGCGGCGTGCCTTACGACATCGGCTTTCTTGGTGGCGCGGGCGGTCAACCCGGCTACCCGATGATGAGCCATGGTGATTGGGCGCATTTCAAAGTCATCGGGGTCGGAACCGCAAGCTTTACCAGCCCTTGGGCCGACCCGTACCCCGTTCAAGAGATCGATTTCGGCGGGATCACGGACCCTACGGCCAGCAATACATTGTCAGGTTTGCCGTCTCCTTGGGGAGACTATCTCACCGCCGCTCTTGCGACCGGCGCCTTTCCGGTCGGCTTGCCGGCACGGATTATCAAGCCGGTCTATGTCGGAAACGTCATGCAGCGCATGTGGACGGTCACCTTCCCCGGAGACCCCGGAAAATTCCGCCTGCCGACGGATTTCCCGCCTCCGTTGAGCGATCCCGCCGCCAGCCCCGCCGCGCTGCTAAACGCGACCAATGATCAAATTATGGCTAAGGACTTTGCCAAACAGGCCGTCAACTACGTTGCCGTCGATGGCGGAATGATCAACAATGAGCCGTTTGAGCTGGCGCGCTGGACTCTTATGGGCGCCCCGCCGAATCCGAACCCGCGCGTGGATACAGTCGCCACCCCGGTTGATCGCGCCGTTATCATGGTCGATCCCTTCCCCGAGCGATCAGATTACGACCCGAGTGAAAAACCGGACGAATTCTTGCTTGGTATAATTAAAAAGATTATCCCGGCCATGAAGAACCAAGCCCGCTTCAAGCCGGATGAATTGGCCGCGGCGCTCGATGAAAGTGTTTACACCCGCTTTCTGATCGCACCACGGCGCCGCAAAACGCCGAATGGCCCACTTGAAACATATCCTCTTGCTTGCGGCTTGCTGGATGGTTTCGGCGGCTTCCTCGACATCAAATTCCGTGCTCATGATTATCAGTTGGGCCGGCGGAACTGCTACTATTTCCTGAAAGATGCTTTTCTTCTGCCGGGCAATTTTGAGGTAGTTAAAAACGGGTATAGCAGGGCGGGAGTTCGCCAAAAGTTTGCGAAGACAGACACGACCGTAACCTACCTTCCGATCATTCCGCTTTACGGAAGCGCCGCTACGGCCCCCCAAGCTCCCGTCTGGCCCCAAGTGGCAAAAGCTGATGTTGATACGATGGCCACCATGGCCGCAGAACGGGCGGCACAACTCTTTAGCATTTTGAAGAAAAAGGATATCCCGGGCCTGTTGTGGCGGGGCGTGGCCAATGCTGTCTGGGTGCTCTACGGTAAGAGCGGAATCAAGGACTTCGTGTATTGGACCGTCATCAAAGATCTAATCTTGCGCGACCAATTCTCCGACCTTGGTGCCGGCATGAATGAGACATGCCTATCGGGTTAACGCACACACCCACTAGATGTTGTGTGCTTCCAGTCGC
>JBAWVF010000270.1:0-4241 GCA_037147415.1 Rhodospirillaceae bacterium | reverse complement strand
GGGGTACCTCCCGGAACTCTGCGAAAATTTACCCTAGAAACGGTCATTATGATCGGCCCCTGGCCATTTTGGGGCTGAGTTGCCGATCATAATGATGTTATGGCGTGTTAACATGGCGTGCAATAGGATATGCACGCCATGTTCTTAGGACGGGTTCCATATTGCACGCCGTAAACAGGCCACCTATCATGGGGGTTGAGACTGCGTGCAATACAAAGAGCCGCCCCAATGATCGACTTTCCGTCCTGGCTTCAGCCCTTCCTTGATCGCCTCGCCGCAGATGATCTCTCGGTTGCCACCCGCCGTGGCTACCGCTACGACCTGCTTCAGTTCACGGCTTGGTACACCGCCCTGTACGGTGCCCAGCCCGATTTGCCCCGGCTGACCGAACACGACGTCATCGCCTGGCGCCAACACATGCTTACCCAGCGCCAGTTCAAGGCGACCACCATCAATCGTCGTTTGGAAGCAGTCCGCCGTCTCCTGCGATGGGCGGAGGCCAGTGGCGCCGTCCCCACCAACGTCGCCCGCGAGGTCAAGACGGTTCGCTTGGCACGCGACCGCCAGCCTGTTGGCTTGACCGCGACCGAGGTGCATGGCTTGTTGCGCGCCGCTGGCGCGAGTTCCCATGGCCTCGCACGGCGCAATTACGCCCTGGTCCAACTCATGTTGCAAACTGGCCTGCGTATCGGTGAGGTTACGGCGTTGCGCCGCGCCGATGTTACCCTGCGGGAGCGAACCGGCGCGGTTCTCGTCCGTCATGGCAAGGGCCTTAAGGAACGCGAGGTGCCGCTCAACGCCACAGCCCGCCGGGCGCTGCGTCAACTCTTCGAGCAGTATCCGACTACCGTCTCCCCAGGGGACCCGGTATTCCGCTCGACCCGAAACGAACCGTTGCCGGTGCGCTCGATCCAGAACACGATCGCCAGCCTGGTGGCGCGTGCTGGTCTGAGCCGTCCGGGGATTTCTGCCCACAGCCTGCGCCACACCTTCGCTCTGGCTTGGCTGCACCAGCATCCGGGCCAGTTGGTCGAACTGGCCCAGTTGCTCGGTCACGAAAGCCTCGACACCACCGCCGTCTACACCCGCGCGTCGACCGATGAGCTCGCCCGCGCCGTTGAACAGACCCCGTTTAATCTTGATGGTTGAGCCATCCGCTGCCAATCCGGATGAGGGCGATCCGGACCAGATTCTGAACGATTGGACTCTGACCGAGGCCGACCTCGAGGAGACTCGACATGCTCGCGGCTCAGACAGCCGACTGTGGACCGCGTTGCACCTTTGCAGCCTGCGCCGCACCGGTCGATTCTTGGACGACCCGACGCAGGCTCCCCAAAGCGCCATCATCCATCTGACCCAACAGCTTGGCGAGGCCCCGCCCATCCGCCTGCTGGTCTTGTCCAGACCGGCGACCGACAGCGCCATCCGCGTCCGCGTGCGCGACCACCTCGGCTTCGTTCCTTTCTCCGCCGACGCCCAAAGCCGTCTCGAGGCTGATCTGGCGGCACTCGCCACCGATGGACTGGGATTGCCTGATCTGATCCAGCGGGTAGAAGCGTCGCTGTATGCGGAAAAAGTCATCCTGCCCGCACGCACCGCGCTCGAACGGCTAGTTGCATCGATCACCCGCCAAGCCCTGAACCGCCTGTACAGCGGCATCGCCGCTCGTCTGCCCTCATCCATGCGTGAAGCCCTCGACCGGCTGGTTGGTCGATTGGCCAGCGAAGCCGATACCCAGGGGCGGTCCACACTCGGCCGCTACCGCATGCCATCGGCATCGTCGATGGGACGCTTCAGCCGTGAGGCTCACCAGCAGCTGGAGGAGATCGCTGTCATGCTGACCGATCTGCCCGATCTCGCGGATGTGACCCAACGAGTCCGCCGGCAATTCGCCCAGCTGTGCCGACGTTACGATGGCGATGCCCTGCGGGACTTTTCGCCCGACAAGCGCCACAGCTTGCTCGTCTGCTTCCTGCTCGACCGCCGCCAGGGGCTGCTCGATGACATGGTTCAGGCCCACGACACCCACATGACCGGCCTGATGCGCCGTGCCCGCCACGCCGCCGAGGCGGAGACCCAGCGTCTGCGCCGCAGGGCCGAAGACGGATTGCTCACGTTGGTCGACACCGGCAAGGCCGTGCTCGCTGGCGACAATATGGAATCCGTGGCCGGTCTGCGCGCGCGCCTGGGGGCCGATCGATTGCAGGGCGCGGTCGCCGCTTGCGAGGCCGTCGCTACCCAAGACAGCCGTGGTGTGGTCGACGCCATCCTTGCCCGCTACCCAGATCTGCGCAAGTCCCTGCCAGCCTTTCTGTCGCTGCCGTTCGCGTCCGACACTGGGCGGGACGACATGCTGCGGGCGATCGACCTGGCCCGCCAACTCGATCGCGGCGCAATCAAGATATTGCCCGAAGACACGCCAACCGACTTTGTCCCCGCCGGATGGCGGTCGGTGCTGCGGGATGACCTCGGCCGACTGCGCCGCTCCATCTGGGAAACGGCACTCGCCCTGGCCGTCCGCGATGCGTTGCGCGCAGGAGATATCCACTTGCCCGGCAGCCGGCGCCACGCCGGGTTCTGGTCCCTGGTTCTCGACGAGCCGCTGTGGGCGACCGCTCGACCCAGCGCCTACGCCGACCTCGGCCTGCCCGAACAATCGACAGAGCACCTTGCCAACCTGGCCCATGCCATCAAGACCGCCGCCGACACTTTTGCCGCCGGACTGGCAGACAACGATTTCGCTCGCCTCGACCAGGGCCAACTCTGCCTGAGTCGGCCCGATGCCTTGCCCGTGTCGCTCGAGGTTCGCCATCTGCGCCGCGAAATCGAAAGCCGGATGCCCCGGATACGGATCGAAGACATTCTGCTCGACATCGACCGGCGTTGCGGCTTCACCCGCGCCTTCCGGCCGCTGGCCGGCTATGAACCGCGTGCTCCGGATACCTATCGCGCCCTGCTCGCCACCCTGATTGCGCACGGCACCAATCTCGGCCTGACCGCAATGGGCGACAGCGTCGAGAACCTGACCGCCTCCGATCTCCAGCAGACTTCCCGCTGGATGCTCCGCGAAGTCACCTTGAAGGCGGCCAATGCCCAGATCATCGAACATCTCCATCGGGTGGAGTTCGCCGGGCTCTGGGGCGACGGTCGGCTCTCCTCCTCGGACGGGCAGAGATTCCGAGCGCCGCCGGGCACCCTCATCGGCGCCTACCATCCCCGATACTTCGGCCACTACGACAAGGCCGTCACAGTTTATACCCACGTCAGTGACCGGATCGCCGCCTTCGCTACCCAGGTCATCTCCTGTGCCCCGCGGGAAGCGACCTACGTTCTCGATGGCCTGCTCGACAACGACACCAGCCTCGACCCCCGCCTGCACACCACCGATACCCACGGCTTCACCGAAACCTTGTGGGGCCTGTGCCATTTGCTCGGGATCAATTTTATGCCCCGCCTCAAGGATCTGGCCGACCAGCGTTTGTGGCTGCCCGTGAACGTGTCGGTCCCCGATGCGCTCACGGCGCTGTTTGCCGGGTCCATCGACACGACCATCCTCACAGAGCAATGGGACCAACTCGTCCGCATCGCAGCTTCCCTCAAGGCCCGAACCGCACCAGCCAACGTCGTGCTGCAGCGTCTCACCGCCAGCGGCCCCAGCGACCGCGTAGCCAAGGCGCTGACCACGCTCGGCCGGCTGGTCAAGACACGCAACATCCTGCGCTACCTCCATGATGTGCCGTTCCGCCACACTATCCAGGCCCAACTCAACCGCGGCGAGTCCCGTCATGCCTTGGCCCGTTGGCTGTTCTTCGCCAACCAGGGCGAGTTCCGCACCAACGACTACGAAGCAATCATGAACAAGACGTCCAGTCTCAGCCTGCTGTCGAACGTCGTGGTCTTGTGGAACACCTTGCAGATGGAGCGCATCGTTTCCGAATTGCGCACCTCCGGCATGGCCATCGCAGACGCAGATATCGCCCATGTCTGGCCGCTTCAACGCCGGCATATCGTTCCCAACGGCGTATATTTCGTCAATTGCACCATGCCCGTCTTCGTCCTGCCCGACCCGGTCGAGGCGTGAATGCCTGTGCTCATTACCCTGCCATCTTCCAGGCTTCCATCTCGCCAGTCAATATGGCGTGCAACGCGCTACCGTAAAAAATCGCAGCGTTCCGGGAGGCACCCCGATCCGGTTCGATCGCAAGCGCAAGGGCAAGACCCTGTCGAACGAGGATTGGGCT
>JBAWVF010000269.1:0-4245 GCA_037147415.1 Rhodospirillaceae bacterium | reverse complement strand
CTGGAAAATACTATATCTAGTGGGTGTGTGCGTCAAGCCGATAGGCATGGATCGAATCCGATCTACTGGATAAGCGCTCGGCCGACATGCAATCGGCTTTTAGCGCCGCGAATACATCCCTGATGCTTTCGATCGGAATTTCGATTTTGATCTCGATTTTGATGGCTGCTGTGTTGAGTAAAGCCATCGTTAGCCCGGTCGTGCTGGTGACCGGCATCATGAAGCGCCTGTCCGAAGGCGATACCTCGGTTGAGACCGTCACCGTCGAGCGGCGTGACGAGTTGGGTCAACTGACCGGCGCGGCTCAGACTTTGCTCGCCAATCTGAAGGCGACCGCCGCCGCGGCCGAGGAAATGGGCAAAGGCAATCTCGCGGTTCAGGTCAAGCGTCTGTCCGACAAAGACACGCTCGGCATCGCCCTGGAAAACCTGCGCGGCAACCTGCAAGCGATCATCGCCGACATGAACCGGATGGCGGAAGAGCACGACAAGGGCGATATCGACGTCATCATTCCGGCCGAGAAATTCCAGGGCGATTTCGCCAAGGTCGCCACCGGCATCAACGGCATGGTCGCGGGCCATATCGCGGTCAAAAAGAAGGCGATGGCTTGCGTCGCCGAATTCGGTCGCGGCAATTTCGATGCGCCGCTCGACCGCTTCCCCGGCAAAAAGGTCTTTATCAACGAGACGATCGAAGCCCTGCGCGGCAACCTGCAAGCGATCATCGCCGACATGAACCGGATGGCGGAAGAGCACGACAAGGGCGATATCGACGTCATCATTCCGGCCGAGAAATTCCAGGGCGATTTCGCCAAGGTCGCCACCGGCATCAACGGCATGGTCGCGGGCCATATCGCGGTCAAAAAGAAGGCGATGGCTTGCGTCGCCGAATTCGGTCGCGGCAATTTCGATGCGCCGCTCGACCGCTTCCCCGGCAAGAAGGTTTTCATCAATGAAACCATCGAGCAGGTTCGTGTCAATTTGAAGGCCCTGATCGTCGAAGTCGACGGGCTGGTGCAGGCTTCGGTCGAGGGCCGTCTTGAAACTCGCGCCGACGCCCGCAAACATTCGGGAGATTTTGGCAAGATCGTGCAAGGGATCAACGGCGCGCTCGACGCCATCCTGTTGCCGATCGGTGAGGGCAACCGTATTCTGCGCAATATTCGCGGCGGCGATTTGCGGGAGAAGGTCGAAATCACTTGCCATGGCGATCACCAGAAGATGAAGGACGCGGTCAATGGCGTGCATGCCTGGCTGACCGACTTGATCACCTATGTCCGCGGCATCGCCAACGGTGATCTGTCGGTGGAAATGGGTAAAGCCTCGTCGGATGACCAGATTCACGAATGGCTGATGCTGATGAAGACCAATTTGCGCACCACGGCGGGGGTGGCCGAGGAAATCGCCAAGGGCAACCTGACGGTCCAGGCCAAGCGCCTGTCCGACAAAGACACTTTGGGCATCGCGCTTGAAACCATGCTGGAAAAACTGCGCGCCGTGGTCTCCGATTCCATGAGCGCCGCCGAGCAGGTGGCGACCGGCAGTCAGGAACTGTCCTCCAGCGCCGAGGGGCTGTCCGAAGGCTCGTCCGAGCAAGCGGCGGCCGGCGAACAAGCCGCAGCCTCGATGGAACAGATGGCCGCCAACATTAAGCAGAACGCCGACAACGCCAGCCAGACCGAAAAGATCGCGCTCCAATCCGCCCGCGACGCCCGGGTTTCGGGCGAGGTGGTCAATCGGGCGGTCTCGGCGATGCAGACCATCGCCGGCAAGATTTCCGTGGTGCAGGAAATCGCCCGCCAGACTGATCTGCTCGCGCTCAACGCCGCCGTCGAAGCGGCTCGGGCCGGGGAGCACGGCAAGGGCTTCGCCGTGGTCGCCAGCGAGGTGCGCAAACTGGCCGAACGCAGTCAAAAAGCGGCCAGCGAGATCAGCGTACTGTCGGCCGACACCGTCAAAGCGGCGCAGGAAGCCGGGCAGATGCTGACCAAGCTGGTTCCGGACATTCAACGCACGGCGGAACTGGTGAAGGAAATCAGCGCCGCCTGCCGCGAGCAGGATACCGGCGCCGAACAGGTCAACGCGGCGATCCAACAGTTGGACTCGGTCACGCAACAAAACTCGGCCGCGTCCGAGGAAATGTCGGCGACCTCCGAGGAATTGGCGGCGCAGGCCGAGCAACTCCAGGACACCATCTCGTACTTCCGGCTCGGCACCGAGGCCGTCGCCTCCCGCGCGGCGGTCGCCCATCACGCGCCTGCGGCCGTCGGGCATGGTGCTCACAAGCCGAAACACGCGGCGCCGGCCAAGGCTCCGGCGCGTGTGGCTGTCAAAGCCGCTTCCACCGCGCGCCGTGGCGGGCATAAACTCGCCATGGAGCACGGCAGCGCCGCCGACGAGCATGACCACGACTTCAAGGAGTACTGACCAATGTCCGAAACCGTCACCGCGGACGGCGAAGGCACCCAGTATGTGACGCTCGGCCTCGACCGGGAGACCTTCGCTGTCGAGGTAGCGCGGGTGAGGGAAATTCTGGACATGCAGCCGGTGTCCAGGATTCCCTATGCCCCGCCCTTCGTCATGGGAATGACCGATGTACGCGGGTCCGGGGTGCCTGTCATCGATCTGCGGGTCAAACTCGGGTTGCCGCCGGTTCCGGCCACCGAACTGACCCGCAACATCGTGTTGGAGATCGACACCGATGGCCAAATCCGATTGATGGGGCTGATGGCCGATCGGGTGTTCGAGGTCACCCCGCTCGACGAGCATAGTTGCAAGCCGCCGCCCGAGGTCGGGGCGAGTTGGCGCTCCGATTACATCCAGGCGATCGGACGCCGGGGCGCGGCCTTTGTCATCGTGTTGAACCTGGCCAAGCTGTTCACCTCCGACGAGGTCGCGGCGGTGGGGGGGAACGGATAATGACCCTTGGACAAGACGCGCAGATCATCGATCCGAATGGACTTTCGTCCCGCGATTTCAAGCGTCTGGCCGAATTTATCCAGGATACCTGCGGCATTCGCATGCCGCCGACCAAGAAAACCATGCTGGAGGGGCGCCTGCGCCGTCGGGTGCGGGCGCTGGGCCTGCCGAGCCTTTCCGACTATTGCGGTTGGCTGTTCGACCGGGGACGGCCGGAGGCGGGGCATTCCGGAGATGAAATTATCCATTTAATCGACGCCGTCACCACCAACAAGACCGACTTCTTTCGAGAACGCCAACATTTCGACCATCTGGTCGCTCATACACTGCCGACGCTGCTGGAGACCCCGGCCCGTCCGGGGCTCGACCGGCCTTTGAAGGTCTGGAGCGCCGCCTGTTCCACCGGGTCGGAGCCCTATACCCTGGCCATGGTGCTCGACGATTTCACCCGGAAACAGCGGGGATTTCGTTTCGAGATTCTCGCCACCGACATTTGCACCGACGTCCTGGCCAAGGGAAAGCACGCGGTTTATCCGGAGGAAATGATCGCCCCGGTGCCGCACGAGTGGCGCCATCGCTATTTTCTGCGCTCGCGCAATCGCGAAAACGCCACCATTCGCGTGGCGCCGTTCATTCGCCAGATGGTCAAGTTCGGCCGTCTTAATCTGATGGACGAGGCGTACCCGATCGAGGACCGCATGGACATTATCTTTTGTCGTAACATCCTGATTTATTTTGATCGGGAGCGGCAGGAGGCGGTGCTGCGGCGGCTTTGCGAGCACTTACGGCCCGACGGGTACCTGTTCGTCGGACACACCGACACCATCACCGGCATGGATTTGCCCTTGCGGCAAGTAACGATGTCTGTTTTCTCTCTAAGATAGAGACGATTGATCATGCTTGTCGTATGTCTTGCAATTTCCCGCGCTTCACCACAGCCCGTGGCCGCCTTCACCGCCCATCGTCGATAATCGCAGTAACGAACTCGATCTCTCAGCGAAGGCCGGTAGATTTTCAGCCTCTGACGTAATAAGGCGCTGCGTAAGCAACCAAGGGTTAGCATAGGGGCTGGAACAATAGCTCCAGGTCGGAAGCATCGATGCTGACCTTGCCAGCGCTGGCTGGATCGAACAGACTTTCGGCCAGACCTTTTTTGCGTTCCTGCAACGCCAGCATGCGTTCCTGCAACGCCAGCATGCGTTCCTCGATCGTGCCTTCCGCGATCAACTTATAGACGAAGACCGGTTTTTCCTGGCCGATCCGGTGGGCACGGTGACGGATGATTTCGGTTTTAGCCGGTAGCTCCGTTGCCACCTCCCCCTTGGTT
>JBAWVF010000268.1:0-4270 GCA_037147415.1 Rhodospirillaceae bacterium | reverse complement strand
GACTGGAAGCACACAACATCTAGTGGGTGTGTGCGTTAACCCGATAGGCATGAACTAAACAATCATCGTCAACCAACAAAACCGCGCTGCCCTTTGCCGAGCGAAGCACGCCGGGCGGGGGGGCCGGCTCGACGTCTTTGACGACTTCGGCGCAGGGCAGGTAAAGAGTGACCGTGGTCCCCTGCCCGAGACGACTGTCGATGTGGACGCAGCCGCCTGATTGGGCCACCGTGCCATGCACCATGCTGAGGCCGAGACCAGAGCCTGTGCCGATCTCCTTGGTGGTGAAAAAGGGCTCGAAGGCGCGCTCGAGTGTGCGGGCGTCCATACCGGTGCCGCGGTCGGTGACGCTGACCGCAACATATAAACCGGGGTCCAATCCGTCGGGAGGGTCTGCCTCGCTGTTCTCGGCCCTCAGAATCAGCGGTCCACCTTGCGGCATGGCGTCCCGCCCGTTTAGTGCTAAATTGAGCAGCATGAGTTCAAGTTGAGCCGGGTCGACTTTGACCAAGCGGGTATCGGCGGGAACTTCAATCTCGATATGAACCGGTCCGCCCATGGTGCGTTCCAGCAGCGAGCGCATATCTTTGAACAATTCCAACAAATTGACCGGACGCGGCGACAAGGTCTGGCGCCGGGCGAAGGCAAGCAGGTGTTGAACCAGCCGAGCCCCCCGGTCAAGCCCCTGTTGCGCGGCATCGAACAGGCGTCGGGTCTGCTCGTCCTGGAGCCGGTCGCCGATCGTGTCCAGGCAGTTGCGCACACCTTGAAGTACATTGTTGAAGTCGTGAGCAACCCCGCCGGTGAGCTGGCCGATGGATTCCATTTTCCGAGCCTGGGCCAGCGACGCTCCGGCGGCCAATAACTCTGAAATATCATGGCATTCCGGAAGCAGATAGGCGACCTCTCCGAACTCGTCGTAAATCGGTTTCAATGAAAAATCGACGGTTGTTATCGTGCCGTTTCCGCCCGACATTTCGAGATCGAAGCGAACGCATTCGCCGGCACCGGCCTGATGAATTGCGAAACCCAGGCGTTCACGGGTCGCGGCGCTATCGCCCCACCAGGGCAGCTCTCGAAAACGACGGCCGATCACCTCATCTTCATCCATGCCGGCAAAGTCAAGTAAAGCCCGGTTTGCCGCCAAAAGGGTGCCATCAAGCGAGAGCAGGCCGGTAAATTGGAAGCTTGATTCGAAAATGGCCCGGTATCGGGCCTCGGCCCGGTGCAATTCATCGAGCGTCCGTTGAAACTCGGCGCTACGGGCCTCAAATCGGCATTCAAGTTCCTGTTTTTCAGCCGTCAGCTTTTCCAGTTCGTTCCGAAATTCGGTCTCGTCTGTCGGGGCGACGGCCGGCGCAGGCTTCAACGCGGCTTGAAGTTCGGCGCGTGCTGCCGCCTCCGCTTCCCGGTACCGGGTCAGCAACTTATCTTGTTTCAGGCGATGCCGCGACAAAATCAAGGTCGCAAGGGCAAACCCAACCCCGGTGAAGATCAGGACCAGATCTCGAATCACGCCCGCCATCCTCTTGCCGTTTTTCAGTGCTACTAGCTATCCTTATAAAGAAAAGGCAACTATGATAAAGGATTAGAAAACAGTCATGTCATACGGAGGCGAGGGCATGGGCAAGACAGGCGCCGGGCGGGCGGCCCGGATGGCGGTAGCGGTGCTCGGGGTGATCGCCTTGCTGGCGGCGGCTGGGGGGGCTTCGGCTCAAAGCAAGTCCTATAGCAGTGGCAGCAGCCGCTCGTCGTCGTCTTCGACTTGGCAAAATAAAAGCACGCAGCCCCGGTCAAGCGGGACGCTGTGGGACCGCAGCACACCGTCGTCTTCGACGAGTCCGTCATCAGGCGGCTATACCAAACCGGCGGCCAACAGCAATGTGCCGAGCGCGGCCAACAGCAATCAGCCGGGCGTGCCTGCGGGTGTAACGAGTTCCGGCGGGTACGCCAAGCCCGGCGCGGCCGCCCCGATCAAGTCGTTGAACTCGACCGAGTCTCGCGCTCCGGCCTCAACCGCGCCCGCGGGCGGGATAACGAGTTCCGGCGGCTATACCAAGCCATCCGGCGCCGGCCCCGCAGCGGCATCACCGTCACCACCGGGCGGCGGCTCGGGAGCCGGGAGCGGCGGTCCGACCAAACCGCCGGCCAGCGCCTTTGACCGCGGGGCTGAACGTCAGCTTTCCTCGCAATCGCTTGCCCGCTATAAGGCGGAGCAGGATCGGTTCAAGCAACCGGCCAGCGGGACCATGACCGGCGCCAGCAATTATTCCGGCAATCCGCTCTACAACGCCAACGCCGGCCGCTATAACAACTATAATCAGGCCTATGCCGATCGCGACCGGTATTTCAGCGGACACGGCTGGTCCCCGCCGTCTTATGCCTTTCGTTCGGCGCCATCCTTCGGTATGTGGGATGCGCTGTTCTGGTGGATGGTGCTCGACAAAATCACCGAGCCGTCCCACGCCGCTGCGGCTTATAATAATTCCAATGATCCGGGGTTCCAGGCGTGGCGGCGTGAAGCCGACCGAATGGCGGCCGATAATGCCGAGCTGAAGGCCAAGCTTAACGCCATGGATGCCAAGCTGAGCACCATGCAGGGTCAGCCGCAAAAACCGGGAACATTGCCCGACGGTGTGCCGGCCGCAGTGGCGCTGGCCCCGGCAGTTGCGGTGGCTCCGGCCGGAACCGCAACGCTGGTGATGGGCACCGGCGGCACCGCCGGCAACTATTATCCGTTCTGTCAGGGTGGCGAGGCGATCCGCGGCTTGCGTGGCTGGCTCAAGGATTTCAAGGTCGAGTGCCGGGCGACCAACGGTTCGGTCGAGAATATGGACGGGCTGGCCGAGGGCAATTTCGACGCTATTCTGGTTCAGTCCGATGTTTACAATGAATGGCTCGGGCATCATCCCGGCGTGCGCCTCGAT
The DNA here is from genome assembly GCA_037147415.1 of Rhodospirillaceae bacterium. Classification (GTDB taxonomy): domain Bacteria; phylum Pseudomonadota; class Alphaproteobacteria; order Azospirillales; family Azospirillaceae; genus BOG-933. The sequence goes on along the minus strand of JBAWVF010000268.1, from coordinate 1,343 downwards.
GCGCTTCAGGCGACCATCTATCAGGAATATGTGCAGATGTTGGCGAATAAGGACGCCAAGATCGGGAGCGTCGGCGATCTCGACCCTCAGCGTCATGTGCTGTATCTGGTCGGCTCGGGCGCCCAGCGGACGTGGGAGAGCTTTGTTACGCTGGTGCCGCGTTTAGGCGAGTTCGAACGCGCCGGCCATCTGCGCCGCGTACCGAGTGATCCCGGCGTGCTGGAGGCGGTTGCCGCCAACCAAAATGCGGTGATGGTGTACGTCTCCGGGCTTAAATCCGATTTGTTGAAACTGGCGAATGACCGCTTCGGCGACAAGCTGGCCATGATCCCGGTCGATGAGGGCAAACTCGACGATGCGGTCGACCGCACCGGCCACAAAATCTATGCCTTTGCCAAAATTCCGACCGGCATTTATCCGAAGCTTCAGAAAAGCTATTGGTTCGGTCTGAGTTCAGCGGTAACCAGCCTGACCGTCGGCGCAGTTTTCATTCTATCGGAACGCTGGGTCACCGAACACGGCATCGCCAGCCTGGGCAAGGTTGAAGAAGCGCTCTGGCACACCATTCCCGAAATCGAACGCAAGGTCGGTGTCGGGGGCTGACCCTCGTTTCCATTTTTAACCGGAGCCGTTCCATGAGCTTTCGTCTGATCAAGGACATGGTTGTCAACAAGCTTGGCATGGCCGAGCGACGGGTGCCGCGCGGTCCGCTCGGATTGTCGCTCGGGCGGGCGGTCACACTGGAAGAGGCGCCGTTCATCCTGATGGACGGCGCGCTCGACATGCCCTATCCCGGCGGGCAATGTCTGGTCATCGGTCACGGTACACTCGCTGTCGGTGGGGTTGAGGCGCACCGCTACTATCTGTCGGGACCGGGCGGAAAGCTGGCCGGCATGCTTCAGGTGGTCGCGGACGAGGAATGCCGCTGGTTCCGGCCGTTCGATGAAATTTATCCGGCCAGTTCGGCCGAATGGGCATTCTGGCTTGACGAGGCCGACGGCTATATCGGCTATCCCGAGTTCGACGCCAAGGGCACGCTCTATCAGCGGGCCTGGAACCCCGGCTCAACCCGCATCGCACCCCTGCAATTTTCCGAATCGGTTGACCGGGCCGATGGGGGGCACAGCATCGCCGAACACAGTGCCATGCTGTACGCTCGCGAGGTCAACAGTCCGGGCGGGCCGCTATGGACCTATCTCTTGGTATCGGCGGTGGAAGCGGCCGACGGCAATGCCTGGGTCGATCTCATGCTCGGCGTCGATTTATTGCCTTCAACGGTTGCCGCTTTCTGAGAGCCTGAAAACCTTTCACGGCGGCAGCCAGATTATGGCTGCGCTTGTCTC
>JBAWVF010000267.1:0-4292 GCA_037147415.1 Rhodospirillaceae bacterium | reverse complement strand
GACACCGCCCTCTCACGGCGGTAACAGGGGTTCGAATCCCCTAGGGGACGCCAATAAAATCAAGGGGTTAGTCATTCTTCGAAATTGACTTCCCCAACTTTTCCCGAATATACGTACGCGAACAATGGCGAATTGCAGCGGTTGATATTCGGGAACATGCGCTCGATCGGCTCTCGACGGCGCCCGACACGGGATCGAGGATGGCCGTCCCTTCAGACGATCGGGCTTCGCCTCACGCCGCTTGCCTCAGTTCGATGTGCCACGGGCTGGCAGCGATCAGGTGTTGCGGCGCCTCACAGTGCGGCGCCTCACAGTGCGGTTCGTCCGGCCGTGGTCCCCAACTTGAAAGCCACAGTCCACCGGGTCCGTTGCTGAGCCGACACCGCCATGCAATTTCGTCGTCGCTGGCGCTGCGGGTGACGGCGCCCGGTTCAGGCTGTGCCGGCTCTCGGTTGGCAGTGTCGCGTTGCCGACCGAAGCGCCTGCCTTCCTGCCGAACATTCGTTCGATCCGGCCCCCCGCTTCGGGGGGTTGGGGGGTTAGATTTGTGATGTAGGGTAGTGTTCTGTAAGGGGGTGGAATTCCCGGTGTCGTCCGGGTTGCTTCCGCCGGCCTTCCCGTCGTTTTCCGCCGGCTTTCCGGATTTGCGGGCGCGGTCCCGTTCGAGCGCCGCTTCCCGGCGGGCCAGCGAAGTGTCGTGCTTGTCGCGGGCATCGAGCGCCAGCTTGCACAGGAATCGGTGATAGAGCCGGCCATCCGAGCACAGCACGAAACCATGCAGAGCTTCGGCACTGAGTTTGCGCCAGCGTCGCAGATCACGGCCGAACCCGGCGAAGAAGCAGAGCGCGCGTTCGTCATTGGGCAGGCTGCCGGCCGGGACTTGGTGCCACGCCTTCAGCCACAGGGTCACCCCGGCCCGCCACGCGGTATCGGAACGGGTCATCGCGTTGAAGTCGGAATTCAGCAGCGCGCCGATATCGAGCGGCATCTACCATAAATCTCTGGTGTCCAAATCGGACGGGGCCAGCGGCTCGGGCAGGTCGGCAGTGGGGTTGTGGTCGGTCATAGCCGCGCCTCCTGAACCGGAGCGTCGGCGCGCATGCGCTGAAGATATCGAAGCTGGCCCACTCGGTTCTTCTCCGACTTCAACGCGGTTTTTTCGTTCTCCCGCACGATTTGTGCGTCTATCTGTGCCTTGAACTCGGGCATCATCGGTACGAATGCGCGGCGGATCACATCGACGGCGCCGAGCTGATCCAAAATCGGATAAAAGCGGCGTAACGCGCGGGCAGCGGCCGGTATGTCGTGATGCTGCAAGACGGTCAGCACCGGCCGGTAAACATCCTTCGGGAATTTGGGAACGCGGGTTTCTGCGGACACGGTTCGGGCATTCTCGGAATTAGCCATGATCCAAGTCTCCGGTCAAATGGGGTCGGGCGAATCAGTCGGTGGAGGTCGCGGCCATCACGACGGCGAGCGCTTCGCCTTCGGTCAGCCACTCGTCAACCGCAGCATCGAGCGCCTTGCCGCCGGACAGCTCCGGCAATCGGGCTCTCAGCGAGCGGGCACGACGGAACAGCTTGCTCCAAGCGCCAAGCAAGCGACGACGCGGGGTAAGCGGGGTAGCCGGTCTGAATTTTCGTGCGCGACGGGGCGCACAGACGCTACTAATAGCGGCAGCCATTGTTGCTTCCTTGACAAGTGATGATGGTCAGTTCGAGTCGGTCCTTGTGGGGACCGACTCGAACGCCTGAACGTTTGATCGGGCGTGCACCCATTGTCAAGCGGAAAATGGATGACGGTGGACGGCGGTGGACAGCGGACTCGCCACCGGCCGCAGAGTGAGCTATCATCGGCTCGTGACGCTGAAGGAACCGCCATGAGCCACGCCCACAAGTTTGCCGGTAAAGACGCCACAGCCGCATCGTTGACGCTGATTGCCGTCAAGCTGGAAACCATGGACCAGCGGCAGCAGGCCGCTGAAGCCAATGTGCGCTCGGAACTGGGTGAGTTGCGCAGCCTGCTTCACAAGATTCTTGACGGCCAAGCCGTACTGCACCAGAACGACATGGAGTTGAAGCGGCGGTTGGATCAAAAAACCTGACCGGACGCGGTATGATCGGACCGTGCCGATAACCGCCGTTTCGAGCACCAATTCCGTCAATTCACCAGAATTTACGTTTTTCATCAATGTGTTATCCGGCGCGCGATTTGCGTTCCGCGCGGTCATCCGCTATAATCGGCGCTCAACAGCGCGGTGGAGCGGGGCATGTGCGGACGGTTCTGGATGCAGATCGAGGGCTTCTATGCGGTAGCGTCTGGGGGGCGAACTCGCATGGAAACTTTCGGGGGAAGAGTGTCCTCAAGTCCCCGCCAACCACGCCCTGATGACCGCAGCATCCCGCTCCGGCCGGCTGCTGATGCCGAGGCTGCTGCTACGGCCTGAGCAAACGACCCGGCCGCCGTCGTCAGTCATCACGAATCCGGCGCCGATGACTGATTGCCCATCACCACGCAGCTTCCTCGCAACGTCGCTGTGCGCCCAGGCGTTCGCGAACATCACGGGGAATTCATATTCGCCATCGCGCACGATGATGTACTTCAAGGCCGGCTGCTTCATGGGCGGGGCTCCTTGCCCGCCGCAGCACAGGGCCGGGCGGGCTGTCACTTGCAACATTGGAAGTGAGGCGGTCAGGCGGTAGCCTCGCCGATGGCAAGGCGCCGCAGGTCGGGGACGATAGCACATACGGCCTCATAGAAGCCCGAGACAATCCGTTCCGGAATGATCCCGTCCTCCTGCTCGGTCGGCAGCGGCCCGATTGCGGCCGGGCAAAAAATTCTCGAGCCGCTACGCAAAAGCAACGAGTTAGCTGACTGGGTATTAATTCACCCAACGAACCACCATTGATATGCTATTGAAATATAACAAAATGGTTAATTTCCTTTACCTGTCGGGGGCTTATAGATACTGGCTGTGCCATCGGAGGGCGCCATGCGGGGACTGCCCGCCGGAGGTTGAGATGACGCGTACATACACAGCTCATCAAATTGCGAGATACTTCCTTGCAAAGACTGATGAAGAAGTTGGAGAGACGATCTCCAATCTTAAGCTGCAAAAGCTTTGCTATTATGCGCAAGGCGTTGGGCTCGTCGCACGAGATATCCCAATGTTTGCTGAGCCGATTGAAGCGTGGCTTCATGGTCCTGTCGTGCCGACAATATATCAGGAATATAAAAATTATGGAAATAGCGCCATACCGCCAGTCACAGACTTAAATATTGCCGAATACGACGCAGCTGATCGGATGATCTTAGATGATGTATACGATTACTATGGTCAATATTCTGCTTGGCGTCTCCGTGAAATGACGCACCGTGAAGCTCCGTGGAAGGATGCGTATACGGAAGGCGCGAACAAGACGATAACCCAAGAAGCATTGCAAACTTTTTTTGTTGGCGAAGTTTCTTCAGACTACGCTCAAAAGTATGACCAAGTTTCGAGGGGCTAAGCCAAAACCATCGGCGTTTGGGAAGCCAGAAGCCTCTACGCCTGCCGCTGACCCTGAAAGATTGCCCCCAATATTTTCTTTCGAACATATGAGGGAGCGTTCTGGGTATAGCGTAGATTGCTGTGAGTCCGACCATAAAGCGGCGCTAGCATCAAGCTTATTCAAATACAGCAAGATGACATGGTTTGATATTCGACAGGCTCCACGGCACGGACTTGGGTGTGAGAAGATACGGCGCGATGCAATGAAATGTGGCCTTCCGGATATTGTAACTGATGATGTTAACCTTCTCGCCATTAGATACAAGGGAATGAATGCGATGGTTGGGTTCAAAAACGGTAGAGTGTTCTACATACTCATGATCGATCACAATTTTACTGCATATGACCACGGATAAATCTTGTCATTGCATCTTAACCGTCCCCACGCACTTACCGCTCGAACGCGCATCCGGCCGCCGGATGGCCTCTGGCGCCATGGCCGCTACGGAGGTATTAATTCATCTTGCTCCCCCAAAGCGGGGGGTCAATGACCGCAACCTGATTCGTCATTTGGGTTCAATGCGTTAGGAGCCATTTCGGCCAAAAATCGCATGAACTGTGGAACCTGGAAATTACCTGTCATTCCAATGGCTTGACGCAAACTGCGCTGTACGTAGCCGCGCCGTCCGTCCCTACCGTGGGAAGGGTGAGACCAAGAAGGTCACCGGGAATTCCCGCTCACCCTATCCCAACTTCGCCAACTTCCCGGCTGCGAGGGGGAATATTTTCAATTTCGGGCTCA
>JBAWVF010000266.1:0-4307 GCA_037147415.1 Rhodospirillaceae bacterium | reverse complement strand
CGGCCAACATCGCCAGAACCGTGAACAGCAGGATCGGCGCCAACGGGTACATCTTACCCTGGCCGCGGCGCGGATCGGAAACCTCGGAAAAAATAGACAGCAGTGTGCTCGACATCGGGCAACCCTCCATGATGGTTGCCCGCCATAGATTCACACAAAAGCCGTCGGGGGAATCCCCTTTTTTTGCAGGCCCCTGGGCTGCCGTCAACACCCCTATATCAGCGTTGAACAGCCCTGTCCCGAATATGGCGGCTTTCAAGCCGCCATCCTATGGCACCTGGATGCCGGTGGGTAGCGGCCGTCCACACCATCAATCAAGGACCGGGGCAACGACATCGGGATATGGCTCGCGGCGGCGGCTTCGGTTATTGCGTGGAGCGTGCTTGCCACCGCCCCCAATGTCTCGGTAGCGACCATCGTCGCCGCTGCGGCAGGCATTGCCTATGCTGTCATCCAGTCCGCATTCGAAGGACGGTTCGGACGGGAGACCGTCATCCGGAACGACGACGTGTTCGCCAGAAACCTCGCCCTCAACGTCGCCATGCTGTCCGGCCGCATGCTTGTGCTGGCTGCCCTGTTCGGACTCTGGTGCCTTTCTCCGGCGGTGCCCTTGGCAGTAGCAGGTTTCGCACTGATCGCCTTGATTCCTAAATGTCGGTATGTTCTGGGGTGACCATGACCACGGCGGATTCAAATTCCTGGGCTGGAAAGCCCGATCTGTTCGACGCAAACCTGCGCGCAACCCCGGTTCCCTGGCGGTTCCTGCCATGGGACCGGGCGGCTACGGTTCGCGGCAATGCCTGGCAACCGGTCAACCCTGCGGCGCTCATGCCGACCATTTGCGCGCCGATGCTCGTGCTGGTTCCGCTCGATGCCGATCATGCCGCCGAACTATCCGTGACCGACGCTGTGACGCGGATGTGGATCGGTTGGTCGACGCCGCCAGACATGGCGCGGTGCGTGCAAGATTGGCTTGCGGAAACGGCGGCCGGACGCCGCCTCGCCTGGGTGGCCTACGATGCCAACTCCTATTGGAGGGGTGAAGGTGAACACGAGGCGCTTGGTGTCGTGTCCCTGGACAGGCTGCCTGAAGCTCTGAATGGCGCCGAATGGGAACTCGGCTTTTGGCTTCACGAAAAGGTCTGGGGGCATGGGTGGGCTCTACGGATGGCCGCCGCCGTGCTCGACTGGACCGCGCGACAAACGCCCCTGCGCCTTTTGACAATCTCGTGGACCGAGGGAAATATAGCCAGCAAGCACGTCATCGAAAAATTGCTCGGCACCGTTCCCGCCGTGACGCTGCCGGCTGTGAAGGACGGCAAGGATACGACCGTTCACCACTACATGATCGAGCTTGCTGTTCAGGAGCACCCATAATGGATGCATCTACCCGCCCCGTTTTTGTTCTTCTGATCGGCGTGAACGGCGCCGGCAAGACCGTCCTATCCCGCCGCTTGGCGGCGGCGCTGCCGAGCGCCCATGTCGAGTGTGACGAGCGCGCATTCCGTCGCCGGTTCATCGTTCCCGATGAACGGAAGGGCGCCCACGACCTCAACGAGGCCATTCTCAAGGATTGCCGCGAGATTGTGGACGGCTGGCCGCCCGGTGCCGACCCCGTCATTATCGACCGCTGGTTCGAAACCTATGTCGAATGCGCCGGGCTTCCTCGGGATTTTGTCGCCGAGATCGAGCGATACATCCGGTCGCGCGGTTATACTGGCCTGATCGTCAACCTGTGGATAGACCCCGCGCAGATGGCCCAGCGCCTCGCCCACATGAAGCGGCACCGTCTGCCAGAATGGTGGGTCGAGGAACTCGGCCCTATCGAAGATAGGGCACGCCGTGACTGCATTTCCCAAGTTCGCGATCGAGAGTTCTGCGAAGCGTCCATTTTCCAGTCCGCCCATATCGAGACTACGGCGATGGAGTGGGATGCCTATCTATCCATTATCCTGAAGCGGATAGACTGGATGCGGGAGACGAGACGGCGGTAGAAGCCCACGCCCCATGTGCCCCGTAGCCAATCGTAACCCGTTGATATTACGTCAGTGGCGTTTGCGCCCGAATAGCGGCCGTGAAGGACGGCAAGGATATCACGGTTCATCACTACATGATCAAACTTGGAATTTCCATCCAGCCAACGCTACCTTTCCACAGGAGCCCCTGATGACTAACATTCTGTCCTCCGGCGGTGAAGCCGCTGTCATCGCTAGCAGCCTGTCGGAGTTAAGGTAAGAATGGGCAAATTACGCAATGAACAGTCACTAAAATATCGAAGTGCGGAACAATATGTCCGGTTGTGGGTGCGCAATGATTAAATATTGCGCTGAAACCTTAAGTCCGACAGGCTGCTAGCAATGCGCAAAGCGTCTGGAAATGATACTTCGCCGCCGACGACATGGAAGATCGAGTGTGTCGTCCGGGAATAATAAAGCCTCATCCTCAATAAAAGAGTATCATCCTGACCCTTGCGTCAAGGGATGATGGGCTGGCAGTCGGCCGGGCTGAGTTGTCAAGCCAAGCGTTGAACAGACGTGCTCTGCTAAACCGTGTAAATCGGCAATGCCGCGTTCAGGATGAAACTTTGTTATTCGACAACACACTCGTATCAAAGCTAAGCCGTCGCGACAGGATGATTTCCCGACTGCCGCCGACCACGTAAAACAAGCACTTACGCATAGGTCAGGATGAAACTTTTTTATCATCGAACACAAGCCCCTTCCACTCTGGAAGAAACAGGTAGCCCAGTCAACCAAGATATTGACAAGGCGCTATTTGTCATTCATATTCAAACGTCATCGCAAATGAGTGACAAACCTCCATGCCACAAGCCGTTGCCCCTTTCTCCGATGAGCAGATGAGGATTATCGCCAACCTCAACCAGCATTACGATGTCTGGATTGAGGCTGAGCGCGATCTTGCGGCTCTGCCATACGGCATGCGGTGGGCCGAAAGGTCAGGAAAGCATTATCTCTACCATTCGATTGATCGTGCTGGTAATGCCAAAAGCCTTGGGCCGAGATCGGCAGAGACAGAGCGGGTGTTTGCGGAATATCATAACAGTAAATCAGTATTGACTGACCGTAAGAACAAAAGCGCTCTTCGTCTCGCGGAAACCTGCCGTCTTTACCGTGCGCTTGGATTGCCGTTATTGCCATCAGAGGCCGCAAAAGTTTTGAGAGAGGCTGACCGGAGGCGGATGTTGGGACCACAAATCATGGTCGTCGGGACCAACGCCATGCCTGCGTATGCGATGGAGGCGGCCGGGCGCATCGGCGCACCCGATGAAACTGATGATTTCGACATGGCGTGGACAGCGGTAAGTGACGACGGGGGCGCGATCCCTATTTGGTCGATGCTAAAGGCCGCTGATAGCACCTACACCGTCAACACCGAGAGAACATTCCAGGCTCGCAACGCCACCGCGTACGAAGTTGAAATTCTTGTGGCGCCGTCCAGGGCGGGCGGCATGCGGCCAACCGATCGTCCACTACCGATTCCCCTGCCTGAGCAAGAATGGCTGCTTGAGGGGAAAACAGTCAGTTGGGTCGTGGTGGCCCGCGACGGATCGCCGGCTCGAATAGTGGCCCCTGACCCTCGCTGGTTTGCCCTTCATAAACTGTGGATGTCGGATCAGGAGAAGAGAAATCCGTTGAAAAGACCGAAGGACAGAAAGCAGGGCTTTGCGTTGCTCAATGCCGTTTGGGAGGCCATGCCGCAGTTCCCCCTGGACGCGGATTTCCGTAATGCTCTGCCCGAGGAGCTGCTTGAATACTATGATCTCTGGCGGAGCGGCGTTGTTGAAAGCCCCACCTTGCCCAATTGGTGAGAATCAAGGGATTTTCATCCGGGCTCTGGTATCGTAAAGGATCGGATAAAATGGTTGGTCAGGTCACTATGTCCGATACCTATTCTGGTGAGGATATCCGCAAACAAGGCATTCCTGTCAGAAATGTTCTCCGTTACTGGCGCTCATCGTTGGCAGATGAAGACTTGCGCTCGGTCGACTCCAGAACGTTTTTTTCAACGCCAGCCGCCTCGGTGTCCAGCGGGTTCATCGACAAGGCGTTGACGGCGCGCTTGGTAGACCAGTTTATCGCTCATAAGCAGCCTGACAAAGACATCTCGGATGTGACGCCGGGGCTGAAGAAAGGCGGCGACGTTCTCATGCCCGTTATCGCCGTCCTGTACGGGCTTGCTCCGGAACACCACCACGGCAAAGCTACGGGTGGCCGCTTTTCCGGGGACGCCCGCTACCCACTTCATGTTCCCGCTCTCCTGTCATCGTCGGGCGCCCTGTCGCCGGC
>JBAWVF010000265.1:0-4311 GCA_037147415.1 Rhodospirillaceae bacterium | reverse complement strand
ACTTTCTGGAAAATACTATATCTAGTGGGTGTGTGCGTCAAGCCGATAGGCATGTATCATTCCTTTCGCCGTAACCCGGATCGCAAAGCATTGGCCACGATAGAGCCGCTCTATCGCGAGTTACTGGCAATCGAGGACGGTGCTAAAGACTCCAAGACCGGCATGAATGCCGCAGTCGACACTCTATTTTCTCTTCTTAAGGAGAAGGGCACCGATTATGACCACTTCGTGCTCTCTCTCTAGTACCCGCCGTTTGGCGCTGCTCTTGGGCGTGGCCGGCAGTCTGGCCGCACCGATCGTCCTGACCGCCGGCCCTGGGATGCCGGGCCTGATTGCTGCGGTTGCAGGTACGTTGCTTTGCCTTGCCATTGCCGGCGCAATGTGGCTGCGTTTACGCGCTTTAGAACATATTCTGACCGGCGCACTAGCCATTTGTGACAAGGCCGCGGCCGGCGACTTTGACCATAGGATACTCGGAATCAGCGAAACAGGCATCATCGGCTTGCTCCTTCACCGTGTCAACGATGTGGTCGATCTCGCCGATTGCTTTATCCGTGAGGCTGCGGCCGCCATGGCCGGCGCCGCCGACAAACGCTATTTTCGCAAAGTTACCGTACGGGGATTAAAGGGCGCCTATCGCGGAGTCGCCGAATCAATTAATCGCTCACTTGATAATATGGATAGCGAAGACACTCAACTTTCCCGATTGCATGACGAGTTAGAAGAACTGATCAGCGCGGCCGCCCGCGGCGATCTCGCGCAGAGGATTGCTCCAACCGGCGGTAATGAAGCAATGGCCCGGTTGTGTCTCGCAATTAACAGTTTAGTCGAAACCACCGCAACCGCAGTCAGCGTGATCGACACCGTGCTATCGGCGATTGCGGCCGGCGATCTCGACAGCCGCGTCACCGCCGAACTTGAAGGCGTGTTCGACGCCATGCGCACCAGCACCAACACAATGGCCGATCAACTGAGCGACATCGTCGGCAATATTCATGTGGCACTTGCCAACATTAATGTCATGACCGGAGAGGTGGCGATGGGCAGTCGCGACCTTTCGGCCAGCACCGACGAGCAAGCCGATCTGCTGTCCCACACCGTCAACACGATGGCGCAAATAAATCTTAAGCTTGAGAAGAATACCGGTGCCGCCGAAGAAGGCAGTCGACTGGTAAGCGACGCGCGCGCACTAGCGACCCGAGCCGGAGGAACCGCCGATAGCGCGGTTGCGGCAATTCGGCGCATTGCCGAATCATCTCGAAAGGTTTCCGAAGTCGTCGCCGCAATCGATGAAATTGCATTTCAGACCAACATTCTGGCGCTGAACGCCAGCGTCGAGGCGGCGCGTGTCGGGGAAGCCGGACGCGGCTTTGCCGTGGTAGCCGGAGAGGTCCGCCAGCTTGCGCGCCGAGCCGCTGAATCCAATCGTGAAATCAAGGACATGCTGGCCGAAAGCGCCCGGGAGATCGCAACCGGAGTCGAATTGGTGTTGGCCGCAGGCGATGCGCTTGCTGAAATTGTCCAGGCCATCTCCACGGTCGGCACCAGCACCGACGTGATCGTGACCGCCAGCCGCGAGCAATCAGCAAGCTTGTCGGACATCTCCGAGGCGATCAACCGCATGGAGGAAATGACTCGTCACAATGCAGCACTGGCACAACACAGCGCCGATGCAGCACTAGCGGTTGAAAATCATGTGATGGAACTCGGTAACTTGTTGACCCATTTCCGAACGAGCGCAAACTAGCGGAACAGACGCACATGCTCTTCTGCAAATTGTGCAAAGCTTTGCGCGGAGAAACCGGTCAACTGCTCAACCCCGGATGTTACCATGTCCAGTTCGCCATCGCGCATCGACCGAAATAGTTCGGCAACCGCATCGACAACCGGTACCGGCAATCCGAAACCAAACATGGCATCCCGTGCTGCATCGACACTAATTTCAACGCAGCGAATAGTGCGCCCGACATGTTTTGAGAAGGTTTCAGCAACATCGTAACTGGAAATCGCCTGCGGTCCGGTCAGGGTATAAACCGCCCCTTCATGCCCGGTTCCGGTCAAAACCGTCGCCGCAGTGGCGGCAATATCCTCGACGTTAATATAGCTGACCCGACCGTTTCCAACCGGACAATGAAACAGCCCGCGCCCTTTCATCGAGCCCAGACTATGGTTAATGAAATTTTGCATGAAGCTGTTCGGCCGCAAATGAGTCCAGGCCATGCCCGAGGCTTCGACCACTCGTTCCGCATCCCGGTGCCAACGTCCCAACTGCAAACGACCGGGTTGCCCGGCGGCCAGACCCGATAACTTCACTAAATGACGAACCCCGGCCTTTTTTGCAGCCCCGACCACCATCTCGGTCAAAGTCACCATTTCGGCAACCAGCGGCAAGGCTAAATAAACTTTCTCGACCTCGCGAAAAGCGCGGTCCAGTGAAGACGGGTTTGAGTAATCGATCTCTACAAAATCAGTAACTTGAAGACTGCGAAGTCCAACCCGTCCCCGGGCGACTGCGCGAACGGCGACGCCTTTCTTCACTAGCTTGCGAACTAATGCCCGCCCGGTATTACCCGTCGCTCCGACGACCAGGATGACCCCACTCATGGGTGTTCCCCCCTGAGATTCCGATCCGGCTCGCCCCCGTCCGAACCCGGAATTCCCTGCTTTTCGTCATAATGACAACCACACTCATAAGACCACTCACGACTAAGTCCCATGCGATTCAGACCGCATCGCATGCAAAGCATGCGCTTCGGTCATCGCATTAGCGCCCATCCTGACACTGAACCATGGTCCGTTCGACCAGTTGACAAATATATCCGCTGTTCAGTCGATACCGATATGGAGAATCACGTCGAATCGACACGCCATTGGAAAACTCCAACCAGCCGGCACTGTCGATATGGGCCGTCACCCCGTTAGAGAAGGAGATGCCGCGCCTTTTGTTAACCGTGATTCCGTTGCTGAACCGCAGGCTTTCGCCCTCATTCTCCGTGGCTGATAGCCCATTGGTGCAATTAACCGTACCTAGATCGCTCTCAGTACACTTTACAGGTTGATTTGCACCACCGATAACCATCGCATAGACTGCAACTTCAAGTAAATTCATGAGATGCGTCCTCCACACCCGTTAACCTTACATCAGGGCACCCTTTGAGATCAATGCTCCCTTGTAGCTCAGGGCAAGAAGTCGCTCCCCCCGGAGCCAAAGCCGCCAAGAAAAAAGGCAAAAATAAAATTAAGGCCCTAGTGTTCCGATGATGACGGATGATTCACGTCCGCCCTCTGAATCGGACCACTAAGTATTTAATTCCAGTGCGATTCAGACCGGATCGCATGGGAACCATGCGTTACGGTCATCGCACTAGTGAGCCATTAACACCGGGACATGCATCCGGCTGAGAACGGTATGAGTCGCACTATCCAGCACCATATCGCGCAACCGCGAATGGCCATACGCGCCCATGACGATTAAATCACACTCAAGCTCGTGCGCAACGGCCAAAATAACATCACCCGCGTCGCCATCGGAGGTCGTATCCGGGTGAAATTCCGCCTCAACCCCGTTACGGGCCAGATAAACCGAAAGATCGGTCGGCTCGGAATCGTCCCGGCTGTCGAATCCAACCGTCAGTACTGTAACCCGACGTGCCATCTGTAAAAACGGGAGCGCCTCGCGAAGCGCTCGCCCGGCTTCACGACAATTCTTCCAGGCAACCAGAATATGCCGCCCCGAAACCTCGGACTGAGTATCCCACGGCAGAATCAAGACCGGGCACGGCGCTTCAAGCGGCAAGCGCTGAGGCAAACCCTGCAAGAAATCGTCCGCCGTTTGTTCAGGGTGAGCCTGACTTATCACCACGATATCAGCAAAACCGGAGCGAGCAACTAAGGCCCGCATACGTCCATCAACACGAAGTTCATGCCAGGAATAGGAACGATCGCGACACGCCCGATGGACCTCTTCCTCTATCCCGCCATTCCGATCACTGGCCGCAATACCGTTTTCACCGCCGCCCCCCGGCGATAACAGGCAGTAAATATCTAAAAATGCATCGAACCGACAGGCAAGCTCTACGGCAACCTGAAGCCGCAACGGGGCACACTCATCGTTTCCCATGTGCAGGAGAATGGTCCCGATGGCCATGACAACGACAATCCTCTGTTTAACCGCACGAACGCAATATTATACGCTTGTCCGTAACGGTTCGAACAGGCTCTTAATGTACACATGGCCATTTCGATGCCATAAGATAAAGCCATGCCTATCGGCTTGACGCACACACCCACTAGATATAGTATTTTCCAGAA
>JBAWVF010000264.1:0-4318 GCA_037147415.1 Rhodospirillaceae bacterium | reverse complement strand
GAAAATACTATATCTAGTGGGTGTGTGCGTCAAGCCGATAGGCATGGTTTAAAGTTCTGGTCGTCGAGGATGTCTCGATGTTCCGGACCCTGATCCGGAGCCAGTTGAACCAGCTCGGCATCACCCGGATCGAGATGGCGCCCGACGGGATGGCGGCGTTGGAACTGCTGTTGCGTGAGCCCGATGTCGACCTGATCCTGTGTGACTGGCACATGACGCCGATGGACGGGCTGGTGTTTTGTGCCAAGGTTCAGGCCACGCCCTATCTGTGCGGCCGGAAGATTCCGGTGCTGTTCATGACCGGCGATGATCGGCTGAAGGATACCGACCGGCGGCACCGTACGCTTGAAAGTGCCCGGGATCTCGGCATTATCGATATTCTGGTCAAGCCGTTCGGTACGGAGGAGTTGCGGGCGGCACTGGCGCTTTGTCCCGATTCGCCGCTAGCACGATGACCGCAGCGCACGGGACTCGAATAGTTGTGGTCCGGATCGGCGGAGGCGATGCTTAAGGTTCTGGTCGATGCTTAAGGTTCTGGTCGTCGAGGATACTCTTACCTTCCAATTGATCGTGCAGCGTCAGCTTGCGGCGCTGGGGATTAATTCGGTCGAGATGACTGCCGATGGCAAAGCCGGCCTGGAGCTGCTGCGCCGCGAGCCCGATGTCGACGTCATCCTGTGCGACTGGCACATGGTCCCGATGGACGGGCTTGCATTCTGTGCCGCGGTTCAAACCGTACCCTATCTGCGCGGCCGTCATATTCCGGTGATTTTCATGACCAGCGACAACAAACTGGTCGACCCGGTCAAACGTAAGCGCGCACTTCTGCCGGCTCAATCGCTCGGCATCACCGATATTCTGATCAAGCCGTTCAACGTCAATGATCTGCGCGAAGTGCTGACCCGCTGCGCCGGTTATGTGCCTTATTGAGAAGTGTCCGGTTTCGTCTCGATACTTTGAAGCTCACGATCCGCGGCGGCGATAACCCGGCACAAATCGAACAAATAGGTTTGAAGCGGCGGATCGGCCTCGGCTGCCGGAAACAAAGTCTGAAAGCCGCGGCGCAGGCTGATCAAGTCACCCCAGAGCAGCTCTCGCACCAGCACCTTGACCGCTCCGGCCCGTCCGGCTTTATCGCTGCGCACGGCAACCGCGAGCAGCTTGCCGGCGGTGCTGTCGCCGGTCAATGCGTCGGGCAGCGCACGCGGCGGCGCTGCGGTCGCCTCGATCCCCTCGGCGCGTTCGCGTTCCTGTTGAAGCTCGACCAGAGCGCGCCAAATCGCCTTGGCCGCATCCAATGTCAGCCCGGCGCGCTGAAAATGATGGAGCAGGACCACTTCATAAGCGCCGTAGAGCGGAAATTCCCGCGGATAGCCGGCCCGCGGCTCGCAACCCGGATAAAGCAGAACGCCGCGATGAACATAGTTACGGATATTTTCGACCGTGGTGCCCGCTGCTTTGGCCACCGCAGGCATTGGAAACAGCCGATCAGGCGACGCCATCGCAAACCTCGTGGAGTTTTTGATTAAACACCGGGACTTGCCGGGACAGACGGCCGCCGATTCGAATCGGCTCGATCCGTAGCGCCAGGCCGGTGTTGTCGTCGGTTTCCACCAGGACGCCGCACACCGTCGCCTCGCCTTCGGCCGGGGTCATGCGGTCGGTCGGCAGGCGGCGCGCAAAGCGGTAAACCGAGCTTTCCTTTTTCATCCCGATCACGCTGTCATAGTCGCCGCACATGCCGGCGTCGGTCTGATAGGCGGTGCCCCCGGCCAGAACCACGGCGTCCGCGGTCGGAACATGGGTATGGGTGCCGATTACCGCCGTGACCCGGCCGTCGAGATGGTGACCCAGTGCCATTTTCTCGCTGGTGGCTTCGGCATGAAAATCAACCAGGATGGCGTGGATTTCGTCCGAGCCGGGGCGATGGTGCTCAAGCAAACGGTCGATCGCCGGAAACGGATCGTCGAGCGCGTCCATGAACAAGCGGCCCATCAGACAGACCACCAGCACGCGCCGTCCATCGCGCGCCGATACGACAGCGGCGCCTTTGCCCGGCGTCCCCGGCGAATAGTTGAGCGGGCGTAACAGGCGGGGAAACTCTTCGATCGCGCCGACCAATTCCTTTTGGTCCCAGACGTGATTGCCGGTGGTCAGACAGTCGATGCCGGCGTCGAACAGCTCCGTCGCGATCTTGGCGGTAATGCCGAAACCATGCGCCGCGTTTTCACCGTTGACGATGACCAGATCCGGAGCCAGCCGTTCGCGCAGGTCCGGCAAATGAGCAAGTACCGCATCCCGGCCGCTACGGCCGACGATATCACCTAAAAATAACAGCCGCATGACCCGCCTTATCCGTGATTAGTGCCCGAGCAGCTTCGCCAGTCCGAACATGGAACCGATGACCAGGGCCGAGTTAATGCTAACGGTCGTGATAATAACCTTTAGCAGGTCGGTTTTGGCATCGGCGATTCTGTTGCTCAGGCGATGCTCGACGTCAAGCAGATCGGCTCTGATGTCGGATTTGGTTGTGGCCAGTTCAGATCGGATGGATGCGCTTTCGCGCACCACGTCGGCTTGAGTCGCCACACTGTCCCGCAGGGCGTCGTCGAGTGCCAGGGCATGCGCCCGCGCGTGCGCTTCCGGAATGCCGGCATTTTTCAGCGATTCCAGATAAGCCAGTTTGTCGAAAGTTGCGAGGCTCACCGCCTGTATCCTTTTGCTATACCGATCCGAGTGTGCGCGCGCGGGCGGTCGAAGTCAATCAAGCGGGATTTCAATCACCTCAAGCTCGGTAATCAGTCGGTCGAGGCGCTGATCATGAGGCTCGGCGGGCAGGGTGGGCACCTCTTGCGCGGCAAAGGCGATCCCGATCGCCAGTACCGGACCGCGAGCCCGTAATATCTCCAAGGTGCGATCATAGCAGCCGGCACCGTAACCGAGACGATGGCCGGCGCGATCGAACGCCAACACCGGCACCAGCAGTATCGAGGGGGCGACCGTTGGCGCTTCGGCACCCGGTTCGCGCGTGCCGAAACCGCCGGCGATCAAAGTCTGCCCCAGGCACCAGCGCCGAAAGATCAAGGGCGTGTCCGGCCCGGTTACCACCGGCAGCGCGCAACTCCAGCCAACAGTACTCAGACGAGCCAAAGCCGGGCGGCAATCCAGTTCACTCCCGATCGGCCAATAGCCGGCAATCGTCCCGGCCGGGGCGGGCAAAAAATCACCGCTTGCCAAGGTGGCGGCGATCTTTTCGGCGGCAGCGGCGCCGTTCGAGGCGCATGCACCATTGCGCACGCTCCGCGCATGTCGGCGAAGTGCCGCTTTTGAGAATGCTTCGAGGGGGAGGGAAGGTTGGGAAGCCGCCACCTCGGCCGTTGGCATTTGTTACCCCTCCGCGGCCTGCACAGCAGGTGGGAACCATTTACCGAGGCCACGGCCCCGACAGAGACAGTCCCCTGGAGATGTAATTATCGGCCCTGGGGATATACAGCCTGACGCATCGCGCAGCAACTTCCCGACTTAAGTCTAGGCCCGTTCAAGCCGCGCGGCAAGCTCTTCGATTCGCCGGGTGACCGAATCGAGTGAAGCGGCCGCCGATGCCCGATCGAATTCATGAGGATCACGCGGCGTTCGGCTGCGAATCCGTTTGATATCTTCGGTCGCATCGAACAATTCGTCGGCGATTAACAAGCTGGCCAGCACCAGCATATGGGCTTCGCCGCCGCTCAGCCCGCTTTCGCTCAGCTCCCGCAGCTTGCCGCCGACATAATCGGCCAGCTCGCGCAAGCGCGACTCCTGCCCGGCTTCACACGATACCGAGAATTTGCGGCCGCAAAGGGCGATATCGACCAGAGGCATGGGATTTAGCGCTCCAAAACCGCGTTAAGTCGCCCGATTGCGCCATCAAGGCGTGACGACACGCCCTCGGCCACGGTTCGGGTCTGCTCCTGCTCGGTCCGTGCGGCCTGAAGCGCCCGGGTCAAGTTGGTGCGCTCGCTGTCAAAGCGTTGCTCACGCTGACCCACCGCCGAGTCGAGGCGGTCAACGGCCTTATTGAGACGCTTTAACGCGTAATCGAACGTATCCATGGCGGGGGACCGAAAAAACTTGTTACGACACGGATAGTTAAGCCTTCCGGCGTGCAAAGGTCAACAAGACGCTTGTCTGAATGTGTTCGGACAAGCCGTATCGACAGCCGCCCTCTCCCTTCCCGTCGTTGCCGTTCCCTTCCCGTCATTCTCGTTCCCCTTCCGTCATTCCCGTTCCCCTTCCGTCATTCCCGTTCCCCTTCCGTCATTCCCGTTCCCCTTCCGTC
>JBAWVF010000263.1:0-4405 GCA_037147415.1 Rhodospirillaceae bacterium | reverse complement strand
GAAAAGTTTGGTGGGTGATGAAGGACTCGAACCTTCGGCCCGCTGATTAAGAGTGTGCTACACTTCCAACTATATCAATAAGTTAGCCCGCAGGTTTTGTCAAACTTACCGGCTAATTTTCGGTTCGGTTGGATAGCGTGTATCGACCGCGCGAATCGGGATTACCGGCAAATCCGCTCCCATGTCTCATTATGAGTCACGATCGCTCGCAGAGTCGGTTCGGCGAGCTGGTCCGCACGGCTGAGATAGATCGGCGCCGCAATGGCGCAATAATTATTAACGGGTGTACTTGTTTCGCAGGCGCTCAAGCTCAGCAGCATCAGCGCCAGCCACAGTGATTTTGACCTCATTGGCTTGCTCCTCGGTTTTGATGACGACGGCGGTTTCCCGTGAGACTTCGGCGGCGCGGCCGTCGGCGCGCCCCTTGTAGTAAGCCAGCAACGGGCCGATGACGGCCCGGACCAAGCCGAGCAGCGGTCCGATCAGGACTCCGATGATGCCGCCCATCACGCAGCCTCCCGGGTATCCGGAGCCGGTCGCTCGGGGGTGAGCACGCCGGCCGCGGCGACGATGCCGGCGCCGATCGCCATGTAGAGGGCATCGGCCAGCGGCACGCCGGCCGCCATCGAGCCGCCGATCGAGAGCAAGCATGCCGTCAGCACATTGCGGCTGGTCCCTTCCGCGAGGCGGTCCTTGAGATAGGCGATGATTTTCATCGGTCACTTCCTCTTGAAAATTTTGATCATGAATTGTATCAGCCGGACAAACCACGACTGTGGCGCCGGGCCTTGTCCCGGTGACGGCATCGCCGCAGGGACCACCGGCACCTGAAACGTGACCGCGAACGCTAATGGCCGGACCTTAGCCAGCCACGCGCGCCGCTCGGCGAGCCCATTAAGACCGCCATTGACCAACCGGGTTACCCGCTCGATGTCGTCCAGGTCTGCCGCCTCGTTGCAGCGGTTGTCCCGCCACTCGGCCGCGGCCAGCCGCAGGCAATAGCGCGGGTCGGTTGCCAGCTCGGGCGCCGCCTCCAGGTCGACCTGGAGCAATTTGCCAAACCGCTCATGAGCAAAGCGGCCGGTGATCTGGATCATCCCGTTACCGCGATAGCGGTAACCGTCGCCCGGCTGCATGTTGCCGAGTTCGAGCGCCTTTTTCGGATTACCACGACCATAGACCCGTTCGGCCAGCGCCTCGGCGTTGCCGACCAATCCGGGCAGTTCGTCCGGGCGGATGGCCGCGCTGTGGTGACCAGCCCCGAAAATCTCAAGGATGCGCTCGCCATGCGTATAGCGCATGCTCTCACGCAAGACGGTGAGGCCGCCGGACTCGTGCAGCACCTGCGACAAAAAATGCGCCAGCCGAAGCGGCGTATCGATGCCGTATTCGGCCAAATCCTGTTCGGCTCTGTCAAACGCCTGCCGATAGACCGGCAACGCCGATGGCGCTACCTTATCGATGATTTCAGCGATTTTCATGGTTATTCTTCTCCTCTGCGGCTTCGGACGAAAAGACATTGTGCCTCTATTCGGCGCACTATTTCTTCGTCCCGTCGCTTGAGTTCATCTTGAGCATTTTTTATTGCTTCCATGTTCGCATTGTAAACGTCGCGCGGAACAAAGTTCGTCCGGATTTCGTGTCCCATGGCCTCAATACGTTCATAGAGCCGCGCCCGGCCGGCATCCGACGAGCGGGCGGTTTCTTTAATTTCGCCCATCAAACTAAGCTGGAGACTACGCAACTCGACCATCAGTGCCGATTGCAACCGGATCAGGACCCCGCCCACCATCAACAACAACGTGACGACGGCAGCCAGCGCCATCCAGACATTCGGATCATTGAGGTTCATTTCGCTGCGCCTTACGCACACACGATTTCGTGGTTGGCATTGCCCGCTTTGACCCGGGTCAAGGTCAGGGTCTGGCTGCCGGCCTTCAGCTTGGTCACGGTGTAATCCGTGACCGGGCGCAACAGGCTGTAGCTGTCGGTGGTGACCAGGATGTTGTCGAGGCTGGGCGTTACCGCCGCGTCCGAGGTTTTAAAGGCCGCTGCGATATCCAGGGTTGTGCCTTGAGCCGGGGTCCAGTTGGCCAGTGCGGTTTGCAGGGTTGCCCCCGACATGCCCGAAGCGATGATGTTGGCGGCACTGAGCGCGACCGAGGCCCAGGCGCTGCCGGTCCAGCTGTACCAACTCGCGCGGCCGTCGAAGCTGACCAGATAGGCCAACGTGGTGTTGGCCGGCACGGTCGCCGTGACCGTCGCCCCGGCGATGGTGTCAAACGCCGACAGATCGATATGGCTGGCGTTCGTGGTGGTGATGTAATAGGGCGTGTTGACCGGATAGGCCGTGCTCGAACTGGTAAAAGCCGCATTTGGTACTGTAAATCCATCCGAATAGCGCGCGATATCGCTAATTCTGAATTCATCGATATAGCCAGATACGTACTGTACCCCGGCCTTGCCAATGGTCAGAGTACCATCAGACAGGTTCGCCGACGAGGTGGTAGAAATATCAAGGGTGGCGTCAAGATACGCCTTAACCGTCGTGCCTGATCTTTGAATGACAATATCGTTCCAGGTGTTAAGATTGCAAGGATGTGTTCCCACAAGAGTTCCGAATGCTCCGCCTATGTATAGTTTTCGATTATCGCTTCCAGAAAAAGCCACATCAATTCCGGTTGCCCCAGCGCCGTAGGCGCTTGTCGCCAAACTAAAAATATAACCCGTACCGCTTGACGTCGTCGGATAGACTCGAAATTCGATTGTAAAATCTCCGGGAAACTTTAACAAGTTGCATCCGCTGGGTCCGGTTAGAGTGCTGCTTTCTAGGACGCGCGATCCTGTGCCGAATTGCTTTACTGATGGAGCGAGTTGCATAATTCACGGTGAGACTGATTTTAGGGCTATGTGAGCGTTTATGCTGTTCGAGGTTCAGTTCTTAACGCGCGGAGAATTTGATCGACGGTGAGCGCGAGCATTCCGAACATGAGGTGGCACTTTACCTTAATTGCTCCTCTGACACGAACAAAACGGCCGCCGAACTCGTCCTTCAGGCGGGCATTGATCCGCTCGACCATGGTTCGAAATCTGTAGAGGATGCGATCCGGATCAGTCTGATGTATGAATTCGCGGCGCTTGATCTCGGCTTCGTGCTGTACTTTGATGTCTGTCGCGGCACGGAAGTTTCGATCGACGATCGGAACATGGCCGAGGAAGCGGCTGTGGTCGATGACACCGGCCGCATCATACGCGCTATCCATGAGGTCATAGAGGTAGGTAATTCTTTGTCCTGTGATGGTCATGAGCGGAATGGCCGCTTGGCTGTCGTGGACTGAAGCGGATGTCAGAAGGCATGCTACCGGTATTTGCCCATCAGCTACATCGATATGGAGCTTATAGCCGATCCATGTCTCTTTGTATCCCTTGCTGTTCTTCTTGCTACCAACGTCACATTCGGTTGGCAACTCATTCAGCATTTCAGCAACGGATTGACTGACTTGGCGCTCAAGACGGGTTGGCGATGGTGATGGCCGTTCCTCGCCTTTGCGCGGACGGCCCCGTTTGCGGGGTGGGTCAACGGTCGGCGACGGTGGTGGAGGATCATCGTTCTTGGCAGGCTTTTCACGGGCTTCGATCTCGGTGGAATCGCGGGCGACGCACCCGATCACGCGATCCCCGAGACTGCGCTTGATGAGGGCTTCATGCATCCGGACGGGCAATTCGCCTTGAGCAAATTCCTCAAAGGCGCGGGAGAAAGTTGACTCGCTGGGAACCTCACGACGGGTTTCCCATCCGCAGATTCGACGAAGCGATTTGTCCACCGCCAAACGTTCGATCAAACTAACGGTGGTTGGCATCGAGAACATTGCCTTGGCGATGAACGCTCGGGCCAAGGCACGCCGGTCATCTGGTTTCCGGCCGCGACCTCCCGATGGCGGGGACGGCACATAAGCCTCAAGGCCGATCGTGTCGAGAACGATGATCAACCGCTCCAGAGCTTCGGTGCAAGGATCGAGCTCTTCCCGCATAAATGGAAACAGACTACTCTGCACGTGAGACCAACGAGCAATCATGTTATCGTGAATATCTGACATGGTATGACCATAACAAACAGAGGCAGATCTGCGTCGGTGAACTGATGATACTGGATATAGTTTTGTGTGACTAGCTATATTTTTATTCTATGCTTTATTGACATCTGCGCAGCTAATAACTACATATAGGGGCTGCGCCAATTTATTTGCGGCACATTCCGGGATTTATTTTGCAAGAACCTCATAAGTTATTGATTTTTCTATACCAATTCACACTGCTGGCTAACTCTTAAATTGCGGCTCCATGATCTGACCAGATTCGCGCTTTATGTAAATCAATGCTTTAGCTTTGGCAAATGGGACCTGGG
>JBAWVF010000262.1:0-4451 GCA_037147415.1 Rhodospirillaceae bacterium | reverse complement strand
CCAGACGCCAGACCGCCCTAAAATTTCCAGAAAATCGGCCAGTTAGAATGGCTGGCCCACCTGTTGGCGGACCGCCCCTTATTGTCACGCCGATCATGTCAGGCTACTCATCGGGGTTGTAAATATCCGAGGGGGTCCAGCCGGTTACGCTATCAACCGGCGTCTGTCGCGAACGAGGCCCTGTTTTTTTCGCCGGTCCGGGCTTTTGAGGCTCTGAAGCATCGGCCTCCGGCGTGTTCTTGTCAGATTTTGACTGACCCCGAGCCTTCTTCTCTAACGCTTTATTCTTGGTCGCAACGCTCGCCCGGTTGATCCCCGCAGCACTCTCCGGCGCAACGGATGTGGAGGCGACCGCCTTCGATCCGGCGCTGCTTTTTGCAGGCGCTTTGGTTGCCGTCGTTTTCAACGCCGCCGGCTTCGGACGCTTTGCCTTCGGCTCGGGCGGAGCCGCGTCGGCCACTGCGCCCTCCCCCGCCAACTCCAGACCGAACAGAGCCGAAAGATCATCGCTTTCCAATATCTTGCCGGCGGCCGGGCCGGTCTTCGCCAAGGGCAACGCCCGATCCAACTCAGGCAGCAACTCCTTCTCATTAACCGAGCGCAGCCGGAACAACAGCTCGGGCTGATGGTCGAGACGAGAGCCGACCCCGTACAGCACCGCCGCGATATGTTTGCACATCGAGGCCGAATCCGGGCAACTGCAGGAGAACGTGATTTCCGACGGCCGCGGAAACAGCCCTCGATCCTGTCGGCACAGCCGCTCCATCACCGATTTGGACAGCCGGCCCTGAAGCAATTCAACCAGGGAATCGATACCACCCGCGCAGTCGCGGCAAATCGACTGCCACTGCGCGCCCGGCACCGCCGCAATGGTAATCGACACCTTATAAAGCGACGACCCGCTGACCAGGGCGGTTACCGCCAATGGCACGATTTGAAGATCAACCACCGAGCCGTTGCGAACATAGGTCCGGCCACGCGGCAGGCGGTTTTCATAGTCGCGGTAGCTTTCCAGATTGTCACACCACGCCTTGCCCCAAAAGGTCGAGGCGATGGTACGTCCGGACAGAACCACCGGGGAAACCGAATGGCCCTTCTTGCGCCGTTTCTCCAGTTCCAGCCCGGCCTTGCGTCGGCGCTCGGCCACCGGCACATACGGCGCCCAACCGCCATAGCCATATCCCATCGGCCTCAATCCTTCATCGTCGCGGTGAGATCCAGGGCGACCAGCTTCAGCAAGTCATCATCTTTCATCTCGGTCAGATTAATTTCTCCGGCACCACTCAACAATTCCTCGGACAGAGTTTTCTTAGACTCGATCAGACTGTCAATCTTTTCCTCGACCGTACCGCGACAGACGAACTTGTGAACCAGCACGTTCTTTTTCTGGCCGATCCGGAACGCTCGGTCGGTTGCCTGGTTCTCAACCGCCGGATTCCACCAGCGATCGAAATGCACGACATGAGACGCCGCAGTCAGGTTCAAGCCGGAGCCGCCCGCCTTCAGCGACAACACGAAGAACGGTACGGTCTCGTCATCCTGGAAGCTCTGCACCAAGGCTTTGCGCTGCTTGACCGCGGTCTCGCCATGGAGCACCAACCCGGACCGTCCGAACACTTGGCCCAGGAAGCTGGCAAGCGGTCCCGCCATCTCGCGAAACTGGGTGAAGACCAGCATCTTGTCCTGGCGCGATGCCACCACTTCGGCGATCTCACGCAGCCGACCGAATTTACCGCTGTCGGCTTCGGCCCAAGCCCCGTCGCTCAGCCACTGCGAGGGATGGTTGCAGATTTGCTTGAGCCGCATCAGGGTCGCCAGCACGATGCCCTTGCGCTGAATACCGTCGGCCGCTTGCAAGGCCTCGGTCAACTCCGCCACCGCCCGGCCATACAGCGCCGCCTGCTTGCGGGTCAGCGGGCAATAGGCCTTGACCTCGGTCTTCTCCGGCAAATCGGAGATCACGGACCGGTCGGTTTTCATCCGACGCAGAATATAAGGCCGAACCAGTTCCCGCAGTGGTCCGTAAGGATTGTGTTCACGCGCGGCAAGGCGCTTGGTGTAGCCGGTAAATTGCTTGGCGGTACCGAGCAAACCGGGATTGATAAAGTCGAAGATCGACCATAAATCGCCGAGATGATTTTCAACCGGTGTACCGGTCAGGGCGATCCGCGACTGCGCATCGAGCGCTTTAGCCGCCTTGGTTTGCTTGGCCCCTGGGTTTTTGATCGCCTGGGCCTCATCAAGAATGACCCGTCGCCATTTGCCCGCGCTCAGCGCCGGTATGCGCAGCAGTGAGCCATAGCTGGTAATGACCAGATCAAGCCCCGACAGGGACTCCGGGCTCAAGTGTTTAATCGCGTCGGCCGTCATCGCCGAGGGATGAACGATGGAAGCCTTCAGGCTCGGGGTAAAGCGCTCGATTTCCGCTGCCCAGTTGGCCAGCAACGAGGCCGGTGCCACCAGCAAGTTGGGTTGCGGGACGTGGTCTCCCCCCGCCCTGCCCTGCACCAATAGCAGCGACAAGACCTGAATGGTTTTGCCGAGCCCCATGTCGTCGGCAAGGCAAGCCCCCAGCCCCAACCCCGACAGCAACCGCAGCCACTGAACCCCGGCCTTTTGATAGGGTCGCAAGGTTCCGTTCAGAGCCGGGCCCGGGTCAGCCGCGGCGCCATCGGGACTGCGGAGCGATTTCAAGGTCTCGGCGAGCCACGGTCCGGCCACCACCTGCGACCAGTCGGCGGCGAAAGCGGTATCGCCCCCCTCCCCCACCACCGCAGCCCCGGCCAGCAAGCGCAGCGCCTCGGCAAAGCTTAAGCCCTCTTGATCCGCCAGTTTTTGCGCGGCGTTAAATCGCGCCAACTCTCGCTTAAGGCGCTCGCGGTCGATTTCAACCCACTGTCCACGCAACATCACCAGAGCGTCGGTGCCGGCCAGAAGAGCTGAAATTTCCGCGTCGCTGAGCGTCTCGTCACCCAGCGTCACTTCCATATTGAAATCGAGCAGACCATCAAGCCCTACCGCTGATGGTGCGCGTGCGCCGACGGTTGCCTTGACCCGGGGACGGGCCGGCCGGTTGGCATGCCAGGAAGCCGGCATGCGCACGACCACCCCGGCATGCTCAAGATCGGGCACACTGCCAAGAAACTGCGCCGCGTCACCCGCCCCCCAGCGTAGAGGATGAAATATCTCCCCGGCGTCGACCATCGCCTTGAGCCAGCCGCAGCGCTCCGACGCCCGTTGCACCGGCACCAACAAAGACAGCAGCTTGTCGCGATTGGCCGCACCGGCATATTCGCGCAAGGCCTGCCCCAGCGGAACATGCTGCGCCGTGGCCTGCGTCGAAAGCCGGGTAGTATAGGTCGCCATGAAGGCAAAGGGCTGTTCCGGATCGCGCCGGTTTTCCGCCAGATTGAAATGCACCCGCCCGACAAGGTTCCAGGCCGGGTTCAAGCTTTTAAGGAATGATTGGAGATCGCGGTCGGATCGGGCCAAGGCAGCGGCAATGGCCGCGCCCAACTCGGCCCACAGCGTCAACAGCGCCTCGGCCGTCAGATATTCCGCTCCGGTCATCATCGGCGCCGTCAGAACCAAAGTAGCCAGTTCCGCTTCGGTCGGCGCCGGCACCGGCGGTAATTGATCCGCTCCCGACGTCAGCAGGCACAAGGCCTCGACATGGCGGGCGGCAAAGTCACGCCACCACAGGAAAACCGGCGGCAATGCATGCCCGACCTCCCCTGCCCCCAGCTGAACCAAACCAAAACCGGAGCCCTCGGCAAACGCCGCGGAAAGTCGTCCCGCCAGCTTGTCATCAAGAACTGGCGCATCCTCGGCCGTCTCGAGCAAAAGGTGCCCCCGCCGAGTCAGCCGTAAACCGAGATGCGCCATGGCCTATATATAATCCTTTATATGACCCTCGTCGTGTAAATCTCGCTTAATCCGCAATCCCGAACCCGAGACCACGGGGCGGTTGGCCCGGATAGGCGGGGCATGATCACGAGACAGCCCGCTTCCTTGATCAATGCATCGGTTCACTGTCAAAGATTTCCGACAGCGACTTACCATCAAAAAGGCGCTCGCTCCATTCGTCCAGCTGTTCGATGCCGGCAGCACGGACACGATCCTCAATCCCGGCAGGCAGCGTCTTATCGCGCCGACGAAGCAGGCGAAGGAGCGTATCGGCCTTGCCCCGGGCTTCACCTCTGGCTTCACCGCGGGCTTCACCTTGAGCCAAGCCGAGATTAAACCCTTCGGCTTTCCATTGCTCAGCAGCTAATGACATGACACGCTCCTTTTGTTCAGGCAGTAATTCATTCAGAACATCACGGATAATCTCTGTCTTCGGGCTATCAGAGTCACCCAGAAGGTAGTAAATTAAGGTAACCAGATCATCGAAGCCCAAGCTCATGGCTTCGCGGGCAAGCTTCAGAAGCTGTTTCCGGGTGGCTCTGCGC
>JBAWVF010000261.1:0-4451 GCA_037147415.1 Rhodospirillaceae bacterium | reverse complement strand
CCGGCAAGCCGCTTACCGTCTGATGGGTCACAATTTCAGCCGGCATGCACTAGAGGGTGTCTGCGTCAAGCCGATAGGCATGCGTCAACTCACCTGCCTGAGCGCCTCTACTGATGCTCCCTTGGCGTCATACTGTACAAGATCAATGATTTTTTTGGCTATATCTTCTGGCGAAAGAATAAAATCTATACAGCCGCTGGCGATGGCGCTCCCAGGCATATCGGGTTGGTCGGCAGTATCGGGCTTTTGCGCGATCGTAATGCCACCAATTTCTTTTATATCACACAATGCGGCGGCCCCATCGCCATCATAGCCAGAGACAATGACAGCAATAACTGTACCGGCCCAGTTCTGAGTCATGGAACGCAAAAAGACCGTGATCACGTCCGGCCACCCTCTTGGTTTTGATATCGGCTTTAAACGAAATTCACCATTAAGAACGTGTAAATCCCGTTGCGGTGGGATGATGAACACGCGATTTGGTCGGATAAGCAATTCATCGGTAATCAGTTCAACCGGCATTTTTGTGTAGCGCGGGAGAATCTCGTGAAGCAGGGTCTCAGTATTCCTCAGGTGATTGACGATGATGATAGCAACACCCATATCTTCTGGCAAATGTCGCAGAAGCCGCGTATAGGCATCAAGCCCGCCGGCCGAGCCGCCCACACAAACTACGGGAAAATTACCTCGAATAGTTTTTTTATCCATTGACATTTACTCCAGTATCGGCGGCCTGGACACTAGGCATTTGGCTGTTTAGCAAATATTTATCGGTGACGAGTTCGCCATGGCCATTCAGTTCTCTGGGATGGCTGAGAGAGTTACGCATGTCGAGTCCTGACCGGCATTGCTGTGCCGGAAAGCGAGTCTTCCAAAGAGCGAAATCGTCTCAATTCATGATGGGCATCCTCAGCCTAAATCACTCACAGTCCAGCACAACGTCGCAGGCGCATGGATTATAGTCGGCGGCCAAGTAAGGCGGTAGCCTCGGAAACCACTCATCTAAGATGCCGAGTGCCGTCGCCAGCGACTGTTCTCCTCTGCCCCCCGAATACGCAAATACGTTAGGATCAACGCCCCAAAAAGCCACATAGCCCAAAAGGATAGTAACTTTTAAATCTAAAGAGGATCGGTGCATGACGAGATATTGTGGTGCTCGGCGGTAGTCTAAAATCGGAATTAGGGGGCACCTTGATAGCGAACGTCGGAAAGAGCCGAGTGCCACGCCATGTTGGCATAATCCCCGATGGTAACCGCAGGTGGGCGCAGGCCAGGGGCCTCGGCAAGGAGAAGGGCTATGCCTTCGGGATCGCGCCCGGACTGGCGCTGATCGAAGCCTGCCGAGCCCTTGGTATCGAAGAGGTCTCCGTTTATGGTTTCACCAAGGACAACGTCAAGCGCCCATCGGCACAGAAGCTGTCGTTTCAGGCGGCGTGTGTCGAAATCGCCCGGGAAATGGCCGCACAGGGCGTGGCTTTGCTCGCGGTCGGGGACGATCAGTCGGATCAATTCCCCCACGCCCTGCGACGCTTCCTGACCCGGTGCGGTGACGGCATCAAGGTTAATCTTCTGGTTAATTACGACTGGGAATGGGATATCAACGGCCTGCGCCACGGCGCGTTGATGTCTCGCGAGGTGACGCGGTTGGACCTGATTGTGCGTTGGGGCGGCGGACGCCGGCTCAGCGGATTCCTGCCGGTGCAGTCCGTCTATGCCGACTTCTACGTTGTTAATGACTATTGGCCTAACTTCCGGCCGGAGCATTTTGCTGAGGCCATCGACTGGTACGGTAAGCAGGACCAGACCCTGGGCGGTTGAGACGCCGCACGGGCCTTTGAATGTTGGCTGGTGCCGAGGTCGCCTCCAACGCTTCCTGTCGCCACCGCCCCTTTGGTGGGTACATTCCGAGGCTGCCGTCGGCGGTCGCTGGATGGTATTTCTCTCACTTGGGCTGGTAGGCAGCCGAGGCAAAAGGGGCGCGCAGTTTACGCGGAACGAGCCATGAGTGAACACCGCCATTATATATCAGGCTTCTTTGCCAATCACGAAGATGCCGAACGCACCCGATCCCAGCTTGTCGAAGCGGGCCTGCCGCTGGACCAACTTCACATCTACAAAAACGAACCCGGTTCGCCTGGATATTCCGAAGCGGCGGCCACCAGCGACGATGCCCTCAAAGATATCCTTGTTGATGGCGCGATCGGCACCGTCGTTGGCTCCGGCCTCTTCGCACTGGCGGAATTGGCGCTGGTGGCTGGAAATGTCACCCTGTTTATCGCCAGCCCGTTGATCGCTCCCCTGGTTATGCTCGGCTGGGGCGCGAGCCTCGGCGGTTTGGTTGGCGCTGCGGCTGCCGCGACCGACCATGCCGGGCACAAGGAAGGGCGGCTTGCAGACCTCATTCGTGACGCCATTTCGAGTGGCCAGACCGTGCTTCTGGCTGAAACGCGGACCGAGCACGAGACCGCGCAAGCACAAGATTTAATCCAGGCTTCGGTCGGAATCACCACGAACGCAGATACAGCCGCTCCCAAGCCGTAAAAATATGGCTCTGACGGCGTTTGTTGTTGACGGTCAGGCCAGTGCGGCAGCCATGACCTGAAACGGAGACACCTCATCGCCCTGCCGCTCAACCATCCGGCGCCAGCCGAGATAATTGGGCAGGTACTTGGTGGCGACCCCGCGAAACCAGTGCATCCAGCCTTTCAGGCGTTCATGATAGGCGTTGACGTTCTGGATGCAGGGCAGTCGGGTGTAACGGCCTACATCATCTTTCCGGACCGGGAATCCTGCTTAGGCCAATGGCCTTTGATGTTGACCCATCAAAGGCCCCCTCAAAAGGCGGGCGCCCGCGGTGCGGGCTTGCCGCAGCAGCCATGAGGCGCGCGGCGGCAGTCGCCGCCGATACTAACGGCCGGTCATCAACAAGGGCCGTTGGTATCAGAAGGTGACCGCGAGACGGGCCGTCCAATAGCGTGAGGCTCCCTTTTGCGTGGTAAAGGTCGGGCTCATCAGCACATGAGCCAATGTCAGATTGATTCCTGGGTCGTAGCCGCCGACCTTGCCCGACAGGTGGAAGGTCGCCCCCGTTTCCAATGCGCCGACAACCGGAATCTTGGTGACGCTGCGGCTGTCGCGGAAGCTGTTGCCATCGAGGAAAATGTCGCGGGCCACCAACCGGCCCTCGGCGCTGGCGAACAGATACCAAACGAAGCCGTGGCCGGTGGCATCCTGATAGGGAATCGGCGTGACGGTGCGACTCGACGCCACCGGCACTCCTACCGCCGGCGGTAAATCCCAACCGAGACGCAGCGTCGCTCCGGCCCCGCCAAAGGTATAGATATTGCCCACGCTTGCGGAGACATGAGGGATGATATCGTAGCCGAAGCCCTTCTGCTCTTCTTCATTCCGCCACAGCCGGTCATAGCTGAGCACGACTCCGGGCTCGTTTTGAAGCTGATAGGCCCAACCGCGCGGATAGATGGCACCGGGAACGCGCTTGTGGACAAATTGCTGCGTTTCGGCCGCTCCCGACGCCGGGCCGACCACGCCGAGGTCCAGGGCGAATTGTTCGACCACCTTCGGCGCTTCGCTCTGAAGCGAAACGCGACCGAACAGCCAGCCGGCATAAGGACGGTCGTCAAGCGACGGGATCGGGCGTGAGATATCCCCCGGGGTGAACATCTTCTGTCCAAGAGCAAAGCCGTAGCGCTCGGAGACACAGCCTTCCGGGACCGACAGCACCGGCGCCAACCGGTTACGCACCGTCGGCTCGCTTGGCGCCGTCACGTAATAGGCCTGCATCCCGTTGGTGTAGTAGCGATCGGTGCCCGAAAACATATCATTATCCCACCACACGCCGATTGTCCGGCCGCCTTCGACGTGCGGACAGACCGTCGCGGCTTCGGCGGAAGAGAAAATTGAGAAAAAAGCAACGAAGGTTGTCGATAAATATTGAGCACGCTTCATTTCCAGTTCTCCCTGAGTGTCCATATTCCGTCCATAGGCATTATAGCCAAGCTCATATAAAATGATTATAATGTTGGGATGACATACTCTTTTGATTTCCGCAGTAAGGTTCTTTCCGTTCGAGAGAAAGGAGAACGGAACGTGTCAACGACTTTGAGACAGGCGGTTGTGTAATTTAGGCTCTGCTATTTAGTGTCTTGCATTTTAAGTAGCGTATTGATCCAGGCGGCGATTGGTTTAGCGGGCGGTTGCGGTGGCTTCCGCACAAAACGCTCGGGATTCTTTTGAAAAGCGAGGTTGAGAACTTTTTTTCGTGCGTCGTAAACTGCGTCGGCTTGTCCGTAGTGAACTTGGTCTGGGGTCATAAGTCCAATACCGACGTGGTGATGGTCCTGATTATACCAAATAAAGAAGTCACGACAAAACCTTTGGCTTAATTCGCGTTAAGTTGATATAGCTGCTCTGGGTTGTGGTCTGAGTGC
>JBAWVF010000260.1:0-4486 GCA_037147415.1 Rhodospirillaceae bacterium | reverse complement strand
AATCCTGCTTTCTGCTTCAGATGGGCCAGGAAATCTACAGGCTCCGGTAGCATATCCCAGACCTTAGGCAGAAACAGAGCTTGTTTATGATTATCAATTATTATCAAGCCATCAACCCCAGGTCGCAGAATCTCCAGTAATTCAGTCTCACCTTTGAATTTGATTGAACAGGGATGACTGAGAATCGAGATATCGATCGCGATCGAGTCGACCTCGGCTGCCGTGATCGCGCCGAATCGCGGATCCTGCATGGCGGCACGGAAGGCATTGTTCACCACATCCACCACCAGCGGGTCGACCGTGGTCAACGAGCCGATACAGCCGCGCAACTGACCGTCCCTGGTCAAGGTGACGAAGGTTCGGCGTACCGCACGCAACGGCAGCGGGAAGGCCAACGGGTCAATCCGCATCATGGTTCCGGTGGTGGCGGCATGAACCAGGGACTCGCGGGCCGCTTTTATCAGGATTGTCCGGTGGGCTTCGGCGGTACGGGCGGACAGGGCGGGTTCGAAGCCCCAGGCGCCATAGCCGACCACCTGATCGCGCCCGCCCGCAGTATCTCCGGAATTGCGTAAATCCAGAGTGGTTGCGCGTAAATCGAGCGTCAGTGCCCTAAGTAACAACCCGGATGCCGGCAGGAAGCCGCAGGCGGCTTGACCGTTGAGCTTCTGCGGCTCCAGGGCTTCGATCGCGTGCGCGGTCTCTTGATCGAGCCGGCCGGCGGTCGCATAGCTCCGGTAATGGCTGAGATCGGAGCTGATCACGATCAGGGTCTCCGGCCCGCCCCATAGCCGGGTCAGCACGGCCTCGACCAACTCCGGTTTAACGGTGCCGACCAGCAACGGCACCACCCGGGCCTCGGGAAAAATATGCTGGAGGAAGGGCAGGTGGACTTCCAGCGAATGCTCGCCGGCAAAACCGGCGTCGAAAAACCCCACGCCTTCAAGCCCGACAAGATCGGTGAGCGCCGCCCGATCGATGGAGACGGTGCCGAGCGGGGTGGCCAGCGCTTCGGCCTGCGGAATCGCGATGCCCTGAAACCCGACCCGGTGCGCCGGACCAAGCAGCACGATTCGCCGCACCACATTGGCCAGATGGCGAACCGCGGCATAAGCGGTGCCGGCAATCGGTCCGGAATAGACATAGCCGGCATGAGGCGCGATGATCGCCTTATACGGCATCGGTTCGATCGGCGCGGCCGACTCGATCAACTCGGCGACTTGGCGCCGCAGCACTTCCGGATCACCTGGATAAAACGAGCCCGCAACAGCCGGAGCGCGTACCGTGGTCATAGCTGATATCCTTCCCCGCCGAGATAACCCCGGCGATTATGATACAATGTCCGGTGTCCGGTGCCAGCCGTTCTAAAGGGTATTCTCATGAGCCCCGCGCTTTGTTCGTCCCGCTATCGCCATAGGCTTGAAGACGGTCGCATTCAGTGCGACCTGTGCCCGCGCTTTTGCAAGTTGACGCCGGGGCAACAGGGCCTGTGCTTTGTACGCGAGCGTCAGGGCGACGAGATCATTCTGACCACTTACGGCCGTTCAAGCGGCTTTTGTGTCGATCCGATCGAGAAGAAGCCGCTTAACCATTTTCTGCCCGGATCGGCGGTGCTGTCCTTCGGGACGGCGGGCTGTAACCTGACTTGCAAATTCTGTCAAAACTCGGACATCAGCAAATCGCGCGAGATCGATACGCTGTCCGACCGGGCCAGCCCCGAGACCATCGCCCGCGCTGCCGAGCAACTGGGCTGTCGCAGTGTCGCTTTTACTTATAATGATCCGGTCGTATTCATGGAATATGCGATCGATGTCGCGCTTGCCTGTCGCGCGCATGACATTAAGACGGTCGCTGTTACCGCCGGTTATATTTGTCCCGAGCCGCGCGCCGAATTCTTTCGCCATATCGACGCCGCTAATGTCGACCTCAAGGGCTTTACCGAGCGTTTTTATCACAGCTTGGCCAGTGCGCATTTGGGAGCGGTGCTGGATACTTTGGTTTATCTTAAGCATGAGACTTCGGTCTGGCTGGAAATCACCACCCTGTTGATCCCGGGCGAGAACGACAGCAGCGAGGAACTGACCGCCGAATGCCGCTGGATTGCCGAACAACTCGGCCCGGAGGTGCCGGTTCATTTCTCGGCGTTTCATCCGGCCTACCGCATGACCGACAAGCCGTGGACGCCACACGGAACCCTGATCCGAGCCTACGATATCGCCCGCGCCGCCGGCCTGCATCATGTCTATGTCGGCAATGTCGAGGATGTCGAACGCGGAACTACGCGCTGCCCAGGGTGCGGTGCCCCGGTGATCGGTCGCAGCGGTTATACCCTGACCGCGTGGAACCTTACCCCGGCCGGCGCCTGCGGAGAGTGCGGTCTGCCGCTGGCCGGGGTGTTCGAGCCTGCTCCCGGTCACTGGGGCGCCCGGCGGTTGCCGGTGCGCCTGCGCGATTTCGAAGCGGCGTGATCACGCCACCCGGACATTCTTGATATAAGGGGCGTAGGCGCGGTCGGCGACCTGAATATGCTCGACCAGCCAGAACTTGACGAAGTCCATGGTCTCGATGATCAGGCTGTTATTTCCGGTCGCCTGATAGCGTTCGCGAATTTCGGTTGCCTTTTGAACGAACATCCGATGCTGTTCGCGCTGCTTGGGCAACTCGGCATAGTTGATTGCGGCCAGCGCCTCTTCTTCCCGGCGGAAATGGGTGGCGGTGTAGTCGATCAAGGCATCGAGCGTGCGCAGAATCACCGAGGTCGCCTGACCCTCCCGCATCGCGGTGGCCAGATTATTGAAAAGATGAAACAATTTCTTGTGGTCGTCATCAAGTTCGGGGTTATTGACGCTGAGGTTATCGCGCCATTCCAGCGAAGGTATATCGCCTTCATCCTCGCTTTCGCCGCTTTTGACAGTTCGGCGGATATCCTGAAGAAAACGGGTCACACTGCTTTGCATCTTGTCGGTTTCACCATAGACCAGATTGGCGGCGGAAGCGACGCGGTCAACAATCAGTACCGAGTTCTGAGCAACCCGGGTCACTTCAGTGATGTTATCATTGACCAATCGACTGCTTTCCGCGGCGCTGCCGGCAAAGCTCGTGATGTCTTTGGTCGTTCGCTCCTGGGTGTGCATTTCCGACGCAATCGCGGTCGCGATTTCATTAATCGAGCCGATCGTGCGGGAAATGGCGGCAATCGCGGTGACCGCCTCTGCGGTTTCCTGTTGGACCCGGGTAATGCGAGCGGCGATATCTTCGGTTGCCTTGCCGGTTTGGTTGGCAAGGTTTTTAACCTCGCCTGCGACCACGGCAAAGCCTTTACCCATTTCGCCGGCGCGGGCCGCCTCGATTGTTGCATTGAGCGCCAGCAAGTTGGTTTGGCTGGCGATGCCGGAAATCAGCTTTAGAACCTCACCGATACCGCCCACGGTTACGCTTAAGCTGCGAACACGTTCCGTGGTTGCTCCGGCCTGTTCGACCGCGCCGGCGGCAACGGACGCGGCCTGTGATACCCGCCCGCCGATTGAACCGATGCTGGTCGCCAGTTGATCGGCTGAACTTGACACCGAGTGGGCGTTTTCATTGGCTCGCCCGGCGGCGGAGGTGGCAGCCGACGACATTCGGAAGGTCTCCGTAACGCCTTGGCTCAGTTGATCCGCGGCGTTGGAGACTTCCTTGACCGAACCGGAGACGGCACCGAACAATCTGGAAACGGAAGCCGAGAACTCTTTCGCAATCGCTTCGACTTTTTGCTGTCGCCCCTTGCCCTCGACTCGCATTTGTTCGGCCCGCATTCGGTCCATGGCAATGGCATTGTCTTTGAACACCTGAACTGTTGCTGCCATCGTACCGATTTCGGACTGTTCGTCGACCGCGGGAATCTCAATCGAAAGATCGCCGCTTGCCAGCGTTTTCATGGTTTCGGTGAGGCGCAGAAGCGGGCTGAAGATCCGGCGTGATACGATCCGAACCGCAAAGCCGATACCGAACAGGATACCGAGCACCGGAAGTGCAATCAGCAACCGCATGTCACCGCGGTATTCCGATGTGATCCGGTCAGCCAGACGGCCGACGTCTTTCTCGTTGGCGGCGGACAGTGCCTTGACCTGTTCGTTCAGGGCGCTGCGGGCTTTTCGGTTGGCGTCGTTGTCGCCGAATGCCCGCGCTTCGGGAAGGGTTTTTTCACGCGACAAACGAACCAACTCGGTCCGAAAACGGATAAAAGTTTCCGTTGCTTGCTCTGCCGCCGAGAACTCGTCACGTCGGTTCGGCGGAAAGGCATTGCGCCAATTATTCAACGCCGAGCGGAGTTGCTCCAGAGTAGCGAGGAGCGGAAGGGCGTATTTTTCTGATTCCGCCGGTGATTGCGCCATATAAATACCGCGCGAATCCATCACCACGGCAAGAACGAGCCCGTTGACCCGTTCACCGAGGGAGGGTCTTCGGTAGAGATACACAGCACTTTGACTCGTTTTGGTAGCTGTAA
>JBAWVF010000259.1:0-4519 GCA_037147415.1 Rhodospirillaceae bacterium | reverse complement strand
CCGCCCGTCGGCTCGACCCCGACCGGCTGGTTTGGACCCTGGAAACCTACGCCCTCGCCGAGGAGGAAGCGCCACCGCCGGTTGAACCCGCGCCCGAACGCTTCGTCCAGGGCATCTGGGATGGCAGCTACACCGCCTTGCCCGAAGTCGCGGTCGAGGTCGGGCAGATGATCCATCTGACTCCGACCAACCTTCTCACCCTGTCGCGCGCCGACACCGAGGACACCGCGATCGTGGTCGGCGTCGTGGTCGCCGGTGCCGCTGCCGGTCATGCCGCCCAATGGACGGTCGATCACCCGGTCGAACGGCCCGACTGGACGGTCCTTACCGAGGATGGTGCCACCACCCTGGTTCCCGGAGCCTCGTACTTCCTGTCCACCACCCTGGCGGGCGGGATCACCCGAACTCCACCGACCGTGCGCGGTCAGTGGGTCGTTCCCGTCGGTCACGCCGTGGCGCCCACAGTCTTACACGTCACCCTCGGCACCCCCGTCAAGCTTTAACATCGTAACAAGAAGGAAACCTGACAAATGACGACCTATCGTCCCGTCGTATTGATCAATGGAAAGTTCACGCTTTTGCCGGCCGGCGACACTTTGTCGGCAAAAGTGCAGGAGGTTGACATCATCGACATGGTGGCCAAAGACATTTTACTTGCCGGTATGGTGGTATATTGTTCGGCCGGCTTTCAGATCATGAAGGCCAAGGCCGACGACGATGCCAAGGCCGAAGTGCTCGGTCTGGTCGCCGCTGCCGCCGCGATCGATGCCTCGGTTCAGGTTCAGACCGATGGCGTGCTCGAACTGGCCGATTGGACCGGCGTGGTCGGGGCCACCTCGCTTACCGCCGGGGCCGATTACTATGTCGACACCACCGCCGGTCAGCTCACCGCCACCGTGCCGAGCACCGGTAACCTCGTCTGCATCGGTCGGGCGATCGCGCCGCAGAAGCTGGAAATCAGCATCCAGCGCCCGATCAAGCTCTCGTAGTTATGCGAAGGGGCCGGTCCTGTTTTCGGGACCGGCTGCCCGCCTGCCGGACTTTACCTATGCGCGTCACCTTGACCCTCGGCGGCAATGCCGCTGCTCAGCTGCGCCAGGAAGCCCAAACCCTGATCGCGGCGGCAAGCGACGCGGTGGCCGAAGCCACGACCTCCCTTCAAGAAAAGCTGCGGAGCCAAGTCGTCTCGGCCGGGCTCGGTTCACGGCTGGCCAATACGTGGCGCAGTAAACTCAATCCGCCGATCGGCAGCATCGTTTCAGGCGCTGTTTGGACCGCCGCTCCTTTGATTATTCAGGGCTTCGATGATGGGGCGACAATTGTTGCCCGCAACGGCAGCAACTGGTTGGCGATCCCGACCAATAATGTCCCGCCGCGTGCTCGGGGCTCGAAGGCTCCCGGCGGCCAGCCGCGCCGCTTGATGACGCCGGTCGAGGTCGAAGCCGCGTTCAATCGCGATCTCCGCACCATCCTGCCGCCCGGCGGCCGGGTCGGCTACCTCGTGATGGACCAGCTGGTCGCCGCCCGTTCCGGACGCGGCTTCCGTCCGGCAACCGGGCGCCGCCTTGCTCAAGGCCGGAGCGCGCAACCGGTGCTGATGTTCGTGTTGGTGCCGCAGGTGACCTTATCGAAACGCCTCGATATCGCCGGAGCGCTTGCCGCGATCGAGGCCGAGTTTCCGGGGATGATTGAACGGCAGTTCAGTCAAAACACCTGATCGCCATCCGCAAGGCAAAACCGGAGACTGCCGATGCCCAGCCGTCGTGAATCCGTGTTGCAGGCCTTGCTGGCGACACTCACCACCGTGCCCGGTGCCACCGTCGAACGGGAAAGCGCGATCCCTGAGCGGGTTTCGCAGGGCGGGCTGATAATCCAACGGGATGGCGATCCCGGCAAGCCCGAGGTAATCCTGTCGCCCTTGACCTACTGTTACGAGCACGCCGCCCGGCTGGAAGTGATCGTTCAGGCCGGACAGCCGCCGGCTCGCGCCATTGCGCTTGACGGGCTGCTGCGCGCGATCGGGACCGCGCTGGCGACCGACCGCACTCTGGGCGGTAGCTGTGAATGGCTGGCCTGGGACGCGCCTTCAGTCGAGGAACTGCCGGTGAACGGCGGCGCTCCGATCCGGGCCGCGACCGTGATCGTCACCCTCAGCTACAGCACCAGCGATCCGTTGGGCTGATCCCACACCTTATATAAGGGAGTTTCATCATGAGTCGTGCAATCGGAGCAAACGCTCAGCTTTTATCCAAGTTTGAAGCCACTTACGGTACCGCACCGTCCGGCAATTACGCCCGGCTGCCCTTCATCAGTTGCGATCTCGGTTCGGAGCAACCGCTTGAAGCCAATGACGTGCTCGGTCTTGGTCGCGACCCGCCCGAGCCCTCGCGCGGCGTGGTTACCGCCCAAGGCAATGTCGTGGTCCCGGTCGATCTCCGCGATATCGGGCTGTGGCTGAAAGGGCTGTTCGGGCTGCCGACCACCACCGGCACCGCGCCCGCCTTCAGTCATGTTTTTACCAGCGGCGCCACCGCGCTGCCCTCGCTGGCGCTCGAAGTCGGCATGCCGGACGTGCCCCGGTATTTTCTCAACACCGGCTGCATGGTCGATTCTATCAAGTTTCCGTGGGCGACCTCGGGCAAGGCCAATGCCACCGTTGCTGTAATCGCCCAGGGCGAAGCCAATTCCAATTTAACCGGGGGCGGCACCCCGACAAGCCGCGTCTTGCGCCGCTTTCAGCAATCGATGGGCGTGGTGCGCAAGGACGGCACCGCGCTCGGCAACGTGACCGGCGGCGAGTTGACCTATGCCAACAAGCTCAGCGCTGTGCGCACCATTCGCGATGACGGCAAGATCGACGGTTGTGATCTCGGGGTTGCCGCCTGCACCGGTCAGATCAGCGTGCGCTTTGCTGACACCGTGCTCCTGGACGCTGCCAGTTCGGGCACGCCGGTGGCCCTGTCGCTGGGCTGGATCATCGACGTCGACAAGTCGCTAATCATCGATCTCCCGGCCGTGTACTTACCGAAAGCCAAGAACCCGATCAGCGGTCCCGGCGGTATCGAAGCCAAATACAACTGGCAAGCCGCCAAGCCGGCGTCGGGTGCTTTCGTCACCGTCACCCTGCGCAACGATGTCGACTCTTACGCCTGAATTGGAGCCATCCCATGATCCGTCTTGACTTGCCCCGCGAACCCCACTGGATTGACGTGCCGCATGGCGTGAGCCTGCGGGTCCGCCCGCTCGACACTGCCACCGACGCCGCTGCCCGTGCCGCCGCAGCCGCCGATCTGCGCGAGCGTGGCCAGGACGCACCGCCGGCCGCAGCCAAGGAGGCGTGGCGGCTCGGACAGGCCAAGGCGGCACTGGCCCAAGCGCTGGGGCAACTGACTATTCTCGAGTGGTCGGGCGTGCTGGTCTCGGACGGCACTCCGGCACCGGTCATTGGAGAAACCGTGGCCCTGCTGATGGCGATTCCCGACATCGCCACCACGTTCCTGCGCCAGATTTACGCTCCTCTCGACCGGCTGGCCGCCGAGGGAAACGTCTCCGGCGCCGCGCCGACTGGCATTTCGGTGGCGGCGCCAGCTATTGCGGCGGGTGCCGGAGCAGCGGACGCGACTGCGGCGGACGCTGCCCGTACGTGACCAGCCAGCCAGCGACGGTCGAGGGCTGGCAGGCCTGGGACGTGGCCGGTCGGGCACTCACGCTGACGGTGATGGGGCGGCTGATGGTGCCGGTGATCGACCGCACGCTCGCTTTGACCCAAGCCGGGCTGCTTGGCTTCGATGTCCGAGTCGTCGCCCTGCTGCTGCCGGCGATTGAGGCAGGCCTGTGGTTGGCAATCGGTAGGGTTGCGACTTCCGGAGTCGATGATGAGGGCGGTTAACGGTGGGGCGATCGGGAGGCGGGGCGCCCGTTCCATGATCGCCCATCCATCACTTTTGGACAGGGGTGTGCGACAGGGAACCCATTGGAATCATTCTGGTGCCGTCGGCCTGTCGAAAGGAGTGGTTTTCACGACTACGAAAAAAGCCTCGAAGGCCCGCCCTTGGTTTGCATACCAGGATAGTGTCTGAGCGCCTCTAGTTCGCTGGCTCGGCGTTTCGTCAACTATCTGATCGCCGAGCGGCCGCCCGCGCCGGACTACCGCCCGTCCATCCCCACATGCTACATCACTCCTGCGGGTTCACCTTGGCCAACTGCGGCACCGACCTGCGCCTCATCCATGACTACCTCGGTCACCGTAATCCCAAGCACACCGTCCATCACATCCGCGTTGCCGGGTATCGGTTTCAAGGTCTCTGGCGCTGATCAAACTTTGGCCATTTTGAACAGCGATGCGGTCACAGGGCCGTTAGGTAAGACTTGGGCATTGGCGCCGATCGACTTTATGTTGTTTAAAAACCTCCTGGAGATTGACAATGACAAACGATGAGATTATTGCATCTGGGGATATCATAAGGATAATTCGTAGCAAGGGGGTCGCAAGAGTAACTGTATTCGGCAATGCCAACGC
>JBAWVF010000258.1:0-4523 GCA_037147415.1 Rhodospirillaceae bacterium | reverse complement strand
TTCAAGGATTAGCTTCGCTTCAAGGATTAGCTTCGCTTCAAGGATTAGCTTCGCTCCACACGCCAAACCGTGGTTGCTTTGCTGTCGGTGTCTTCGACGTCGCTGATGGTCGGAATGACATAGCGGGCGAGGGCGGTCAGGCCGGTCCGCGGCAGATAACTGCGGCCGGGGTCGCCGATGATTACGGTTTTTCCGGCGGCGGCCAGGGTCCGCAGCCAAGCCATTACCGCTTCGGCCATCGGCCGCTCGTAGCAAACATCACCGGCCAGTATCACATCGACCTGCGGTAAGGGGTGCCCGATTACGTTATCGCCTGTGAGCGCAACCGTCACATTATTGAGTGTGGCGTTAAGGCGAATCGCAGCCAGCGCAAAGGAATCGATCTCGACCGCCGTCACTTCGGCGGCACCGGCGCGGGCTGCGGCTAAGGCAATCACACCGCAGCCGGCGGCGAAATCAAGTACGCGACGATCGACAACAATTTGTGTATTATCCAAGATATAGCGGGCGACCGCCTGTCCTCCCACCCAGGGAAAGGCCCAGTAAGGCGGCGGTAAGCCGGTTTCGCGCAAGGTTTCTTCGGTCGCCTGCCATAACGGAGTCACCTCCGTTGCGAGATGAAGACGAAATTCCGGGATTAACGGCGGTTCGGTTACCGTAGTGTTAACGCGGATAAAGGAATCTTTGTCAGATTCTATTTGATTTGGCAAGGAACTATCCCTATAGTGATAGACGGTGAAGTTTGCCGGGTTAGACCGCAGCGCTGATTTTGATACCCGCTCGTGGCGGAAAAACCGCATTCAATAAAATTGCGAATCTGGACAGGGGAGAACCGATATGATAACCGAACCATGTCCTGATAGGGGGAACTTGGGGATGCTTCGTTTGGTGGTTCGACTGTCGATTTTTTTAGTGTCCTTGTCAATTTTTACAATTTCTTCACCGAGTGACGTTCGGGCTCAGATGTGCGTGCGTTATGCCCGCATGCTGACCAGTTTTGATATCAGAGGCGATGCCTGGACCTGGTGGCAGGGGGCGGCCGGGCGTTATCAACGGGGAATCCGGCCGGTTGCCGGCTCGATCTTGGTGTTTAAGCGGACCGGCCATCTTCACTACGGCCATGTCTCGACGGTCAGCAGCATTATCAATCGGCGCACGATATTGGTCGATCATAGCTGGCTGGAGGGCGATGTGCTTCACCGGAACATGAAGGTCATCGACACCTCGCCGAACAACAGCTGGTCGTCGGTGCGAGTCTGGTACGAGCCGTCCGATCATCTCGGCCTGCGCACCTATCCAACCTTCGGTTTTATCTATCCGCGCGGGACCAGGGGCTTCGATGCGCCGATTGCGGTTGCTTCCGCCGATGAGGGGGATGATGTTGCCGCTGCCCCCGGCACCTCCTCAGCGGTCAATACCCCGCGCTCGCGGTCGAATGCGTTGCGTCAGCCCGGCCCGGTCCGGCTCGCCTCGATCTTTTTGCCGCATCGTAAACCGGTGCCCGGCGGTTCGAAGGCTCCGGTCCCGACCACGGTTGCGATTCGAATTACGCCTGAAACCGCTACGGTGGTCGGCTATGCGGCCCCGCGCAAACCGACCGCCAACACGGTCCGGGTGGCCGCCGTGACGGACGTTCCACAAGTTGCCGTGCCGCGTCGCAAGCCCGGCTCGACCACCCCTGCTTCATCAGCGCCCGCTTCGACTTCAGGCGCGGTCCGTACCGCGGAATTGTCCGCCGCACCGGATGCGCAAGCGGTTCATCCGCGTCACAAGCCCGGCAGCCATCGCACCCAGGTTGCAGAGATTCGGGCCGCCCGGGATACGGAGATCGGCGACTGACCCGGACTTTAGCCGAGGCGGCGCTCGTGGTCCTGAACGGCGCCGAGCCCGCCGACAAAGTCGAACTGACCCGAACAGCGGCGGCGGCGTGGCGCGAAGGGCGCTTTGCCGCCGTTGGTCGTTCCAGCCCTCCGGATCGTCCGGCCCGCCCGGGCCGTCCGGAGTTGCTGGCGCCGCGCGCCATGGCGAAACGGGGGCGCGGGGTCACGCTTAAGGCGCGGATTGCTTTA
This sequence comes from Rhodospirillaceae bacterium, assembly GCA_037147415.1. GTDB lineage: Bacteria > Pseudomonadota > Alphaproteobacteria > Azospirillales > Azospirillaceae > BOG-933. The sequence goes on along the minus strand of JBAWVF010000258.1, from coordinate 2,454 downwards.
TTGCACGCGCTGGCTCATATCGAGCTTAATGCCATTGATCTGGCCTGGGACATTATCCTGCGCTTTCCTGATGATGACATGCCGCCGGCTTTTTTTGATGACTGGGTGCGGGTGGCCGATGACGAAGCCCGCCACTTCGTGATGCTGAACGACCGGCTGGCCGATTTCGACGCAGCCTATGGTGATTTGCCCGCCCATGACGGGCTTTGGCAGGCGGCCCTTGATACTGCGGGCGATTTGGCGGCTCGGCTGGCGGTGGTGCCGATGGTGCTGGAGGCGCGCGGACTGGATGTCACTCCGCGCACGGTAGCCGGGCTGGCGGCGCTTGGCGATCATCGAACGGCGGACCTGCTTCAGCAGATCTACGAGGACGAGATCACCCATGTTGCCGCCGGCTGTCGCTGGTTTGCCGTACTGGCGGCCCGGCGCGGTCTCGATCCGAGGGTTTGGTGGCGTGAGTTGCTGCAACTCAACTATAAGGGCGTGCTGAAAGAACCGTTCAATCATGAGGCTCGATTGAAGGCCGGGCTAACGCCGGATTATTATGCGGCCTGATGAATAAGGGGGCGCGAGCGGATGATCTCCATGACGCCCACTCTGCGCAGGAAATTGCAAACGGCTCCGTCTTGAACGACAATGGAAAAGCGCCGCTGCTTCAAGGCAAGCTCGCCGTTCAACATTAGAATGGTGCCGATTCCCCAGGAATCGACCGAGCCGACCTCGGTAGTGTCCATAACGACGAACTGTCCGTCGATCGATTTGATAAAATCTATTGATTCCGAGATGGTCTCACGTTCCGATGTAATCATTGAGCCAACGGGGCGAACATTGGCAATGACGGTGCCCGATGGCGTCCGTAACACTTCAACATCGACCGTCAGTTTATTTCCGATAAAGGACGTCAATGACTTATCCATGTTTCATCCGGTTACGCATGTAATCCACCCGGGCGGGTGGCTCAGCTAAAAACCCCAAGCTTCAGGGGAGCTTGTTACGGCCAACATTTAATGTCAAGCCTGCCGCGACAAAATTGGTTCGATGTAATCGATAGGCATTCTCAGCCGGAATTCATGCCATAAAATCAAGTAGCTAAATGATAATATCTATTCAACGAATATATGATGATGACCGTCACGACACGCATCTAGATTACGGAAACGGAAAATACAGCCGAATCGGGATAATGGCGTCCCCTTCAATATCAGGTCAGGTGTGGCCTGATCAGATAATCCTCCGCCTGCATTTCCATCAGACGGCTCACCGTGCGCTCGAATTCAAAGGCATGTGCGCCCTCGGTGTACAACGCTTCGGGTGGTCCTTCGGCGGCGACAATGACATTAACCCGGTGCTCGTAAAGAGCGTCGATCAGATTGGTAAAGCGACGCGCTTCATTGCGCTGATGAACCTTCATTACCGGAACGCTATTGATGATTACGGTATGAAAATGGGTGGCAATCGCAATAAAATCACCTGAGCCAAAGGGTTTTTCACACAAATCGTGAAATTCAACCCGGGCCACGCCCTTTGCCGATAGTGGAATCTCGATGCGTCGCCCCTGAACCAGCAAGTGCATGGCAGTGCCGGGATCATTATCGGTCAATTGAGCAAAAGTGCCGGCAATCCGATGCTCGGTCTCGGTGCCGAGCGGGTGGTAATAGACCGGCACCCCCTTTAGCCGGTCAAGACGGTAGTCGATCCCGCCATCGAGCGCCAAAACATCCAGCTTCTGCTTCAAAAGTGCGATGAATGGCAGGAAACGGTCGCGCTGCAACCCACCCTTGTAAAGTTGATCGGGTGCCCAGTTCGAAGTTGCGACGACCACGACGCCAAGTTCAAATAACGTGGTGAACAATCGTCCTAAAATCATGGCATCGGCAATATCGGTGACATGAAATTCATCAAAACAGAGCAGCCAAGCTTGGGCGGCAAGGCGGCGTGCAAATTCAGGAATGGCTTCGTCAACGCTTTTAACCCCGGCACTGGCGATGCCACTGCTGATTGCAGCCTTGTTGGCGGTACGGTAGGCGTGCATTTGTCCGTGAACATCAAGCATGAACTGATGAAAATGAACGCGCCGCTTGTGCTCCAACGGAGCCGCTTCAAAGAACAGGTCCATCAACATCGACTTGCCGCGCCCGACTCCGCCGTAAAGGTAAAGGCCCTGGGGCGGCACCGGGGTTTCGCGTCGCCGGCCTAGTCCGAAGCGCGCCATCCAACCTTCACGCCCGCTCTCCGGCTGGTAACCAACCAAAGCATGCGATAAGCTCTCAAGTTTCTCAACCGCCAGCTCTTGATCGGGGTCGTAACGCAAGGTGCCGTCACGACGTCGGGTGCGATACAAGGCCAAGGGTCCGTTCGGCATTACTTTGTTAGTCCCTTGATTATAAAGGATAAAGTGTGGATGAAAATGTTTTACGATATTTTACGACACTTGATCTCATCTCGATGTGAAAG
>JBAWVF010000257.1:0-4604 GCA_037147415.1 Rhodospirillaceae bacterium | reverse complement strand
GCTTAATGCGGCGCCGTCATTCAATGCGGTCGTCACAAGGATCAAACAAATCGTTTCTGAGATATCCGATATTTCTCCCGTGATATTATCTATCAGATCGCGAGAGGCAATGACCGCTTTAACACTTGGCGAATTCCTGGAAGGGCGTCCGAACATCGTGGTCAAATTTCATGAAAAATGAGATCGGCAGGCGGGAAAAAGGTGAACAGCCGTGAATTCACTCCGCCCGAATTGCATTAATCGGCACCGGCCCGTAGCGTTTCTCGGCGGAAAGGCAGGAGCCTTATCGCGCACACACCTAATTATCAGGAAGAAGGCACAAAATGACTGAGACAACAGGCGTCGCACGCAAATCGCTCGCATTTCCCCTGTTCTCCGGGGCAGTGGTCGGGCTTGGTACTTGTTGGGGTACTCTTGTCGCCCAAGCAAAATGGTTCGCGGGCGTAACAGCCTCGGTGGGAGGAATCAAGGGTTACGCCAACTCGGATTGGGTTTATCAGTATTCCGTTGATTGCTTGCTGCGCAATATGCCGTTCGTTAACATGAAGTGGCTGAGCGCAAAAGACTTGTTCTTAACCAGTTTCGACGCAGGTTCGAACTTGGAGGAGCAAATACTCACCATTACCAACAAAGCAACCGCAATCGGAATCATTGCCGCAATCCCCGTAATATTCTATTTATACAGTCAACAGGAAAAGCGGCTTCAGGGAATGCGGAACCTGCGGGGGCGGCAACTGCGAGAAGGTCAGCCTGCGATACAGTGTGCAAACAAGGTCTTCAAGGACGACATTCCACGGGACGGCGCCGGGCTTTATCTAACGCCCGGAGTTTTGATGGATCGTGGTCATGAAACGACTGGCATCCTCATCATGGGAGCGCCAGGCAGCGGTAAAACTGTCTGGATGCAATTTTTGATGGATCAAGTAATAAAGCGAAGCACTAAAAACTACCGATTATTAAAGCCGATGGTTGACGAAATATCATCGTCGTTGACTAAAGAACAGCGCATAGCAGCAATCGAAGCGCTGATAAAAAAGACGAGGGCGTATCCTGACAAAATCATCGGTCTCGACGTCAAGGGAGACGTGACAGAGAAGTGGGCACAGGAAAACGATGAAATAATCCTGTTCGCACCGCATGACTCAGGGCGGCGACCTGTTCTTGACGCTAAAGGTAATCCAGTTTTGGATGAAAATGACCAGCCAGTCGAGCAATTCATCGGGTATGCATGGGATATCGCAGGCGATATCGATAGCCTACCAGCCTGCCAAGACTTCGCTGCGATGGTCATCCCGCCAAGTGACGAGCCTCAGTGGGCTCAGGCATCCCGCCGGATCGTGACGGGCATCATTTACGGTCTTCTTAAAGACTGTGCGCTGGAGAATAAGCGAAGAGCGGACGCAGCAAACGGCAAGCCATTCACAAAGAAATGGTTCGGATGGGCTGAAATACACTACTGGGCAACCCGTCCACCCAAGCAACTTCGAGAATTCCTGGTCACTTGGTATCCCGATGCCGCTGAATTCATTATTGTAAAAGACGACGGCGGACTGAGTGACACGAGCGCGAGCTATTTCTCAGGGTACCAAGCGGCATTCCTGCCGACGTGCGAGGCTCTGGCAGCCGCGTGGCGCGATTATCCTCAAGAACGATACCTGTCTTTGAAGAAGTGGCTGGCAGACCCGATGGCAAAACAGCGAACTCTTCTTTTGCAGAAAAGCTTACAGTTTGAGGAAGTGTCATCAGCATGGATCAAGGCAGTAATAGGCAGGACATCGAAATTTGTCGGTTCAGGACTGCTGAAAGACGACAAGAACAGGCGGATATGGCTGTTCTTGGATGAGTTGCCGCAGGTTACATCAAAAGATGACGGGCTTTTGAAATTCATGGAGGTGGGACGCAGCAAGGGGTTTTGCACTGTGACCGGCGTGCAGGTAATCGATCAGCTCGAAGAGCGGTGGGGCTCAGAAAGTCTCGTCCGAACGCTCGAAGCGATGGTGAGAATCAAACTCGTATTCCGAGTGGAAGCAGGGTCATTTTCTAAATACGTCAGCGAAGAGTTAATAGGCTCAAGCGATGTCTCGTCGCGTGATGTGTCGCGATCATCAGGAAACGGCTCAAGCACATCAACTTCACGAAAAATCGAATATCGTTTGGTCGTGTTGCCGTCTGAACTATCGTCAAGACTGGGTAAGGATAACAAGGGCGTAAAGTGTATGCTGGTCGCGGAAAACGACGTCTGTATTCTTCACACGCCGTTCTCCAATTGGTACGAGCGACGTGAAGGTACTGTGCCCGCAAACTGGACTTTCGACCCGCTCACTGACTTCAATGCGCGCCTGCCCGACCATGATGGAATCGTTGAACCCACAATTGCGGAGCAACAGGTTAAGGTGGCTCACTCCGAAACCGTGGAGCCAAAGCGAGACCTACCGGTTACTCATGTGCCGCTAATGGAGGACGGGGCGGACCTATCAGACCGCCTGACTGATCGGAAGTCTGCAATGTACTGATCAGGTTTGCTTGACGTAGCTGGAAAAAAAGAGTAAGACCATGTGCGATTTGATTTAAGAGGAAGAAGATGGTGTGCCGATCAAAAGCTAAAGCCCGTATCGTCGGTGCGATAAGCCTTCTCATTCTGGGAACCGCAGCCCCGCTTCCCAGTCACGCAGGCGGAAACGAACTAACGTTCAAACAGGCAAATGGCAAAAGTCCGCTCCCGATCTTCGATTTCGCACGGGTCACAATCAAAGTCCCCACGGGAAACCGTGGGGACAGTTTGCCCCCTCCGCCCGTCGGCGCCGGGAGCCCTGTCGCGTTCGTCGATGGACCCGGCGCCCGATCACTCCCCCTGCCACCAAGCGCCCTGAAAGCTCAGCCACAGGTCGCCAAAACTGACTCATCACAAGCCATCGCAGCCGCAATCATGCAGCCGCAGACGGCCAAACAAGTTCCCGGCGTGCCCGAGCAAAGCCCGACGCCCGTAGCCACTAACGTCAGTCAACCAATCGCGCACGATCCCGTTCCCGCGGAAATCGCTCATGCCGACACCCCGCCCGTCACGGCGTCCGTCCCGCCCACATCGGAACCGCAGCCCGTATCGTCTCAAGGCCCTCTCCCCGCAGGGCACAAACTGGCCGTCAGTCAAACAGCATCCGATACACATCGTCCCGAGCAAATGATTTCGGTCATAATGGCCAGCTTCGTTGTCGGACTCTCCAAAGAACGTATCGCCGAGGTGTTCGGACTGTCGCTCGTGCCTCTCTGCGGGCTCATTGTGGCCCGACGACGCCGGCTGAAACAACCGGTGCCGACAAAGGTCGTTCGGACCTATCGTCCAAAATCAGCGACAAATATTGCGAGTGTCGCAGAAACCGTGATCTTTGCCAGAAATGCTCGACTAAATTATCTAAAGAAACAAGCAGCCCTCAGAACAAGCATGTAACTAAAAAGGCCGGGCTTAGCCCGGCCTTTTTAGTTTAAGAGGTGCTGCCGCCCAAACAGCGCAATAACAAGAAGGGGCGAGCCAGTTTGAGCGGTCACCGACTTGGCTTAATCGGTGGCCCGTCTATTGCCGTCAGTCTTTAGTGCTGAAACACGCTACAAGGCTCATTCGCTGCAAGCTTAGCGCTCACCGGTCGTGGTCTTAGGGCCAAAACAGGCTCGGTCAAATGCAATAACCGCCTCGTGAAAGGCTCCCAGAAGCAAAGCAATCGTAGCCGCAGATTCCGCCCGGCTGCGAAAAGAGTGCAGTTCCTCAGAAATTTGAAAATTACAGTGCCGGAAAATGCCACTGTGAGAATGCGCAAGTTGTCGAAAAGTTAGGCGAACTTGCTCAATGCCCAACTGTTCAACTGCACGAGAATAAACATTGTAATCTTCGAAAAACCAACCACACTTGCCGCACTTACGTCCGTGAAAGCATGCGAGGGAACGGTTCGGACACGAAACCGACGTGCTGTGCAGGTAAAAGTCCTCGGTCGAACTATCCAGGACTCCACGAGGCTTGCCATCCGAAAAGCGAACACGAAATCGACCCGGAGCAAGCGCCTCCAATAGCACATAGGACGGGAACTGAAAAACAGACAACGTGATCTCTGCCGGATCCAACTCATCAGCATCCGGCGCGAACAGAGGGTGAGCCAAATCTTGAACACCGGAATGTGAGCAGTTGTCCATAACGCCAACCTCTGAAGGGTAAAGACAGCCCAACCTACCATAGCGCCATGCAGCGTGAACAGCAAAATTGCATCTACTGTTCGCTGACAAAAAAGTTTGTTACCCGACAAAAATGTTTGTTACTGGACAAAAAAGTTTGTTACCGCAGCCGTGCTGTTGCTCGAAGCGGTGCGCCGTCAAAGCGGTTTACGAGGCTGGCGCCAAGCACAAAAGCTCGGGAAATCGCGCAAGCAGGAGCCGTGCTGTTTTCGAAAAGAAGGAAGCCAGTAACAAACTTTTTTGTCATGATCGAGCCCTGCACGACCCAACGAGGCGTTTTCAGTAACAAACTTATTTGTCGCACACACGCAGTGAAGCGATAATTTTCAATCGGTATTATGTAGCAGCCGCCACCAACCGTCTATAGTAATTTGTCCCCTCTATTC
>JBAWVF010000256.1:0-4696 GCA_037147415.1 Rhodospirillaceae bacterium | reverse complement strand
CGCTCGTTGGTTCTTGGAGCGGGGGTCCGCCCGCTCGTTGGTTCTTGGAGCGGGGCTCGACCCGTCCGGTTCAGGTGCAGGGCACTAAAACCGGTTTATTCACCATATCATTGGAAACATGCGGCGAGGCTACAGGATTCACGAGCTGTCTGACCATGGTAGATAGCGCGGAGCAGCTATCCAGGCGATAGCCCGGTGGATAGTCGGTAAAGTCGCAATTGTCGCCGTTTCCGACCAGGACCGGCAGGCAACCGGCGGCATGGGCGCATTGCATGTCGATATCGGCATCGCCGACGAACCATGTGCGTTCCCGAATCAGGGTGTCGAGCGTCAAGCCGGCCGGGGCCAGCGCCAGAATTACCGGATCGACCGCAGGCTTGTCGGCCGTGGCATCGGTTGCGCCGACCACCCGCCCGAAATAGCGGTTCCAGCCCAGCGCCTCGACCTCCTCACGCAGAAAGCGGCCGGTTTTGTTGCTGACCACGCCAGCGTAAATCCCCAACTCGTGCAAGGTTTGCAGTAAAGCTTCGGCCCCCGGCAACGCAGTCAAATCGGTCATGTGGTGAGCGGCGAAGTGGTCGTAAAAAATCTTGCGCGCTTCCTCCCATCGGTCACCGAACAAGATCGGGAAGCTGTCGCGCATCGAGCGCCGCACCCGCTGCTTGGCCTCGTCGATAGTCCAAGGCGCTTGTCCCATGGCTTCCAGCGTGATGTTGATGCTGACATGGATGCAGGACCAGCTATCGACCAGGGTGTTATCCCAGTCGAAAATCACCGCGACCGGAGCCGTCGCCGGCATGGACCGGATCATGGTGTCACCGTGCACTCGGTTTCCAAATAGGCGGCGCGCAAGCGGCGGGTGATCGGTCCGGGTACGCCCGCGCCGATCGGTTCGCCGTCGAGCCTGGTGATCGGCAGGGCGAAGGTGCTGGCGCTCGACAAGAACGCCTCGCGCGCCATGCGGGCCTCACTCACTGAAAACGCCCGGATTTCAACCGGAATTTCAAGACGTTCGGCAATCTGTAACAGGGACCGGCGCGTAATGCCGTTGAGAATAAGATTGTCGGCGTGGCGGGTGACCAAAGTGCCCTCGGCCGTAACGATCCAGGCGTTGCTGGAGCAACCCTCGGTTACCATGCCGTCGGCATCGACCATCCAGGCCTCATAGGCGCCGGCCTCGACCGCCTGCTGTTTGCCCAGCACCTGGGGCAGCAGCGACACCGACTTGATATCGCGGCGGAGCCAGCGGATATCGGGAATGGTGATCGCGGCGACGCCGCGTTCGATCTGCGCCGGCGTCGAGAAAGCGGTGACATGGCGCGTGGTCATCACTATGGACGGCCGCAGCGTCCCGGATGGAAATTTGAAGTCGCGCGGGGCAACGCCTCGGGTGATTTGGATATAAAGCAGCCCGGTGCCGACCCGGTTTTGCCAAATCAGATGATGAATAATGGCGTTGATGGCCGCAGGCGACATTGGCCGGGCGATCCGCAATTCGTTCAGGGATCGGTCAAGCCGCGCCATGTGGCCATCGAAATCGGCCAAGCGCCCGTTCACGATTGCCACGACTTCATAGACACCGTCGGCAAACTGGTAGCCGCGATCTTCGATATGCACCATGGCGTGCGGGTGCGGGAGGTAGCGACCGTTGACATAGGCCAGTCTGGGCATCGGCAATCACCCGGTTGTGCTGTTGGTGTCGCGAGTCAGCAGGTCGAGGCAGGCCATGCGGACCGCTACGCCCAACTCGACCTGATCGAGGATAACGCTGCGCTTGATATCATCGGCCACTTCCGAGTCGATCTCGACGCCACGGTTCATCGGCCCCGGATGCATGATCAGGGCGTCCGGCCGGGCTGCCTTAAGTTTCTCGCGGGTCAGGCCGAAAAAGTGGAAATATTCGCGAATCGAGGGCACGTACTGCCCGCTCATCCGTTCGGTTTGCAGGCGCAGCATCATCACGATATCGACATCGGCCAGCCCGCTTTCCATTCGGTGATGCACCTCGGCCCCGAGCCGGGCGATATCGGCCGGCAGCAAAGTCGGCGGTGCCACCACTCGGACGTGTGCGCCCATGGCATTCAACAGATGGATATTCGACCGGGCGACACGGCTATGTAGAATGTCGCCGCAAATCGCAACCTTAAGACCGTCAAGGTGACCGCGACGCAGTCGGATGGTCAGGCCGTCGAGCAAAGCCTGCGTCGGGTGCTCGTGGTGGCCGTCGCCGGCGTTGATCACGACGCAATTAACCTTGTCGGCCAACAGCTTAACCGCACCCGACTCGGGATGGCGCACCACCAGCACATCCAGATGCATGGCGTTGAGCGTCATGGCGGTGTCGATCAGGGTTTCGCCCTTTTTGATCGAGCTGACGGCTACCGCCATATTGATAACATCGGCGCCGAGTCGCTTGCCCGCCAGCTCGAACGACGTGCGGGTTCTGGTCGAGTTTTCGAAGAACAAGTTGACCAGGGTTTTACCGTGCAGCAGATCGCGCTTCTTGTCCGGGCTGCGATTCTGGTCGACATAGCGTTGCGCCAGATTAAGGAAGCGCGTGATCTCGGCTGCCGGCATCGCCTCGATGGCGAGGAGGTGGCGGGGCACGGGGCGGAGCGGGGCGGTGGGTACGGGTGCGACGGTCATGTCCCGACTATACGTTCGACGGGCGCGTCCGGCAATGGTCCGGCACGACCTATCGTTAAACTTACATGCGGAGGACCCCGGTGCAAATTTCATGGATCGCGGATCAAGAGTTTTGGCGTCCAAATCAATGAAACATCCCGTGTGTTGGAATCATCCGTGTTTGAGCGTCGAGAGATGTGGATTAACGAATCAAAGGACAGATAATTGACATAAAGCCATGAGTTCGGGGTCCCATAGACCCCCTCATCCTGAATATCACACTCATATCAACATGATGACATGAGTGCGCTTGAAATTATCTAGAAATTATCTACTGGATCCCAATTCTGATAGGAGCTACCCTCGCACGGCGCCATCGTTCGGTTCTTACTTCTCACTGGCCAGCGTCGGGAAGAAGCTGGCGGCATCACCTGGGACGAGATATCGCCCGACCTTTTCACTTGGACCCTGCCGGCCAAGCGAGCCAAGAACGGCGCTACGCACATTGTGCCGCTATCGAGACCGGCGCGTGATTTGCTCGCGTCGCTACCAAAGTCCAATGACCTCGTGTTCCCCGGCTCGACAACACCGCCACCATTGCCTCGCCCTTGAGGGCGGCTTCGCCGCCATCAGCGGTGGAATTTCTCGCAAAGGTTCCGACCGCCCTGTGATGGCTTCAAGCGATTCCCGCGGGCCGTAGATATCCGCTGGACAAGCCTGAATCGCTTTGCTATATCGTCGCACACAGCGTCGCGTCGGGCGCAGGTGGGTGATTAGCTCAGTTGGTAGAGCAGCTGACTCTTAATCAGCGGGCCGTAGGTTCGAATCCTACATCACCCACCAATCTTTTCAATAGGTTATCTAATTCCCCTCAGAGGGAGGATGAAGTGGCGTTTTAGCCAACCTATTGATTTTGAACGATTTTCCCAGTTTACACATATCTGGCACAGTCGAAAAATCGTGAGTTTTCGGTTGTTTTACACAAAACTTGCACGTGTGATTTTGACCGTGCTTCACCTGGATTCGACCTTGTGACGACCTTATGACGACATTTTGGCAATTTTGTTCTGATATTTTGGTGATATTGTGATTGATATATTGTGATGAGAGAATTTCGCACAGCGGTATAATCGTGATCGGAGCGTCTGGAGCGGGTGTTCACGGGCGTTCTTATAATGATGATATCGTTTCAAGCGAGTAATTTCAAAGTCATCTGAGTGGCGATTGGCTTGGCGGTCGTCACGAGTTTCCATGACGGTTCGGTGAAGGTGGTATAAAGACTCCTGTCGAATCTCTGGGTGATGGCATGTTCGTGGTAGATCAGGCGGACCTGTTCATCGTCAGCACCAGGACGCACGGCCCCACACTTGGTCGGGAAACTGATACTGGCGTCGCAGCACAAATCGGGCATAATAGGCGGGGCAGCCATGTGACGGGGTCAATGCCGCCATTCACCGCGCCGGAATTTTGTGACCAGTGTGTCGCCATGTGAAGGTGCGCTCTATGAAGGGGATTGGATATGAGCGTTATTTGGTGACGGAGCATTGTGGGATGGTGGGTAGGCCAGAACAAGTGCGGTCAGGCATTGGATTTACTCGCTCCGCGTGGCTTTTTGCGGCGATGCTGGTGCTGGCGCAGGCAGGCCTCGTTATCTGGAACACCGAACGTGAATATAACGCTGCCCTTGAAGCGGAATATGCTCGCCTTGCTGATGCCGCCCGTATCACGGACGAAAGCATTACCGGAAGCTTGAGAGCGATTGATTTAGTACTGATGGATGTCGCTGCCGAGTATCAACGGCGGGAAGCCACCGATCTCGCAGCAATCAACGAATATATGGCGACGAGGGCTCGGGCATTTCCCGAAGTTCGAACTGTGCTGATTACAAATCAGTTGGGATCAATTATATCATCAACACAGAATCAAATAATTGGTATGGATGTTCATGAGCGGCCGTACTACACACAAGTAAAAGCCTCTAATGACAGATCACGCCCTTTTTTTACGTGGCTAGTTCAGACCATGCCTATCGGCTTGACGCACACACCCACTAGATATAGTATTTTCCAGA
>JBAWVF010000255.1:0-4756 GCA_037147415.1 Rhodospirillaceae bacterium | reverse complement strand
CTGGCCAGGGAGCGATATCCCTGGTATGATTTGGTTAGAAGTTTTGATCCTGCTTTAGTCCGAGCTTCCTTCTTCAAAAACAGCCAACGGCTTGGTTAGATTCATTAAATTACTATTGGTTGCAAATTAGTGTCCATGTAGGAACATCTTCCTCTGGATCCGTCTTCGGGTTGGCGGTATAATCGGTGCATGTTCATCGATGTCGTCCCCAACCGTAATTCGCCGCCGGCCATTTTGCTCCGGGAGAGTTACCGCTTTGAAGGCAAGGTCCATAAGCGGACCTTGCTAAACCTGTCAGGTTGGGCGCCGGAGCTAATCCGGGATTTTCGGACCCTGCTCAAGGGCGGTACGGCGATCCCGGCTGACCGGGAGGCGATTACGATCACGCGATCATTGCCCCACGGCCCGGTGGCGGCAGTGATCGGCACCTTGCGCAAGATCGGGCTCGACCGCTTGTTGGGACCGGCGTCTGGAATTGGGGCGGAGGATCATCGGTGCCGAGACTTGGTAGTGGCGATGATCGCCAGCCGGATTATTTCACCAGCATCAAAGCTGGCAACAGCCAAGGCACTGGACCCGGTGACGGCTTCGACCTCACTGGGCGAAGTCCTTGGCCTTGGCCCGGTCGATGAGGATGAGTTATATACTGCGCTTGACTGGCTGAGGGAGCGGCAGCCGGCGGTCGAAGACGCGCTCGCCCGGCGCCATCTCAAGGGCGGTACCTTGGTTCTTTATGATGTTTCTTCCAGTTACTTTGAGGGCCGATGCTGTGAATTAGCTCAACGGGGTTACAGCCGGGATGACAAGAAAGGCTCTCTCCAAATCGTCTATGGGCTGCTGTGCGCACCCGATGGCTGTCCGGTGGCAGTCGAGGTGTTCGAAGGCAATACTGGTGATCCAGACACCGTCGCCGTTCAGATTTCCAAACTGAAGCAACGGTTTAAGCTTTCGCATGTGGTTATGGTCGGGGACCGCGGCATGATTACCCAAGCCCGGATCACCGAGGATATCAAGCCTGCCGGCCTCGACTGGATCACCGCACTGCGGGCGCCGGCGATCAGGGGACTGGTCGAGGGCGGCGCCCTCCAGATGTCGCTGTTCGATGAACGCGACATGGCCGCTATTACCAGCCCCGACTATCCCGGCGAGCGCCTGATTGTCTGCCGAAATCCCGATCTGGCCCAAGAGCGTGCCCGCAAGCGCGACGAACTGCTGGCCGCCACCGAGCGCGATTTGGCGCTGATCGTCCGGGCCGTGACGCGCAAAACCAAGCCGTTGCGCGGAGCCGCCGAGATCGGCCTTCGGGTAGGCACAGTACTAAACAAGCACAAGATGGCAAAGCACTTCGAGTTGAACATCACAGATACAAGCTTTGCCTATACCCGCAAGACAAAAGAAATTATCGACGAAGCTGCCCTGGATGGTATCTACATAGTCCGCACCAGTTTGCCGGCTGAGTCTTTGGATGACATCGGCATCGTCCGGTCCTATAAATCCCTTGCCCAAGTGGAACGTGCCTTTAGAAGCCTGAAGTCCGTCGATCTTCACATTCGCCCGATCCATCACTGGCTCGGCGACCGTGTCCGCGCTCACGTCTTCCTGTGCATGCTCGCCTATTACGTCGAATGGCACATGCGCGCCAAACTCGCCCCAATGCTTTATGACGACGACGATCAAGAGGCTGCCCATGCCGCTCGCGCCACAATCGTCGCCAAAGCTCAGCGCTCGCCATCAGCCATAGCAAAGCAGACCAAGGGCCTAACTCCTGACGGATTGCCTGTCCATAGCTTTCAGAGCCTGATTGCCGACTTGATGACGCTGGCCAGAAACACTGTGGTCACCGCGCTTGTGCCAGATCAACCGTTCACCATCACGACAAGGCCGACACCCATCCAGAAAAAAACATTCGACCTCCTCGGCGTTACGATCGACTGTGTCCAGTAAACCCCGTCTCCACGATCACTGTATCGTGTGGTATCAATGAGTTATGTGCAATGACAGTAGGAAGTTCGGTTTAGTAATAGTTCTTCGGCATCGTGCCTGTGTAGGTTATCTAAAGTTAAACTAACATTAGGAAGGACTACGCCAATGTTTACACGTCACTCCTTATTTGCTGCGGTTCTGTTCCTAGTTTCTTTTCAAGGACTCGCTGTTGCGTCAGACACGTCCGCCCAGAATTGGTCGGCTAGTCCGCAGTTTGATACAACGATGCCTTCTTCTTATTATTCGCTGAACCATGATAATATTAAACAGGCTTGCGACGCCTTGAATCAACTCTTAATGAGTTGCGGTATGATGGACTCTTTTCACAACAAGACAAATACTATAGTGCATCAACAAGGCGATATTGTCGATTTGTTTATTGCAACTGCATTTGCTTTGATGATTAGTGGCCTATATTACTACGCTATGATTATTGTTGTTCGTATTCATGGTTATATTAGGGCTCGTCAAGAATATACTAATACTCGTCTTAATGGTTGACGCCTGACTTCTTCGGCGGCCACAGCTTATCAGACACCTACGGCAAGGTGCTACCATGCTTCGGGGAGTGTCGAAGCCGCTGGCCAGGGAGCGATATCCCTGGTATGATCTGGTTATGAAAACACACTTGTTATGATAGGGGGGCGCGGTGACCGAGACTAATTCGACGAAGTCTGACCGACAGACCAATTCCGGTGAAGGGCATCCCGCTTCTTCACGACGCAACTTGTTGGATACGTGTGAGTTGCTATTTTCGTTGATCGCGATTATTGGGCTGCCTCTGGCTTATTTACTTGGTTCTACTGCTATATTCAATTATGCAACATATGGTTATTCTGCGGCATTCCTGTTCTTTGCTATTCGGCGGCATCGATATAAGAGATAATCTTCGTTCCATGAAAATCGCGCTTGTTATGATAGGAGGTCGCTATTAACGAGAATATTTCGATGAAGTCATCTCTGCGTACTATTTTCGCAAAAGACCGTTTGTCTAAGTTCTGGTCTTGGTTTCTCGAGATGTGGTTTGTGAGCTTTGTGGTATTCGTGCTCTCCGTGGCGGGTTTTAGTTATTTGACACACTCCCCGGCCTTGTATGATCTTGCGGTGGATTCTTTACTTCTTGTTGCTATTGTGACCTTTAAGTCGGCGGCTACACGCATATAGTGCGTCCAGTCTCCTTTATCTTCCTTACCTGCCCGGCCCCTATCTTCTTTGGCTCTTCTCTTGACCTATACAATGGAGTCTGCTTATGCGTATCAGCAACAGAGCGAAGCGATATCTTGTTAAGTCGCTGTTAGTCGGACTTGCTTGCTATTGTGCATTTCTCGCAATAGTCGTTTGTGGCGTCTTGAAAGACGGACAGTTGACCACATCAGCTTTTATCGCTACGGTGCAGTTGGTTGTGATCACTTTATTATTTGAGTTCTTCCTTACTCGTTTCCGAAAAGAGTTAGCCCCGGTCCGACTTCGTTAAGGGTGGAGCAAGGGTTCGTCCTCGCACATAAACGGTGCAATAGTGAGATATCCATCTGGATTTGTGCGTGGGACGGGTCTACGCGACGCGACAGTCCTCTTAACTAACGCCGTCTGATAGCCTGTGAGATTTATACACGACAACCACGACACCTTGTGGAATTGCTGACATGATCTACACCGCAGTACTGGCCCCTCTTCGACGGAAACTTCCGGCTCCGGTGCTTTGGGTTCTGTTCGGGATGCTCATTTTGTTGGTGTGGCACATGCGCTCTGTATTCAGGCAGACAGTGAGCGACGGCGACGAGGCGTGCTGGGCATGGGAATTGACCGCTCCTGGAACGTCTCTTCCGAGTTATTGCCAGGGAGCCCCATTCGCGTTGCCGAAGGTTTTTAACAAGGGTGGGCAACTGGTGGTTGACGGGGTGGAGATAGTCGACGACACATGGAAATCGCCTGCGGGCTACCTCTACATCGTCAGTCATCCGATCAATACGTCTGATCCTGTTCGACTGTTCGTTGCGGAACGCCCGAGGCGTTGAATGTCTACCCAATTACCACCACCCAAACGAACTACGTCCATGAACATCACTTCTTCCGGCCATCTTCTTTGTGACTCATACTTGACCACCATCGGCATTCCGACCGGCTTGTCAGGCGTGGGGGGGATAGGAATGGGCATTCAGGAATTCGACCCCTTCGGTGTGGGACCGGCTGCGGATTTCAAGCGTGCGTTCTTGCGGTACCTGATTGGAAGTCGGCATTGGCGGTCCGACCCTGTCTCGGCGAGCGAAATGGTTGTGGAGTCATGGCGTGGGCGAGTTGACATGGCCTTGTTCAACGGGCACCTCCACGCTTTTGAAATCAAGAGCGATGCTGACCGGTTGGATCGTCTCCCCGACCAGATACGCCGCATGATGCGCCATTTTGACAGCGTTGGTGTGGTGTGCGGTGACCGTCACCTGGACAAAGTCGGCGCGGTTGTCGAGGCAATCGGCGAAGGCCGTGTTGGCGTCTACCTAGTGGCTGCGGATGGCACCGTCCGTCAGAAGCGGCCAAGCCGGATCGTCGCGGTTAAGGAACCCTTGGCGCTCGTGTCGTTTTTAGTCAGGGATGACATTGAGGTTGCGTTCGAGCGTGACCGTGTGCCCTACCGGAAGGACGAATACGCCTATATCCTCCGCCAACAGGCAACCGATATCCGGCCGTCCATTCTGCGCTCGGTGGCTATGGCTTCCCTGAAGGCGCGTTTCCGATCGCGTGGTGAGAGGCTGATTGCGGCACTGGACCAACCGCTTAG
>JBAWVF010000254.1:0-4795 GCA_037147415.1 Rhodospirillaceae bacterium | reverse complement strand
TCTCACTCTAAAATTATTACCGCCTGAAAGATTACAGCCGCCACAGATCGACATCGGCGGGACGGGCAGTGCGATCGAGGCAACCTTTGACATCGACCGCCAGCCGAACCCGGCTTCCGAGTAGCGGCGTGATCAAGCTCCAGCCGCGCTCGCGATAGCTGCGGTGCGACACCGCCAGAATGACCGCGTCGGCCGGCTCCAGCGCCTCGAACGGGGTCAGAGTCAGGCCGTATTCATGGTTGACTTCGGCCGGATCGGCGATCGGGTCGCTGACCTGAACCCGGACATCGAACGCGGCCAGTTCGCGCGCGATATCGACCACCTTGGTATTGCGCACGTCGGGCACGTCTTCTTTAAAGGTCACACCGAGAATGGTCACGGTCGGCCGCCCGCTCAGCTTGCCGCCGCGCATCAGGCCCTTGATCGTCTCGCGTGCGATATAGCTGCCCATGCCGTCGTTAATGCGGCGACCGGCCAGAATGACCTGGGGGTGATAGCCGAGTTGCTCGGCCCGGTGGGTCAGATAATAGGGGTCGACGCCGATGCAGTGGCCGCCGACCAAACCGGGGGTGAATTTCAGGAAGTTCCACTTGGTCCCGGCCGCCGCCAGCACATCCGAGCTGTCGATCCCGAGCCGATGGAAGATCAGCGCCAACTCGTTCATCAGGGCGATGTTCAGATCGCGCTGGGTGTTCTCGATCACCTTGGCCGCTTCGGCGGTGGCGATCGAGGCGGCGCGATGAATCCCGGCCCGCACCACGCTGCCATAGACCGCGGCCACGGCGTCGAGGGTGGCCGCGTCCGAGCCCGACACCACCTTGACGATGGTTTCGAACCGGTGCTCTCGATCGCCGGGATTGATACGCTCGGGCGAATAGCCGACGGTGAAGTCCGTGCGGTATTTCAGCCCCGAGACCTTTTCCAGCACCGGCACGCATTCCTGCTCGGTCGCGCCCGGATAAACCGTCGACTCATAAACCACGATGTCGCCGCGCTTGAGCCCGGCGCCCACGGTGCGCGATGCCGCCAGCAGCGGCCCGAAATCGGGGCGATTGGCGTCGTCGATCGGGGTCGGCACGGTCACGATATGGAAATCGGCCCGTTTCAGCTCGGCCGGATCGGCGGTCAGATGCAGCTCGGCCGCGGCCAGTTCCTCGGCGGACACCTCGCCCGAGCGGTCGAGGCGGTCTTTCAACTCGGCGATGCGCCGGGCATTGATATCGAAACCGATCACCGGGCCAAGCCGCCCGAACGCCACCGCCACCGGCAGACCGACATAGCCGAGCCCGATCACTGAAATGCGCCTGCCGTGCGACATGACCTTTTTTCCCTTTACACTCATGAATTAGCCCGTCATAGCGCGCTTCGGCGTTCAATAAAAGCCGCCGCTACGCTCTTGCCGTCATAACCATGAACCCGGACCCGCCCGTGACTATTCCCGTTTCTCTTTATATCGCCGGCGCCGGCGGGCTGGGCCGCGAGATCGCCCTTTATGCGACTGAAATGATCGCCGCCGGACAGCTGCCGGCCCGACTGGCCGGCTTTCTCGATGATACCGGGGCCGACCCGGCCGCTTTCGGCTGCGCGCTGCCGGTGGTCTCAACCATCGACGGCTGGCGCCCGCAAAAAACCGACCGGGTGGTGATCGCGGTGGGCGATCCCGGCGCAAGACGACAAATCGCGGAACGACTCGTCCGGATCGGCGCCGGTTTCGCTACGCTGATTCACCCGACCGCCTGGGTCGCCGGCAATGCCCGGCTCGAGCCGGGCTCCATCGTGGCCCCCTTAGCCGCGATCGGACCGCATGCCGTGATCGGCGCGCATTGCCTGATCAATGTTCACGCCGGGATCGGCCATGATGTCGAACTGGGGGCTTATAACGTGCTGGCGCCGGGCGCGGTGCTGAACGGCTTCGTCCGCAGCGGCGCGGGCGTGCTGGTCGGCTCGTCGGTGGTGGTGACCGCCCGCCTGACTTTGGGCGAGGGCTGCCGGATCGCCGCCGGGGCCGTGGTTTATGCCGACATTCCGCCCGGCACCACCGCCCACGGCAACCCGGCCCGGGCCATGAAGCTGCCGGGGTAATGGACTTTAAGACGGGAGAAGGCTTATGATGGGGCCGGAGGTGCCCTCATGACCGCCCTGGCCATCGACACGTTGAAATTAGCCCGCCGCCTGCGCGAAACCGCCGGATTTACCCCCGAGCACGCGGAAGCCGCCGCTGAAGCCTTCGCCGATGCCGTCGCCGGAACTGCCCTGGTGACCAATGATCATCTGGACCTCAAGCTGTCCGAACTCCGGTCGGAGATACGCGCGGCCGAAGCACGCCTGGAAACTTCGATCGCTCGTCTGGACGCCAAGATCGATACCTCGGCCGCCAACACGAAATCCGAGATTCTGCGCTGGATGTTCGGCGCCATGGCGGCACAAACCGCACTCATCGTCGGACTGGTCAAGCTCATTCATTGACTTATACCATACGGCCTTTGATGTTGACACATCAAAGGCCCCCTCAGACGGCGGGCGCCTTCGCGCCATGAGGCGCGCGGCGGCGGTCGCCGCCGATACCAACGGCCGGTCATCGACCGGGGCCGTTGGTATTACAGCACCGATAAGAACCGGTTGGTGATCGGGTAGCGGCGGTCGCGACCGAAGCTGCGGCGGGTCAATTTCACTCCCGGGGGCGCCTGGCGCCGCTTGTATTCGGCACGGTCGAGCATGCGCCAGACCCGGTTGACGGTCTCGGGATCATGACCGCGGGCGGTGATTTGGCCGGCATCCATTTCATTCTCGATCAGGCATTCAAGAATATCATCCAGCACGGCATAGGGCGGCAACGTGTCCTGATCGGTCTGATCGGGCTTGAGTTCGGCCGAAGGCGGCTTGGTCAGCACGCGCTCGGGAATCACCAGACCGCCCGGCCCGCGAGCCTCCTCGGGTAAATGCGCATTGCGCCAACGCGACAACGCGAACACGGTCGTCTTGTACACGTCCTTTAAAACCGAATACCCGCCGCACATATCGCCATAAAGCGTGGCATAGCCGACCGACATTTCCGACTTGTTGCCGGTTGAAACCACCATGGCGCCGAACTTATTGGACAGCGCCATCAGAATCATGCCCCGGACTCTGGATTGGATATTTTCCTCGGTGATATCGGGCTCGCTGCCGGCGAAGGCCGGGGCGAGCGCGGTCCGAAACGCCCCGATCAGCGGCTCGATCGGCACGGTGTCGTACTTGCAGGCGAGCAGCCCGGCAATCTCGGCGGCATCCTCCAAACTGGCGGACGAGGTGTAAGGCGAGGGCATCATCACGCAATGAACCCGCCCGGCGCCCAAAGCATCGACCGCGACCGCCGCGGTTAACGCGCTGTCGATCCCGCCCGAAAGGCCGAGCAAAATGCCGGGGAAACGGTTCTTGTTCACATAGTCGGCCAGACCGACCATCATCGCCCGGTAGGTCGCGGCCAAATCCTCGAGCGGCGCCGCGCTCTCGTCACCCGGAGCCACCGAAACGCCATCCCGACACCACCGGATAAATGTCAGATGCTCGCGGAACGCGGGCGCGCGCGCCACCGACGCACCATCCCGGTTCACGGCAAACGAAGCGCCGTCGAACACCAGCTCGTCCTGACCGCCGACCTGATTGACATAGAGCAGCGGCAAGCCGGTCTCGGCCACCCGGGCGGCGGCAAGGTCGAGGCGAACGCGATCCTTCCCGATCTCGAACGGACTGCCGTTGATCGCGATCAGCAGGTCGGCACCACGCCCGGCCAGTGCCGCCGCAACCGGCGGCGTCCACATATCCTCGCAGATCAGGACACCGAGCCGAACCCCGCGGAACGACAGCGGCTCGGGCAACGGCCCGGCGGCGAACACCCGCTTTTCGTCGAAGACACCATAGTTCGGCAGATCATGCTTCAGGCTGACCCCGGCAATCCGTCCGTTCGCCAACAGCAGAGCGGCGTTGTAAACCGGCCCGTCGCCCGATCCGTTCGGACGCCAGGGCGCACCGGTCAGCACGGCCGGACCGCCATCCGCAGTGTCGGCGGCGAGGGCGGCGACCGCCTGTTCGATCCGGTCCAGAAAGAACGGCTTCAGCACCAGGTCTTCGGGCGGATAGCCGGACACCGCCAGCTCGGGAAACACCACGAGATCGGCGCCGCGCCCGGCCGCCTGCCGGCGCGCCTCCTGCATGCGCTCAAGATTGGCGCGAATCTGCCCGACGGTCGGATTGATCTGGGCAAGAGCGATGGTCAGCCGGTCGGTCATGGCGCGGATTCACAAGGCAAGGGCGGGGCACGGACGAGGCTTCCCCCATGGACCGAAGCGAGCGGAAAGTCAACGGCGCTCACTCGGCCGAAACCAGCTCCAGCCGGACGCTCAGCCCGACCACCCCGGCGGCGCGCTTGAGCGCCCCGATGGTCACATTGTCATAATTCGGGTCGAGGATGCGATCGAGCTGCGAACGGCTGGTCCCGATTTCCTTTGCCAGCCGACGCTTACTCAAGCGCTTTTTCTTCATCTCGGCTGCGAGCTGATGTGTAAAGATGGCCTTGATTGCTCTGTCGTTCACTTCATGCAACATGTCGCGTTCGATCAAATAGTCTTCGAACGACATGCCAAGTGGCGGGTGTTCCGTTGTGGTCATGGCAATCCTCGCTTTTTCATGTCGGCACGGCGGATCAGGGCCACATCGATCTCGTGGTCCGGCGTCTTCTGAGATGTTTTAAAAAATGCATGCAGGAGGAGGGTCTTCGGTAGAGATACACAGCACTTTGACTCGTTTTGGTAGCTGT
>JBAWVF010000253.1:0-4799 GCA_037147415.1 Rhodospirillaceae bacterium | reverse complement strand
GATCAACGGGACAGAGCAAAATCCACTACGTTGGCCTGACGGCAGCTACTCGGTACAAGGGGCCGCACAGACCTTGAGTCTCTCGCCGGTGACCGTCTTTGTCTGGATACGAAAGGGCCGTCTCCTCGCCAGGCAGATCGCCAAGGGCATGCCCTGGCAGATCGATCTTTCTGAACAGCAGATTGCTGAGATCAAAGCACACTCACATCGTAACAGCCGTTCACAAAAGGAGGCATCATGAGATCGTCGGCTGCCCAACCCTCGCCGACGCTATTCTCGATCGCCTCGTCCACACCGCCCACCGCATCAAGCTCAAGGGGGAATCGATCCGCCGCAGCGAAGGCAACCAAACCCACCCAGCCGCAGTATCGTCGGTGAGATTACCAAACGCGTCCGCACAGGACGGCAAACCGGCTTATGACCCAATTTTACACGTATCTTGAACGGACCCGTAATCGCGTCGGCCGAGTTCTGCTCGGATTAGGTTTGTCAGGCTTTCTTGGCCCAGGCTGACACCTGACACAAGCCGTGGGCACGTTCGGCGCCGCCAACTGGATAGATAGACATTACCTACATTTTCACACGGTTGGGCTTTCCCCCCCCTGCTTGCAGCCCCGCTTTGCGAAGTGATGGCCTCAGCAGCCAGAAGATACCGCCCGGCAAGGACGACAGCATAACAACGCCACCGTAGCCGATGGAGAGCGCAAGTGCGTCAGCTGGCGATATCCCGCCGATCGCAGAAAATGTTGCCAAGACAGCCGCTTCGCGCCCGCCCCAGCCGAGATAGAACATCGGCAGATTGTTGACGAACAAAATCAGAGGCATGAAAGAAAATATATAGATTGGTGCCAAGGCAATGTGCATACCAAGCGCCAGAGACCAAAATACGAGGGCAGCGCACGCTGTATAAACTAAAACTAACGCAAGTTGGTAGGCAACTACATCGCCTCGGCACAATAACTGTCCGATATCCTGGAGGATATGTACAAGCATCTCGACACGTTTCCACGGCAGCTTCACATGAAAACAGCCGAATACCACCAGAGTGATCGCCGTGGCGACTCCACCGCCCCACACCATTGCTTGAATGGCCATGACTTCGTTGCCGATGCCGGTCGCCGCTTGCAACGCCACGGCAAGCAATCCGCATGCGACAAGTCCCAACATTCCGACAATACGGTCACAAAGGACTATATGAAGGGCGACTTCAAACGAAAGGGGGAAACGCAGATGTACCAACCCGACCCGAAGAACATCGCTAGCCGCCGACACCGGAAGCCCAAGTGCAGCGAACATAACGACAAGTTGAATTCTCAAAAGAGGCAGGAAGGCGGCGTCGGTCCGCGTTTCAGCACGGATGATCTCCTGAAAGCGCAAGGTGGATACACTATACAAGCCAATCATGGCGGCCACTGCTGCGGCGGCCCAAATCGGCTCCATTCCCTTCCAGATCGCAACCAGTGCCTGGAAGTCAATACGTGAGGAGAAATAATAGAATATGCCGGAAAGCGCAAGGAGGCTTACCACGATGCCTAATGCAGAGCGGAGGTTTATACGATTCTTGTTCATGAATGGTTCATCGTGTTGTTAAAGGCGGCGACGGAATCTGCCGATCAGGCGCCACACTGACAAATCGGTATTTGAAGCATGCGACGAGCCAAGTCAGCGGATCGCGGAGAAACCTGACTTTCTTCCCTTCCTTGAAAGACCGTGAACAATAGTTCACAGGAATTTCGAGGGGCTTATAACCACGGCGCACCAACTTTCCCAATAACTCCCAATCAAAGTCAAAACGGTTAGCCTCAAGAGCCAAGCCAGTAAGGCAATCCCGCCGAAAGACCTTGTACATCGTAAAGGGATCATTGAGTCGCTGGCCATAGATAGCATTAAACAATCTGGTAAAGAAAAAGTGGCCGACATTCATCAGTGTGCTGAGATGAACACTGTCAGAGAAATGACGAAACTTCCACGTTACCTCATGATTGTGGCGCGAACCAAGCACAAGCGCATTCCTGTAGGTGCGCAAAGGCTCGAGGAGTGCTCCATAGTCGTTGATATCGTATTCTAGGTCGGCATCCTGGATCAGAATAAAGTCGCCGATCGCATGAGCAAGGCCGGTCCGAACGGCATGCCCCTTGCCCAAAGGCCTGTCTTCCAGGATCACTTTAATCCGCGGATGGTCGCTGTACGTCAGAGCCTCCTCGCGGGTGCCATCGGTCGAATTGCTTTCCACGACGATAACATCGATATCCAGGCTAGGCATGTCTACATCCAGCACGGCATCAATTAGCTGGCGAAAGCTTCCCCGTTCATTGTACACCGGGAGCACGATCGAGAGGCGGTGGCAGCGGTGATCTGGCGCCGGTTGAGTGTCACGACGTGCGAGCACGTTGATACCGCTGGCAACCAGCCGCAACGATTTCTGACGCAAACCATGTGGCAAGATGCGACCGAGGGCGTGTGCGATGGGTGTGAGAAACGGGGTCGGAAAACGCTTAAAATGATTGAAAATATAGTCGAAACTTAGTTCCTTCTGGCCGTTTACGAGTTCAATGTCGCGAAATCCGGTGCGAAACATCAGGTTCTGAACTGTCTGGCGATCGAAATAAAATAAATGCTCGGCCTTGAACTCAACCCAATGCTCACGCATCAGCTGGGCCGACCAACTGTCGAGACTGGGAACGGCGATAAACACCACACCACCAGGGCGCACGAGTTCATAAATATGGCCAAGGAAGCGGACTGGATCGCGGGTATGTTCGATCACATCGGCCAGAATGCAGACATCGAAACTAGCTGGCGGCAGATCAATCTCCTCGACCGTTCCCTGGTGTACTCGCTGATCCCCCAGACGCTCATTGGCGGTGGCTGCGGCGCTCGCCGACACTTCCACACCGGTCACGTCGTAACCTCGGGCTTTAGCCTCAAGCAAGAGATTGCCAAGACCACACCCGATCTCGAGCAGACGCCCGCCTGTCTTTATATCCCCATGGTAGCGACGAAATTTTTCGACCTCGTCAAGGTAGAGTGCTCCGGTCAGTCGCTTCAGACGGTTTGTCTCCACCCGCAAGGAGGCTTCATCCGAACCAATAAAGTATGATGCCGAATAAATTGAATCAAGACACTCGTCTGATGGCTGTGGGTTGCGTAAAATCAACCCACAGCCCCCGCATTTGACGATCGGAGTTCCTTGATTCAAAAACAGATACTGCTGATTTTGGAAATCGCAGACTGGACAGGTTTCCAACTTATCAGTGGCCATCCCAGGGGCGACGATCGTTTTTTTCATTAAAACTGTCATTTAGAGCCTACAATCCGAATTTGTGTTGCATCATCACATTTTACTAGTCACGAGTGTGTCGCGTGGGTTTATCTTTGGTCAGCAAGCCCCCTCCATGGTTACCTATTTATGCGGCTCGCATAGACTCCGGGTGTCCGAGGTCCAGCATTCGGTTTAGAACGAGGACGACAATATTTACCTCAGTGGCTTGGGCTTCATCGGTATGTGAGCGCAGAGCCTCTCCGATGACGGTCTTGTATCGACCGATCTGCGCCTCGACCAAAGTCCGTCGATTGTACTTTCTGGTCGCCTGCCAACCCGATCTCCCCTTTACAGCGATGTCATAGATGTGCCGGTTCCGCTGCATCGGAGCGGTGACCGCCGTGTCACTGAGCACGGCATCTGAACGAGGAGGCACCACGACTTTGGCCTCGGGATCGCGTCGGAGAATCTTCACGTAGACCTCGGTCCGGTCATAGGCGCCATCCCCTCTGCACGATGCCAGAGGGCTCTCCATCTGATCGAGCAGCACCCCGACCTGTGAAGCGTCATCGATGGCACAATCTATCAGGACGGCGGCGATGATTTCCCCGCAGATCGCCTCATTGCCTGAGCGCAGTTTAGCTGGCAACTGCAGGGGCTTGGCTCGCCGCCCCAGGGTGGTGTGGTCGGGGACCGGAAGATCAAGCCCGAGGAGGTAAAGAACCGACCCGATCAGCCACTCAATCTGGCGAAGCGCAAAATGACACACAGCACGCAGCGTCAAGGCTGTGCTGATGGCCAGGACCGAATAGTGCGGCTGATCGTCACATGTCGTCCGCAACTCTGCCCGCCAAGCCGCAATCGTCTCCTCGGTGAACCAGATCGTCAGACTACCCCGCTGACGCAGCGATGCGTCATAAGTCTTCCAGTTCGTCACCCGCCGCTTGGGGTGCGGAGCACCTTGCCGCTGCGCGACATTAACTTTGTGCGGCATGGTGGACGACCTCAACGGGATGTTGAACCATCAATACTCCGCTCGGGCCATCCGTGCAACATGCTGCAGTAAGCGCCCAGGGCTCCGAACTCAGGTTAACGGGGGTTTACGGCTTGCGTTGGCCGTGATTCCGTGAGCGCTCCTGATTCGGAGACGCCCGATGCCGTTGACCACCTTGGCCCTTGGCCCCCCTTCGCGCCTTGGGGCGCTGCTTGAGCATTTTTCCGTGATTGAGGACCCGCGCGAACCGTGCAAGGTCGCGCACCCGTTGGTCGAGGTGTTGCTGCTGGTGGTGTGTGGGACGATCGCGGATTGCGACGATTATGACCATATCTCGGCATGGGGCGAGGCCCATCTGCCGTTCCTGCGCGAGATGCTGCCCTTATTACCACGGCGTCCCGGGCGGGCGATGGCTGACTTTGCTGATGAACCGGATCGATCCCGGGGTGTTTTCGGCCTGTTTCACCGGTTGGGTCCGCGAGACTTGGCCCGACCGGCCGGATTTCGTCGCCATCGATGGCAAAACCTCCCGGCGCAGCCATG
>JBAWVF010000252.1:0-4811 GCA_037147415.1 Rhodospirillaceae bacterium | reverse complement strand
GGCTTTTTGTTGGTCGGAGAAACAGGATTTGAACCTGCGACCCCTGCCTCCCGAAAGCAGTGCTCTACCGGGCTGAGCTACTCTCCGTCTGCGGTGGCGAGTTTATAGCGGCTTCGGGAGCTGGCTGCAAGGGGTGAGTCGGTCAGTATTCACGATCGACGACAAAATCAATGATCTCAAGTAAGACCCGCTTTTCCAGGCTGTCGCCAAAAAGGCTAAGCGCATTGCGGGCAATCGTGCCGTATTGACGTGCCCGGTCGATCGTGTCGCGCAAAGTGTCATGGCGGGTCATCAGCTCGATAGCATGTTCCAGATCGCCTTCATTTTGCACGGTCTCTTCCATGACCCGGCGCCAGAAGACACGATCTTCTTCACTGCCCCGCCGAAATGCGAGTACGACCGGCAGTGTAATCTTACCTTCGCGGAAATCATCCCCCGGGGTTTTGCCGAGTCGGGCCGGAAGCGCCGAGTAGTCGAGCGCGTCGTCAACCAGTTGGAACGCGATTCCGAGATTAAGGCCATAGGCGTCAAGCGCGGCCGCTTCGGACTCGGGACGCCCGGCGATCACCGCACTGCTGCGGCAGGCTGCGGCGAACAGAGCGGCCGTCTTGGCGCTGATCACCGCAAGATAGGCTTCTTCACTGGTGCCGGTATCGTTGGTGGTCTGTAACTGAAGCACCTCACCCTCGGCAATAACTACCGAAGCATTGGAGAGAATGCGCAGAACTTCCAGCGAACCGGTTTCCACCATCAGTAAAAAGGCGCGAGAAAACAGGAAATCTCCGACCAGAACGCTCGGCTTATTCCCGAACACCGCATTGGCCGAGGCGAGTCCCCGGCGTAAATTACTTTCATCGACCACATCATCATGAAGCAGGGTCGCCGTATGGATGAACTCGACCGCAGCGGCAAGTCCGAGATGCTTGTCGCCCGCATAGTTACAGAGGCGCGCCGATGCGAGCGTCAACAACGGGCGCAATCGCTTGCCGCCGGCCGCCACGATGTAACTGGCCAATTGTGGGATCATCTCAACGGATGAATGCATCCGTTCGATGATGATCTTGTTGACCGCGCTCAGATCGTCGGAAACCAGATCGGCGAGGGAATCCAGCGGGGAGGCCAGTGAGGAAGATAGTGGTTCATCCCGATTCGGATTCAAATTCGTTTCAACCGCCAACTCGGTCTCCACCAACGTTTAATGACGAGAGGTTCGGGTGACGAAAGCATACCAAGCCCCACCTCGCGGTCAAGCACACAGCGACATTCCGCCACCCTGACGGGCCGGATTTCGATTGCTACCACGATCCGACGCGGTTTTCACTGTCCGATACATGAAGGCACCCTCATTGACAGTGCGTGTGCTCCGCCGCTAAGCAACGGCACGGCTCCTGACCCGGCGAGCCCGTTGGAGATTCGCATGGAAGCTTTTTTCGTATCGGCCGGCATGGTCACCATCGGTGAGATCGGCGACAAGACTCAGCTTCTGGCTTTGATTCTCGCGGCCCGGTTCAAGCGGCCTTTGCCGATCGTGCTGGGCATTCTGGTGGCGACTCTGGCTAATCACACTTTGGCCGGGCTGCTCGGCGAATGGATTCGCCAAGCGGTTAGCCCGGAGGCTTTGCGGTGGGGATTGGGCGCATCATTTATGGCGGTTGCGCTGTGGGCGCTGAAGCCCGACGAAATGGAAGAGGATATCAAGCCGGTCGGCCAAGCCGGGGTGTTTCTGATTACCGTGATGACATTCTTTTTGGCCGAGATCGGTGATAAGACTCAATTGGCGACCGTCATGTTGGCGGCTAAGTTTCCTTCACTGGTTGCCGTGGTCGCGGGCACGACTGCGGGAATGATGATTGCCGATGTTCCGGCGGTTTTCTTCGGGAAGATGGCTTCCGATCGGATCCCGTTTAAGGCGGTTCGAATTGTGACGGCTTTGTTGTTTGCCGGTCTTGGGACCGCCACCTTGCTCGGCGTTGATTTTCTCTGAGCCCGTGCTTTGAACAGCCTCCGCCCGGCATGCTTATCCCCGGTGACTTTACTGAAGACCGCCTGTTGGGCGGGCGGGTCGTGCTGACCCAGCCTCGGCAAGGATATCGGGTTGCGGTCGACGCGGTGCTGCTGGCGGCGGTGACCGCGGCCAAAGCCGGAGAGCGGGTGCTTGATCTCGGGACCGGAGTGGGAGCGTCGGCCCTGTGTCTCGCCACCCGGGTTCCCGGAGTCGCGGTGACGGGGCTGGAGCTTCAACCCGAGCTGGCGGCCCTGGCGTGCGCGAACGCCGCCGCTAACGATATGGCGGCGCGGGTTAAAATCATTACAGGTGACTTGCGTAACCACGAATCGATGCCGGAGACTCGGGCGTTTGATCGGGTCATGATGAATCCGCCTTATTTGCGCGCGGGAACGTTCGTGCCGGCTCCCGATGCTTCGAAAGCTTTGGCGAACGGGGAAGGGGCGGGCGATGCCGATCTCGCCGCATGGGTGGGGTGTGCCGCGACATTATTGCAGCCGCGCGGGGTACTGACGCTGGTTCAACGGGCCGATCGGTTGGATGAAGTGATTGCGCTTTTGTACCGGCGCTTCGGGGCTATTACCCTGTTTCCGCTCTGGCCGAAGGCGGGCAGCGCCGCCAAACGTATTTTGGTCGGTGCCCGGCTTGGCGTAGCGACGCCGGCTCGGCTTTGCCCCGGTTTGGTGTTACATGAGGCGGATGGCGCCTTTACCCCCGCGGCCGAAGCGGTGTTGCGGGGCGGTTGCGGGCTCGATTTATAGCGGGCTGGATAACAACTGAATAAGAAATACGGGGAGCGATACGACATGTCGGATGGATGGCGTTCATATTTGCCCCGGCGGTTCCGGAATTTTCTGCGCCGCCGGCCCCGGGTTACGATTATTCGGTTGTCGGGAGTGATCGGTGCCGTCGGGCCGATGCGCTCCGGCTTGTGTCTGCGGGAACTGGAGCCGGTGCTTGAGCGCGCGTTCGAGTATTCGCGTCTGTCGGCGGTTGCCCTGGTGATCAATTCGCCCGGCGGGTCGCCGGTTCAGTCGGCTCTGATTGCCGAGCGGATACGCCAACTCGCCGAAGAGCATGAGGTTCCGGTGCTGGCCTTTGTCGAGGATGTTGCGGCATCGGGCGGCTATTGGCTGGCCTGTGCCGCCGATGAAATTTTCGCCGACGAAAACTCGGTTATCGGTTCGATCGGGGTCATCAGCGCCAGCTTCGGCTTTCATGACTTTATCAGCCGTCACGGGATTGAGCGCCGCATTCATACTGCGGGCGAGTGTAAGGCGATGCTCGATCCGTTTCGGCCCGAGGACGCCGGCGACGTTGAGCGGCTGAAGGCGCTTCAGGCCGAAATTCACGGCAATTTTGCGGATATGGTCCGACGCCGGCGTGGCGATCGGTTGCCCTCCGCAAGTGAGGCGCTGTTTACCGGTGAATTCTGGCTGGGCAAGCGTGCGCTCGGTCTCGGATTGATCGATGGACTCGAGGATATGTACAGCCATCTGCGCAAACGATTCGGGGAGCGGGTCCGCCTGATTCCGATCGACGAAGAGCGGGGGTGGATCGCTCGTCATATCGGCTTGGCGCACTCGGCTCCGGCAGCGCTGGCCCCGGCAGCCGTCGGTGCGGTGATATCGGCGGTAGAGCAACGAGCACTGTGGGCCCGCTACGGATTATGATACAGCTTCTCACGATCACTTACCGGGGGAGCGGACGGGCATGCAGGGCACGCGGGGCGAAGAGGCTATCGGACTCGAGATTGTCGAGCAGTTGTGCTCGCGCATTTGCCATGATCTTGCCGGCCCTGTCGGCGCTATTCGAAACGGTTTGGAACTGATCGAGGAGACCGCCGCCGAGAGCGGAGCGGGCGGGGGGGAAGCGCTCGGTCTGATCGGGCACAGTGCCGAGCAGGCCGCACGCCGGTTGCGCTTGTTTCGCATGGCCTATGGTCGCTCAACCGCCGACGGTGTGCGCAGTTTTTCCGATATCAGGGATGCGGCGCTCGATTGGATCGCGGGGGGGCGGGTTTCTCTGAACTGGGCGGCCGGTCAGCCCGATGACGGGTTGGCGCCGCGGCCCGGCTTGGCCAAGGTTATTCTTAATCTGGTTATTCTTGCGGTCGATGTGATTCCCGCGGGCGGCACGATCTCGATCACCGGCAGCGGTACACCGGACTCGGGCCAAGTGTTGATCCATGTCAACGGACGTACGATCAAATGGCCGCAGGAAGCCG
Source organism: Rhodospirillaceae bacterium (assembly GCA_037147415.1). Lineage (GTDB taxonomy): Bacteria > Pseudomonadota > Alphaproteobacteria > Azospirillales > Azospirillaceae > BOG-933. The sequence goes on along the minus strand of JBAWVF010000252.1, from coordinate 579 downwards.
TTGATGCGCTCAACGGAAAAGTTTCCGGTGATGAACTGGGGGCGCGAACCATTCATGCGACCGTAACCGGTCGTTTCATCAGGCTTTATGACATGAAGGCGACTCCGAACACAACGGATGCGCAGACTATGGAACTGCGGTTAAGTTGGTAGGCAGGCTCCGGTTTCGGTCACTCCGAACAAACCCGCTAAATGCTGATAAAATATTGTGGATATAAAACAGTATTTGCCAGCGGTCCGACATTCTGGAATGATAGCACCGTGGCTCCCTAAGCCGTCCGTGGGGGCTCGGTGCGATTTGTCGAGCGGGACGGCACGTCAGAGAAGTTCGGTAGTTAGAAAAGTTCGGTACAAGATCGACTAATTATGGTGCGACGCGAAGGCGTGGCGGTAACAACGGCTCGGGAACTGCGAAATGGATGATTTACTCAGCGAATTTTTGACGGAGACAGCCGAAAACATTTCGGTACTCGATGTTGAGCTGGTTCGGCTCGAGCAAAATCCGAATAATCCGCAGTTGTTGGGCAACATTTTCAGGCTGGTTCATACCATCAAGGGGACCTGCGGCTTTCTCGGGTTG
>JBAWVF010000251.1:0-4812 GCA_037147415.1 Rhodospirillaceae bacterium | reverse complement strand
GAAATGCCCATTCAGGTGTTCGAAGGGCTCGGGCACTGCCTGAACTGGTTGGACAGCCGCAGCCTCGACCGCGGCGGCTTTTTTGATCGGGTCAACGGTGTTAACAACGCCGTTGACTTTTTTCCGGGTAAACGCCGTTAACAAAGACGTTTACTTGTAGCGACGCGCGGAGGGGGCCTTTTTTCAGCTGTGCGAACTGTACTCGGGAATCGCCGCAGTGATCGCATCGGCCTTGCGCCAGCCATCCTCGATCCCGCTTCGGGCGTCATCGAGAGAGGCTCTTCCAAGCCATAGCATGATTGCCCAAATTAGCCCCGACTTTCCGCCGTCTGCTTCCGCCATGCTTCCGTGGAAAAGCGAAGGGCCGGTGCGTTTCCGCCCGGCCCTTGGTATCGCTTTGATTTTGTTATCTGATTTTGGAGCGGGCGAAGGGATTCGAACCCTCGACCCCAACCTTGGCAAGGTTGTGCTCTACCCCTGAGCTACGCCCGCATCCATTAACAATCAGAGTACATTAACAATCAGAGTACATTAACAATCAGAAAGTTCCTCCGTCGGACCCGTTTCCGTTACCGGCGGCGTGCGGCGGATAATAAGGATTGGCCGGCACATTGCAAGAGGGAATTTTCAGATAAGTTCGATCACGGGAACGATCGGACGGTATGGCCATGGTTGAGCGGCCCGTGACCACGGCCCAAACCGGGCGCGGTCAGGATCGCCTGCCTCAGATAGGCTTGCCCGCGGGCGACGGCGTCACGCAGCTCCAGGCCTTGCGCCAATCCGGTCGCAATCGCCGAGGCCAGGGTACAACCGGTGCCATGGGTATGCGGCGTGTCGATTCGCTCGGTCCGGAACAGGATTTCGTCCTCGCCGTAAGACAGCAGGTCAATGAGAGCCTCGCCTTCGAGATGCCCACCCTTGATCAGAACGGCCCGCGACCCCAGTTCACGAACCAGCCGGGCGGCGAGACGCATCCCGGCCGGATCGTTGATCCCGCTCAGCCCGGTCAGCGCCATTGCTTCGGGCAGATTGGGTGTGACCAGCGCTGCGCGGACCAGCAATCCGTCCTTCAAAGCCGTCACGGCCTCCGGATCAAGCAAAGGGACGCCGCTGGTCGAGATCATCACCGGATCCACCACCAGCGGAATGTCGGGGCCGTATCGGTCAAGAGTTCCGGCAATCGCCTTGATGACGCCGGCCGAATAAAGCATGCCCGTCTTGATGACATCGGCCCCGATATCATCCAATACCAGCCGGATTTGCCGGGCGACAAAGTCGGGATCGACCGGCAATACTCCGAAAACGCCGCGAGTATTTTGAGCCGTCAGCGCTGTAACCGCAGCGGCGGCATACCCGCCAAGCGCCGTGATGGTCTTGATATCGGCCTGGATGCCGGCGCCGCCGCTGCAATCCGAGCCGGCGGCCACCAGCACCCGGCCTTTCATGCTGCGGAGACCGTCTCGGCCCGATCGGGTGCGGCCCCGGGGGTTGCGGCCCCGCTCGTGATGGTATTGACGATCTCGGCCACCACGGTTTCGACCAGATCGCCGTCATCGCCTTCGGCCATTACCCGAATCAGGGGCTCGGTCCCCGATTTACGAATCAGCAACCGCCCGCTTTTGGCTAAGCGCGCCTCGCCATCGCGAATCGCCGCCTTGACAAGGACATGATCAAGGGGCGAAGCGCCGCTGCGATCCGGGGTATAACGCACATTGCTTAAGCGTTGCGGCACCGGCGCAAACACTCGCGCAACCGTACTGATCGGCCGGTCGACCTGTTGAGACACCGCGAGCACCTGAAGTGCGGCAATCAAGCCGTCGCCTGTCGTGGTGTAATCGCTCAGCACTATATGTCCGGACTGCTCTCCGCCGACATTATAGCCTTTTTCCCGCATGCACTCGACCACATAGCGATCACCGACCGGGGTGCGCTCCAGTTTCAGTCCTAAATCGTTGAGATGGCGCTCCAAGCCGAGATTAGACATGACGGTGGCGACCACCCCGCCGCCGCGCAGCTTGCCGCTTTGCGCCCAGGAGCACGCGACCAGACCCATCAACTGGTCACCGTCGATCTGGTGGCCGGTTTCATCGACGATGATCAGGCGATCGGCATCGCCGTCAAGCGCCAGACCGATATGAGCCCCGGTCTCGATCACCTTGACCCTCAAAGCCGTCGGAGAGGTGGCGCCGCATTTGTGGTTGATATTGACGCCGTCGGGCTGCACCCCGATCGCGATCACATCGGCCCCCAGCTCGTAAAGCACCTTGGGCGCAACCTTGTAGGCGGCGCCGTTGGCGCAATCGACCACGATCTTCAGCCCGTCCAGGCGCAGTCCGCGCGGAAAGGTGTTCTTGACGTATTCGATGTAGCGGCCCGAAGCGTCCTCGAGCCGGCTGGCCCGTCCGAGTTCGGCCGCATGCGCAAGATCGGAGGCAAAGGGATGGTCGAGCCGGGCCTCGATTTCAGCCTCGAGCTGGTCGCTCAGTTTATAACCGTCGGGGCCGAACAGCTTGATGCCATTGTCTTCGAACGGGTTATGCGAGGCCGAAATCATCACGCCGAGATCGGCGCGCAGGCTGCGGGTCAGCATGGCCACCGCCGGAGTCGGCAACGGTCCGACCAGAACCACATCCATCCCCATTGAGACGAAGCCCGCGGTCAATGCCGGTTCCACCAGATAGCCCGACAGCCGGGTGTCCTTGCCGATCAGGACGCGGTGACGGTGGGCGCCGCGGCGGAAATGCAGGGCCGTTGACATGGCCACCCTCAAGGCGGTCTCCGCGGTCATCGGTTCGCAGTTGGCAGTTCCGCGAATACCGTCGGTCCCGAAAAGCTTTCGAAGCATAAAGGATTCCTTGCCCGGCTTAAAAACACCGACTCATTTTTACAGAATATTCGCGTCCGTCAAGGCTTGATCGGCGGATTGAGCCCCTCCCACACCGCGCGCGCTTGATGCAGGGCGGCCAGATCATGCACCCGAACGATCTGACAGCCGCGGTCCAGTGCGGCCAGGCTGGCGGCGATGGTCCCGGGAACCCGATCCCCGGGCGGCTCATTATTACTGAGTGCTCCGATAAAGCGCTTGCGCGAAACCCCGACCATCAAGGGGCAGCCCAAACCGTGATAAAGGGTCAGCGCCCGCAAAATTTCAAGATTATGCTCAAGAGTCTTGCCAAAACCGATCCCGGGATCAACGATAATGCGCTCGGTGGAAATACCGGCGGCGCGGCAGGCGTTAACCCGCGCCTCCAGCCAATCATAAACATCAAGTGCCGCATCGTGATAGTGCGGCTTGTTTTGCATGGTCCCGGGTTCGCCTTGCATATGCATCAGCACGACCGGGGCAGTGCTTTCCGCTACGACGGCCAGACTTTCGGCATCTCCGGTCAGACCAGTCACATCATTGATGATCACGGCGCCCGCCGCCAGCGCCGCCCGCATCACGGCAGCATGGCGGGTGTCGATCGAGACCTGGGCCCCGCGTTCGGCCAGCGCCGAAACCACCGGCAGCACCCGTTCCAGTTCACATTCAGGAGACACCGGAGCGGCGCCGGGGCGGGTCGACTCGCCGCCGATATCGATGATATCGGCCCCGGCTTCCAGCAGAGCCATGCCGTGAGCCAGCGCCTGGGCCGGCTCGAGAAAGGCGCCGCCGTCGGAAAAGCTGTCCGGGGTAACATTCAGCACCGCCATCAAACGCGGTCGATCAAGGCTTAGTCCGGCCAGGGGCGAGCGCGGCCGGGTAAGCGCGTCAAGGTGTCGCCTGTGAATCTCGTGGAACTCTGCCGGCAATTGATTGAGCGGCATCATGGTGCGCTCAATTGAATCTCCGTCGCGCAAGATTAATTCAGCAATTGAAAAAGTAAAGCGTCCCCCGGCCAACGGCAGGTTACCGGATAAAGCGGTTTCCGCCGGCAAAAGCCCGGTCGGGCGCAAATAAGTTCGAAGTGTCATGGCAGCCAGCCCAAGCTTGCCGGCCCCGCATGTTCGGCATCCCAGACAAACCAAGCAAAATTATGACGGGGCGAATTGCCGGTATTCTCCATCCAATGCGGCCGCTGAGTCATTGTTAATTTTATCCTGAAGGCCGGCTGCTCGAACAAGGGACGGCGCTTCTTCGCACAGTCATATTCATGACGCAGCAACATGGCAACCATTCCGCCGACCGGCAGCGCCAAATCCAGCGCCCGTTTTACGAATTCGGCGCCGATATGATAGGGCGGATTGGTAATAATGCTGCGGGTACCGGGCGCCATTTCCGTACAAGTGAGAAAATCGACGGAGTCTTTTTCATCCTCCCGGTCGATATCGCTTTCAACCACCTCATACTCGCCCCGGCGCAGCACTGCGGCCATTCTTCCCTTGCCTGCCGCCGGTTCCCAGATCGGGCCGCGAAAGGGAACCCGCGCGATCAGCGCTTCGGTACACCAGTCCGGTGTATAATAGGCATCATGGTCGCGACGGTCGAACGACAACTGGCGATACATCGCCGGGTCTTTGGTCGGGGCAAGTGAGCGGCGTGGCGGCATGACGGGAGCAACTTTCCGTATAAGGGAACCAAGGGCCGGTCGGGTCGGAATTTTACAGGACATCGATTCAGAAATCGCCTTCCATGTCACGCACTCTTTTGTAGCGATGCTGATGATTTTGGGGTTCCCCGAACCATTCACCCGGGCTAAGATGGCTTTGCAGCGGACCCGTAGCTCAGCTGGATAGAGCGCTGCCCTCCGAAGGCAGAGGTCATCGATTCGAATTCGGTCGGGTCCGCCAGAGATTTCAAGGGGTTAGCAGAAATGCTAACCCCTTTTCCTT
>JBAWVF010000250.1:0-4884 GCA_037147415.1 Rhodospirillaceae bacterium | reverse complement strand
GCAGACTCGTATGGGCTGCATAGATGCCCATGTATCTCTACCGAAGACCCTCCAACAGTTTGCATGAGCGGATCAAGACTTTTTTGCAGGACCGACGCGGAGTGGCGACCAAATATCTCGACCACTATCTGCGCTGGTTCCGCCTTACCGGACTTCAGCGCGGCACAACACCGCGATCATGCCTCAATGCCGCACTCAGACCACAACCCAGAGCAGCTATATCAACTTAACGCGAATTAAGCCAAAAGAATGACGCAGCTGATGCTGCCGCCATCGCCGAGGCAGTGGTCCGGCCGAATATTCACTTCGTCCCGATGAAGGCAGAGGAGCAGCAGTCTGTGCTTGGCCGTGACAAATCCCCGGATCAAGTCCGGGGACGGCCATGACGACTTTAAGATGCACGACAGTTGTTCACCCGATGGCCCTGGCGATGCTGGCGACCGGCGGCCGGCGTTGAAATTTAGCACGAATTGTGGTCTCTTGCCTTGTCAGGCTCAACATCAAGGGTTATGAGTGCCCGACTCCTCCATCACCAGGCCTGTCATGTACACTGAGCAAGATATTGCCCGCACCTATTCCTCTCACGAGTTGGAGAAGGGCCGCAAGTACCTGTACGGCGGGCGGGTGCTGGGAGCGGTTCTGTCGGCTGACGGCGGCCGGGTCACCGGACGGGTAGAGGGCTCGGAGCGCCGGCCCTACGAGGTCAGCGTCGGAATCTCCTCCCGCCGCACCGGTCGGAACATTCAGTTCGATTTCGCCGGCATCTGTACGTGCTACCTTGGCGGCTATTGCAAGCATGCGGTAGCGGTGCTGCTGCATGTCTTGCACGCAAAGCCTGTGACCACGATTGCGCGGGCACCGGCCCGGAAGGAAACAGCGCCGACCGATAAGCCGCTGCTCGACTGGCTCGGGCGAATCGAACAGGCGACCGAATCCGAGCCTTCGCCCGACGACTACCCGGACGATGTCCGTCACCGAGCGCTCTATGTACTTACGGTTGATGATAAGAAATTTTCAAAGCCGACCGTGGTCGTGGCCCCTCACTCGATTTTTTTAACCCGGACCGGCCGCCCAGGCGCTCAGGTCTCGGCGATTCGAGCATCCAATGTTCTTAATGGCAGTATTCCGAAGTATTACCGTGCCATCGACAAGGCACTGCTCAGCCTGTTATGGGCGGCGAACATCAGCTCGAAGAATTTTGTCGGTTACGATGAAGGCCGCTATCCGCTCACCTGCGGCCTGAGTGTTCAAATTCTGAATCTGATTTTGCAAAGCGGGCGCGGGCGCTGGCAGACCATCGAGGGAGCCGCTCTGACGGCGGGCGGCCCGCGCCAGGGGCTTGCGCATTGGGAAACCGCGAACGACGGCACCCAGCGCTTCAAACTTGAAGCCGGCGGGTCCGAGGTCGTAGTGTTGCCCTTGCCCGAACCCTGGTATTTCGACCCCGCAACCGGGGAGACCGGGCCGCTTGAACTCGATTTACCGCCACGTCTGCTGCCGGTGTTGCTGAGCGCTCCGCCACTGCCGCCATCGCTGGCAAGCCGCGCCCGGCGCGAACTGGAGCGCAAGCTGCCCGGACGCGCGGCACTGCTGCCACGCACGTTCGGAGAAACCGTTACACGCAGTGTAACACCCGTGCCTTGCTTGCGGCTGTTTCAACAGTCCGAGCACGACCGGATGGTTCAAATGTCCAGCCGGCATTACCATAACCTTGATTATGATGAGGATGCCGACGAATATTACGGCGAGCAGGACAATGAACTGTGCGGTACGCTGAGTTTTGATTACGACGGCATTGTCATCGCGTCGGATGATCCCCGAACCGAGCTGAACACCACGGAGGGTAACACATTTCTGGTGCTGCCCCGCCAGCAGGCGGCGGAAAAAGCCGCCCGTGATTCTCTGGAGCGGCTCGGGTTTTATCCGGCCGTGTCGCCACCCGGAACCTTTGCCCTGCTTGAAGACCCCGACGACCCGCATTGGGTCGGCGGTTCGTGGAACATGCTTCTGGTCTTTCTTCATCAGCGGGTTCCCGAGTTGAAAGCGGCCGGCTGGCGCGTCGAGCTTGACCCCGACATTGCTTGGCAAATTACCGAGCCCGGGGAAGAGGGCTGGCTGGCCGAGGTCCAAGAGGGCGGCAGCGGAATCGACTGGTTCGGGCTCTCGCTCGGGGTAACTGTGGAGGGCGAGCGCATCGACCTGCTGCCGGTGTTGCTGCCGATCCTGCGGGCCTTGCCCGAAGATGGCAACCTCGGACCGTTGGAAGAACTGGCCGAGGCGGGCGGCACCCTGTTCGCACCCATCGATGGCAAGCGGGCTATTCCGTTGCCAGCGGCGAGGATCGTGCCGTTGCTGGTGGCGCTCTACGAGTTGTACCGGGTCGGCGGCATCGATGACGAGGGCAAGATCAAGCTGACCATGGCCCGGGCGGCCGAGTTGGTCGAAATGGCGGCGGCGGCGGCGGCCGCGGGCTTGCGCTGGTTCGGTGGTGAGCGTCTGCTGGAAACCGGGCGGCGTTTGCGCGACTTTTCCGGAATCGAGGCAGTACCGCCCCCGGCCGGGCTGAAAGGCACACTGCGCCATTATCAACAGGACGGCGTCAACTGGCTGCAATTCCTGCGCGATTTTGAATTCTCCGGGATTCTTGCCGACGATATGGGGCTGGGTAAGACCATTCAGGCGCTGACCCATCTGCTGGTCGAACAGGAAGCCGGGCGGCTCGATCGTCCGGCCTTAGTGATTGCGCCGACCAGCCTGATGACCAACTGGCGGATGGAGGCCGCGCGCTTTGCTCCCTCCTTGCGCGTGCTGACCTTGCACGGCGCCGGCCGCAAAGCCGACTTCGAGCGCATCCCCGACCATGATCTGGTCTTGACCACTTACCCGTTATTGTACCGCGATAAAGATACACTGCTGGCCAATGAGTGGCACCTGCTGATTCTCGACGAGGCTCAGAACATCAAGAACCACAAGGCGCAAGCGGCTCTGGTCGCGCAACAGATCAAGGCGCGGCACCGCTTGTGCCTGACCGGCACCCCGATGGAAAATAATCTTGGCGAGCTATGGTCGCTGTTTCATTTCCTGATGCCGGGATTGCTTGGAGATCAAAAACAGTTTCAGCGGATGTTTCGCACCCCGATCGAGAAGCAAGGCGATGGCCGCCGTCAAAGTGATCTGGCACGGCGGATCCGACCGTTCCTGTTGCGCCGGACTAAACAACAAGTCGCTGCCGAACTGCCGGAAAAAACGGAAATCATCGAGCATATCGAGTTGGAAGACGCGCAGCGCGACCTTTACGAAAGTCTTCGTCTGGCCATGGATGCCAAGGTGCGGGCCGAGATCAAGACCAAGGGGCTGGCGCGCAGCCATATCATTATTCTGGAAGCGCTTCTGAAGCTGCGGCAGGTCTGCTGCGATCCCCGGCTGGTCAAGCTGACGGCGGCGCAAAAGGTCAAGCATTCGGCCAAGCTGGAACGCTTGATGGAGATGATTCCGGAACTGATCGAGGATGGCCGGCGGATTTTGCTGTTCTCGCAGTTCACTACCATGCTCGCCCTGATCGAGGACGAGATGCTCAAGGCCAAGATCAAATATGTCAAGCTGACCGGCCAGACCAAGGACCGACAAACTCCGGTCGAGACCTTCCAGGCCGGCAAGGTGCCGGTATTTTTGATCAGCCTCAAGGCCGGCGGGACCGGATTAAACCTGACCGCCGCCGACACCGTCATTCATTACGACCCGTGGTGGAACCCGGCGGTTGAGCGGCAAGCGACTGATCGTGCTCACCGCATCGGCCAGGACAAAGCGGTGTTCGTTTACAAGATGGTCACCGCCGGGACGGTCGAGACTGCCATTCTTGACCTCCAGGCGCGCAAACAGGCGTTGGCCGATGGCCTTTACGATCCCGAAACCAGCAAGGGCGCCAAGCTCACAGAAGACGATCTCGCCGCGCTGTTCGCACCGTTGGCCTGATCCTCATGTCCCCCTCATATTAAATGGTTGAAAGAATGCTCGTTAATACCCTTGATTCCTGCAGTAGTTTGCAAAACCGTTCCATGAGCGGCTGAAACGAACTTCCGGCATGTTTGGCAATAATCCAAATAATAGGCATCCTTGACGAAATACAGAATGCGTTCTCCTCGTCGAGGTTCCTGATCGCAAGTCCTTATCCATCCCTAGACTTTCTCCGGCGCAGCAGCTGAAGGGGCAACTCGGGGTTTCCTACAGCACGGCTTGGCTTCTCGTGCAGAAGTTGCGGCGGTCCATGGTGGACCCTGAGCGCGATCCCCGGTGGAGTGGCGCCCGCCGTTTCCACAACCGAGCAAATATCACCCGGGACAACGCGATAAGTCTTGGTGCGACGACGTCTCGAACAACTTTAGAACCATATCACCGAAGGATTTTCGGATTCTCAGGTGAACAGGGTAGACTTTAGGCGAGCCGCATGTATTGACTTTCCGAATATGCTGGAAAGCTACGCATTAATGTCTATTCCCCATCCTTTTTCGCCAGGAAACGCGGCCATATTAATTCACCATTCCATGGTTTCGCCATGGAGACTCCGTAGTCAACTTTCAGATCGAGATACAGGAAAAAATTCTGCGCCAAAAATTTATGAGACTAAATCGAGGAGAGTCCTGAGGGTCGAACCGGGGTGGTGAAAGGGTGCCATAATTTTGAACCTATAGGTATCTGCCTATTAAATTGAAAATAACGAGCAGCCATGATCTACAATAAAGTAATTGGGAAAAAAGTCCACCTCGATTATTTATGGTTAATGCTCCTAAAGTGTTTGCTTGGCTCTTTTGGAACGGTTACATTTTAAAAATAAATCATGCCTATCGGCTTGACGCACACACCCACTAGATATAGTATTTTCCAGAA
>JBAWVF010000249.1:0-4903 GCA_037147415.1 Rhodospirillaceae bacterium | reverse complement strand
TCGACCAGCGATTTGGTGCCATCGACCAGCGGTTCGACGGCATCGACCAGCGGTTCGACGGCATCGACCAGCGGTTCGACGGCATCGACCAGCGATTTGGTGCCATCGACCAGCGGTTCGACGGCATCGACCAGCGGTTTGACGGGCAGGATCAGCGTCTTGGCTCGTTGGAAAATGGTCAGCGCTCGTTGGAAAATGGTCAGCGCTCGTTGGAAAATGGTCAGCGTTCATTGGAAGCGGGCCAGCGCGTTTTGATCGAGAACCAGCTTGAGCTGAAGCGCGACCAAAGTGATATGAGACGGAGTCAAAACGACATGCAGCGCAGTCTTGATGCTCTTCTCACCCATTTCGGCATTGCCAAGCCGGCAGAATAGCTCCGCCATGACCCTTGATCTTGACGCCCTGGCTTCGGGCATTCGTCGCGGTGAAAGGCGGGCGCTGGCTCGCGGCATCACCCTTGTCGAGTCGACGCGCGGCGATCACCGGGCGCTGGCCGAGGATTTACTGGAAGGCCTGTTGCCGCAGACCGGACATTCGGTCCGGATCGGCATCTCCGGGGTGCCCGGGGTTGGTAAATCGACCTTCATCGAGGCGTTCGGTCAATTTGTAATCGGGCAAGGACACAAGGTCGCCGTGCTGGCGATCGATCCCTCGTCGCAGCGTACCGGCGGCTCGATCCTGGGCGACAAGACCCGGATGGAAGAATTATCACGCCGACCGGAAGCTTTCATCCGGCCCTCTCCGGCCGGGGCGACGCTGGGCGGGGTGGCGCGGCGCACGCGCGAGGCGATGCTTTTGTGCGAGGCTGCCGGCTTCGACGTTATTCTGGTTGAAACCGTCGGGGTCGGTCAGTCGGAAACTGCGGTTGCCGAGATGGTCGATTTGTTCATGCTGCTGCTGTTGCCCGGCGGGGGCGACGAGTTGCAGGGCATTAAAAAGGGCATTGTCGAGCTGGCGGATCTGGTGGTGGTCAACAAGGCCGATGGCGCGTTGCTGCCGGCGGCTCGGATGGCGGTGGCGGAATACAAACACGCGCTGTCGCTGCTGCGCCCGGCAACCGGCGATTGGCGGACCCCGGTGTTGAGCTGTTCGGCTCGCACCGGTGAGGGCATGGATCAAGTGTGGACGACCATCGCCAGCTATCGCGACAGCCAGGGTGCTGCCGGAACCTTGGCCGCGCGTCGGGGTGAGCAAGCGGCCTCGTGGCTGTGGAGCGAGATCAAGGAATCGCTGGTCGACGCCTTTCGCGCCCGGACCGAGGTTCGGGCGGCGCTGCCGGAGTTGGAAGATCGGGTGCGCAGCGGCGCGCTGCCGCCGACCAAAGCCGCACTGGCCCTTTTGCAGCTATTTCAGGGTGCCGGCGCTCCGCCCGTCTGCCCGCCCGTCTGACCGCCGACCGTCTGCCCGCTCGGTTGTTCCTTCGCCTGCCCGATAATGACTGTGGTCAATGCGGCCGGGTCAAGCAGGCGTTTGGCCACGCGCTTGACATCCTCCAGCGTTACCGCATTGATCAGCGCATTGCGCCGGTTGAGGTAATCAATCCCGAGGTTATCATGCCGGACCTGAAGCACGGTGCGCGCGATCGCTTCGGCCGAAGTAAACTGAAGCGGGAACGAGCCGGTTAGATAGGTCTTGGTGTTCTCCAGTTCTTCAGCGGTCAGCCCGGTTTCGGCCATGCGCGCCCATTCCTGCCGAATCAAGCGTAAGGCCTCGTCGAGTTTGGCGTTGACAGTGGCGCCGCCGCAGATAAGCAGGGCGGCGTGACGGAATGGATAAAGATAACTGTAGACCCCATAGGTCAAACCGCGCTTTTCACGCACTTCTTCGGTCAGACGCGAAGAAAAACCGCCGCCGCCCAGAACATAGTTCATGATATAGGCGGGAAACCAGTCGGGATCTGCGCGCTTTAATCCCGGTTGACCCAAGTGGAAGATGCTTTGGCTGATCGGGCGGGCTATGAATTTTGTCTCGCCGCGATGGGCGGGCATTACTTCCGGCACGTCGATTGTTTGGCCGGTGGCGGGCAGGGCGCCGAACATCCGGTCAAGCGCCGGCCCCAACTCGGCCGGGCTAATGTCACCGGTTACCGCAACCTGTAGGTGATCTCTGGTCAGATGGCGCGCGATATAGCCGCGCATATCGTCGGCGCTCAACTGCGGCACGGTCTCGAGCGTGCCAAGCGCATCGCGGCCATAGGGATGATCGGGAAACAGCTCGGCGTAAAAGGTGCGGCTAAGCACCTTGTTCGGGTCGGCTTGCTGCTCACGGATTTCGCCGATTATGGAATTGCCCACCCGCTCGATCGCTTCGGCATCGAAGCGCGGCTTGGCCAAGGCCAGCGCCAGCAAGTCGAACGCGCTGTCACGATGCGCGGTCAAGGTCTTAAGGCCACCGTTGAAGGTGTCGGGCGCTGCATCGAAAGACAGCTTGATCGCGTCGTCCTGTAATTTTTTAGAAAAGGCCTGACTGTCGAGGTCGCCGGCTCCTTCATCGAGCAGGCTTGCAGTCAGATTGGCCAGCCCTTGTTTCGCGGCCGGCTCGACACTGCTGCCGCCTTCGAACAAGTAGTCGACGGCAATGACCGGAATCTTGTGATCCTCGACCAGCCACGCTTCGATCCCGCCGGGACTGACCACACGTTGAATTTCAAAAGCCCCGGCCGGAACGCTGAACAAGCCGACAATAAGGGCGAGGGCGGCAACCGCCTGAAAACGGAACGTCATTACGGTCATTCTCCCTTCGCGCCTTCGACCGGCAGCAACAGGCCGACCACGGAACCGGATTGCCCCAGCACAGCCCGGGCCGCAGCGTTGACTTGCGCGGCCGTGACCGCTTCGATCCGGTCGGGCCAGCTTTCAACATCATCGACGGTGCGACCGGTGGTGATGGCCATGCCGAAAGCATAGGCCGGGCCCTGAAGCGAGTCGCGCGCATATTCGGCTGCGGCCAGCATGCGCTTTTTGGCGGTGGCGACTTCGTCTTCGGTGACGCCGTCTTTCAGCAGTTTGGCGATTTGTTCGTTAAGGGCGGCCTCGATTTTGGCGATATCACCACCCGGCACCGGCGTGGCGCCGATGGACAGGCCGGTCCGGCTGCGTGCCCCCGGCGAATAAGACAGCCAGGCCGCGGTGGCGATCCGCTGTTCAACCACCAGCGCAAGATTGAGCCGCGCCGTTGCGCCACCACTCATGATTTCGGTCAGGACTTCCAGAGGGTAAGCCTGCTCGGTCGCGCCACTGACATAAGACGGCGCCAGTACCGCCCGTTCAACCGCCGGCTCGTTGACATGGGGATCATGCAGGATAACGCGGCGTTCGGCCGCAAACGGCGGCACGGTCACGTTAACATGGCTCGGCACCGCCCGAGAGGGCACTTGCCCGTAAGTTTGCTCAACCAACGGGCGCAGCTGCGCCGCGTCGATATCGCCGCTTACCACCAGTACGGCATTGTTCGGAGCGTACCAGCTTTTATAGAAATGCTCGGCGTCTTCCCGGCTGAGCGTGCGGATTTCATGCTCCCAGCCGATGATCGGGGTGCCGTAGGGATGATTGATGAACAGGGTCGCCTCGACCTGTTCCTCCAGGCGTTGGCGCGGCTGGGTGTCGGTCCGCTGGCGCCGCTCCTCCAACACGACATCGCGCTCCGGATAGACCAGGGCATCGCTGAGCCGGAGGTTGACCATACGGTCGGCCTCCATCTTCATCACCAGTCCCAGCCGGTCCGAAGCGACGTTCTGAAAGAACACGGTGAAGTCGTAGGACGTAAAGGCATTGTCGCGGCCACCGTTACGGGCAACGATCTTGCTGAATTCACCGGGGGGAACGGTCGGTGTGCCCTTGAACATCAAATGTTCAAGAAAATGGGCAATGCCGGATTTGCCCGGCTCGTGATCGGCCGCGCCGATCTTGTACCACAGCATATGGCTGACCACCGGCACCCGCCGATTGGTCACGACCACGACTTGCAAGCCGTTGTCCAGCGTGAAGGTCTCGGGGTAATACACGCCCTTGGCCGCGGCCGGGTCGGGTAAGGCCAGCAAGCAGAGCAACAGGGCGACAATTCCACGGCAACGGCCAAGCATGCGAGGCACCGGCGGCTCTCCTGGTCAGTCTATGATCGGCAGAAAAGGAGGATATAAACGGGTCAATGGGCGACACGGGGCGGGGCTATCGGGAATTCGCTACTCTCAAAGCGCCACAGGTGCTTCAGAAGACCGCACGCTCTTGAAATTTTTACCAGCCCGTGTTTTTCCCGGCCCCACGCGACGCTCACTTCGTTCCAGCAATCGGCTTCAACCGCCCAATAGACGGCGGGTTCGTCGGCTTCGATCGCAATTCGCCGGCCGATCCAACGCCGCATGTCTGACTCGGCAGGCGATGGCGCCGATCTCAATTCGACCGCCAACTCGCTAAACCGGCGGAACAGAATTTCATGATCGCGCGCCCGATGCGAAAACGCCCAGACCAAATTCAGCGCGCCGACCACGGCACCAAGCAGCCCGAAATATTGCGCACTCATCACCCCCGTACTGGCAAACGCCGCCGATCCGGCCAGCAAACTGATTAACATCAACAGGCGATGCGTGGTGTCGAAATGAGCGCGCCGACGCTGGTGGTAACGCATCGATTTCTCAATACTGAAGTTCAGCGCGTCCACCTCATTTGGTGCAGCGGCCTTCATTTCTTTCCCGCAGGCGGCGGCGGACGTCGGTCCGGAGTCGCTGAAGCAACGACCGGCCGCGGTTTGGGCGTCGGCTGCGTTGGTTTCGATGGCGGTTCTTTTTTCGGCATCACTCATGGCTCTAATCTAGAAGCAACCACCCGAAAATTCAATCGGCAAGCCGAAAGAACAGCTGTTCTAAATGCGGCTGAGTCGCAGTTGCAGTGGTGCGACAAGTTGACTC
>JBAWVF010000248.1:0-4912 GCA_037147415.1 Rhodospirillaceae bacterium | reverse complement strand
TGGAAAATACTATATCTAGTGGGTGTGTGCGTCAAGCCGATAGGCATGCATTGAATGGTGCGAATCAAAGGAGACGGTCTTAATGTCGAACAAAAAAATACTCGAAAACATTTCAATATTAGTGATCGACGACAGCCGATTGATTCGAGACATGCTGAAAGCTATTCTCAAAAGTTTCGGCGTTCGAGAGGTCTTTGAAGCCGGGGACGGCTTCGCGGGATTTCAGGTTTTGTCTCAGCACCGGGTCGATATCGTGATTTGTGATGTGTTCATGGCGCCGATGCATGGCTATCAATTTCTGGAGATGGTGCGCGCCGGGCAGACTCCGCCGGGCGTAACCGGCCAAATTCCCCCCGACACCCCCGTGATCATGGTGACCGGCAAGACCATGAAACTGGTGGCGGACAACCCGGATGCAAACTGGGACGCCATACTTGATAAACCGATCGATCAAAATATTCTTTTAGAGGTACTGCTCTGTCTGGTGAAAGAAAAAGGACTGGGCCAACCCCGATAGAAAGAGTGCGATCATGATCACGCGACGGGATTTGCTGATAGCGGGAACCGGCGGACTGGCATTTCTGTTGATAACCCGCAACGCTCGGATTCTGTCGGCCGCGGCGAGCGGCAGCTTCGAAGTGACCCATACCGACCAGGAGTGGCGCGCCATGCTAACCCCCGAACAATATGCCGTGCTGCGACAAGAAGCAACCGAACGGCCGTTCTCAAGCCCGCTCAACAGCGAACACCGGGGCGGGCACTTCAACTGCGCCGGCTGCGGCCTGCCGCTGTTTTCGTCGGACACCAAGTTCGACAGTGGTACCGGCTGGCCCAGTTTTTGGGCATCGCTGGAAAACGCCGTCGCCACCACCGAAGACCGTAAACTCTTGGCGGTGCGGACCGAAGTTCACTGCCGCCGCTGCGGAGGTCATCTCGGCCATGTCTTTGACGACGGGCCGCCGCCGACCGGGCAGCGTTATTGCATGAACGGCGTGGCCCTGACCTTCACCCCAAAAGCGCCATAGACCGGGAATCAATTTTACAATGATGACACAAGATGAACGGCGCAAGATTCAGGACACGTTATTGCGTGCCGCAGAAGCAATTATTCGTAAGATGCATGCCGATGCTGAAGCCGGAAATATCAATGAATTGACCCGCGAGGCCGATAAGATTGCCGAACTTACCAAGCAAAAAGATTTTCCGACTCAAAGGTCTCAGGAATTTCAGCGCAATTCAAAATTCATTCAGCGGGAAGCATACGAAAAACGGGTAAGCGATCTGTTGAGTGAAATCTCGGTTCGTCTGCGTAAGGGCGATAAGGACGCCAAGAAAAACCTGCTGGGCACGGTGCGCGACCAACTCTCTTTGGCGGTACGGTTCGGGGCCGATGAGGATTTTCGAGCCAGCGTTGATAAAAGGCTGCACCTTATCGACGAGACAACCAAAGAGGGTATAGACGAACGCGCCATGGCTGCGGCGCGCCGCAAGACTGAACTCCACACTGTCGTTTGCAGAGCCCCAGGCGGGGTTGAGCGTCGGCGCGTGAATCGATATATCTCGCCCGTACTTATGATTGAAATTCAGGGTAGGAAATATCCGGCGCTTAACTGGTCGGACTGGGGCATGATGATCGGAAACTGTGATCTGCCGATTCCGCTGGGTATGATTGTTACGGTCACGATTTCATGCGGCGAGGTTCCGGGCGGCGGTCACGAACGGGCACGGGTGGTCCGGCGCATCCCGAAGCGCAGTGAACTGGCCCTGGAATTTCCCGATCTTGCGCACAACGTCCTCGCACTCATGCATGAAATGAGAATGGCCGGCATCACACCGGAGCCGGGATAAAGAGTGCTGGTCTCGCTTTGCCGAGTATTTTATTGAATACCTTATGATGGATGTAATTATTTACCTTCGCGCACGGCACTCACTTATGAATACAAGAATATTCTGAACATTTTGATAAACAGCACCGTTACCAATCATCAGAAAATAGGTAGAATTCTAACGGTTTAAGATAAATATCTTTACAATATTATCAACATCAGGATATTTTGTTCGACCATATTCACAAATGTTTTGCTCGGCTTATCAAGCGTCAGCCAACCTCCCGCCTCCCAGCCGCAGGTAAAGCGCCGGCCTGTACACTCTCTACATTTTCTGAAAATTGTGATTGCGACATTTTAATGGCACTGATTATAAAGTACACACGGCTTCCGCCGCGACGGCGAGAAGCGTCAATAATCGAGAGGGATTGGCAATGAGCGAATCTTCTGCCCAGCTTGAGCATTCACACGGACACGATTGCTGTAGCGGCGTTATGACCAATGAATTTACGGCAGGTCGTCGCCAGTTCATGAAGCTGGCCACGCTGGGTGCCGGGGTTGCGCTCTATGCGTCGTTCGCTGCCAAAACTGCCTGGGCATCCGGTGCGGCTGAAGCGGTGGTTCTTACCTGTATGGATTATCGTCTGGTTGATGAAACCGTCAAATATCTTGATGGCCTTGACCACATGCAAGGTGAATATGATCACATCGTGCTGGCCGGTGCTTCTCTCGGCGTGGTAACCGACAAGTTTCCTGCGTGGGCTCAGACCTTTTGGGATCACGTCAAGATCGCTATCGATTTGCATCACGTGAAAGAGGTTATTGTTCTTGATCATCGCGATTGCGGTGCATACAAACTCGTTTATGGCAAAGACCTGGCTAAAGAACCAGCAGACGAAACCAGCATTCACTCTGAAAATCTCAAGAAGATTTCTAAGCTGATTCACGAAAAGTATCCTGATGTCAAAGTCAAGCTTGGCTTGATGGCCCTTGATGGCAAGGTACAACAAATTGAAGCTTAACTTATAAACATAGCTTTATAAAGTTAGTCTCCAATTTCTGGATAGCAATGACTGGCGTAGCGTATTTGCGCCAGTCATTGCTTATCCGCACTTTACCCTTTGTCTACCAGGGGATATGTTTCAATCCACGCATCGGCGCATTTCAGCGCCTCCGCGACCGCAGCTCCCGGCCATGAATGACCGGGTTACGGCTGCTTGGATTGGACCTTGCCGAACTCGGCAAGGTCCGTCAACAGAGATTAGGGCACGCCTTGACCTCCCCCTGAAGGGAGAGGTTTCGCGTGCAGATTCGATGAAAATGCGGATAATGACATGACAGGCCGCGGCCTCTTTCTTATCACTCCAGCATCAGAGGAAAGCCCCGGTTCGGTAACGCTCAAAAAATGGGAGACAGAGCGGAAACATGCTCTCAATCGGCTTGAGCCAATACCGGAACAGGCTTTAACTCCACAAGGGCTTGACGAATAATTTGGAAAGAACCGGAGACCGACAGACCGGCCATGATAGCCGCTACAAAAATATCCGGCCAGCCCGTCCCGGTTCCGAATACGCCCATGGCCGCAACCAGAACAGCGATGTTCGCAATAGTATCATTTCTGGAGCAGATCCAAACCGACTGCCGATTAGCATCACCGTTCCTGTGTGAATACAGCATAAGTGCGCAGCCGATATTCGCAGCCAACGCCAAGGTGCCGACGACACCCATCACCTCGGCCTGTGGTACGGTCTGGGAAAGTGCGTTCCATGCCGTCTGCCCCGCCACCCAGAGACCGAGAACCCCGAGAGAGACGCCCTTTATCATGGCGGCACGGGCGCGCCACTGAAGCGCCATGCCCAGCACCAGGAGTGAAACGGCATAGTTTGCGGCATCGCCCAGAAAATCCATTGCATCAGCCTGGAGCGAGACCGACCCTGCGATGGTTCCTGCCATTAATTCAAGCACGAACATTCCCGTATTGATCCCGAGCGCAAGCCAAAGGATGCGTCGATATCCCTTGTCTATGTGGGGCTTCGCCGAGGACGAACACCCACCGCCACTGCAACATCCGCCCGCCATGTGAATTTCCTTGCCTGAATTATCGACACCGATAGGATGGACCCTGTAGCCGCTACAGGGTCAACAGGTAATGTCGGAAAAATCGGGACTGTCCATCGGGGCGCTTGGCAAAGCGACGGGGACCGGGGTCGAGACGATCCGCTACTATGAGAGGATCGGCATCCTTCCGGCCCCTGCACGTACGGCGGGCAACTACCGCAGCTATGACATGGGCCATGTTCGCCGTCTTGGCTTCGTGCGCAAGGCGCGGGATCTCGGCTTTCCCCTGGAAACCGTTCGGGCACTGCTGGACCTCACCGACCAACCCGATATGCAGTGTGAAAAGGTGGATGGATTGGTTCTTGAACAACTTCATGCGGTCGAACGAAAGTTGGCGGATTTAGAAAGGCTTCGAACAGAACTCGAACGGCTGGCAAATTGTTGCCGAGGGGGTCACCAAGTTTCTGACTGCCGGATCATCGAGGCGTTATTTCCATGACCTCATTGCAGAGACTCCGTCCGATTTTTACATCCGGTCGCGATCTGACCGTTAGATTGGTTCCTTTGATCTTATAACCATTTCGACACGGGATGAGTTTGGTTGAAAGCATATTGCCCTCTCTTTCTCACCCGATTACAATATTTTCGCATCGAGTTGAGATCAAGTCTCGTAAAACATCGTAAAACATTTTCATCCTCACTTTATTCTTTATTTTCAAGGGGCTACGAAAATAATGCCGAACGGACCCTTTAGCATGTGCCCAATAACACATTGATATCACAGGATAAGTTTTGTCGTAAAACATTTCGTAAAACATCGATCGATTCCGCGAACATTCATAAAATGACTATCGCTTATAGGATAGATTAAGAATACAATCGGTTTGGTCGCCGCTCTTATATTGGGCTATTATAAGTTATATCACTGATCGCTCAAAGACTTATTGATTTTATGTCGCTCGACATCCGACCAATTACTTAACATGCCGAGACTTTTTTCTCATAATCTTTGCCTCATTCGAAAGTCC
>JBAWVF010000247.1:0-4919 GCA_037147415.1 Rhodospirillaceae bacterium | reverse complement strand
AGACGCCAGACCGCCCTAAAATTTCCAGAAAATCGGCCAGTTAGAATGGCTGCCGCTAAGCATGGCCGCTGTGCAGCAACCCGGCCGTCCACAGCCGCTCATAAAGGCCGCGATCGGCCCAACGCCGCGGGAGCGCAGCCCGAGCCGTGTCACTCCCGGAAATGGGGTTTTCCGTGTGCCAGACCGCCCGGATTTGAAGTCTGTCATTATTACGCCAAAGATCATTTAACTTCCCGAGCGGCTCCATACGGCCCGGGTGCCCGGTGATGCCGCCATTGCCGAGGCGCTCGACATCACATGACCGCCATGCGATTGGAAACGGCGCAGGAGTGTCAGGACGGACGCATCGCAGCCAAGGAAGAAGCGTCAGCCAAATATGGCCGGCTCGAATAAATACGGAAATGCCTGCCCCGAGGTTAGCGCTCCGGCAAAAGGCACAAAGCAAGTTACTGAGGATATCGGCCCGTGCGCGCCCCTGTGCGGCCGCCTGCGCTCCCCATTTCAAAAGCCCATGTCATTAATACACTGAATACTACTCCGTTTTCTTACCGGGTATACGGCCGGAGAAGACGTCTTGACCTTCGGGACTTTCGGTTAATCTCGGTGCTAACAAGATCGCCTTGAATTGGCGACATATATAACTCGAGTGTTTCGGTGAGGAGGTATTACGGTGATATCATTTCAACGTAACGGAGATTCCCTTACGAGCGGATGGCGGTTGGCAACAGGCTCCGCCTGGATGGTCGCGATGCGTTGGAGCATCAGAGGCATCGGATTGCTCGCGACGATAACGCTCGTCCGCCTGCTGACCCCGGCTGATTTCGGTATGGTTGCAATGGCCATGCTCGTGGTCGGCTTGATTGAAGTATTCAGTTCCACCGGCCAGCAATTCGCGCTGATCCGCCACCCCGATCCAAACCGCGAACATTTCGACACCGCATGGACGATATCGGTGCTGATCGGACTGGCGCTGGGCGGAATCGTGCTGCTTGTGGCACCGCTGGCGCAATATTATTTTCGAGAGCCGGCCATAGTTGACGTCATTCGGGTGCTGTCGATCCGGGTCTTTATCATGGGATTTGAAAATATAGGGACGGTCATGTTTCGGCGAAACCTGGACTTTGCAGCCGAGTTTCGATTCAATGTCTACAAAAAGCTTGTTCCTTTTGTTATAACCTTGACCCTGGCCCTGATATGGCGGAATTATTGGGCACTTGTCGTTGGAATTGTCGTCGGGCAGGTCGCAGGGGTGGTGTTAAGCTATATCGTGCATCCCTTTCGTCCACGCTTCCGTCTGACCAGAACCCGAGACCTGTGGTCGTTTTCAATCTGGGTGTTGATTAACCATATTGGCGCCTATGGTCAGGGTTCGGTCGATCAATTGGTGATTGGCGGCGTGGTGCCGCCTCAGATCATGGGGCAGTATACGATCGGCGCCGAGTTGGCATCGTTGCCGACCACGGAGATTGTTGACCCGATCGGTCGCGCGCTTTTTCCCGTAATGTCGGGACTTAATCACGATAGCGCGCGCCTGCGCCTTTTGTTGCTCGATGTGTTGGGCCTGATCGCGGTGTTGTCCACTGCGGCCGCGACCGGATTGGCCCTGGTCGCCGATGACCTCGTGATCGTCATGCTGGGCGACAACTGGCGCGAGATGGCCCCGTTAATTCCGGGGCTAGCCTTCACGGGGGCGTTGGTCGGTTTCGCCAATGTCGCAAGCCTGGTGTTCAACGCTGTAGGCGATCCGCGTCGCGGTGCCATGCAAAGCTGGCTGTGTACGGCATTGCTGCTACCGACAATGATCATTGCGGTGCGGTTCACCGACCTTGAAGGCGTGGTCATGGCGCGGCTCATCGTGTGGCTGATTATCCTGCCGGTGTCGTTCCATTATCTGTTGCAGCTGTTGCCGATAACCCGGGCCGACGTTGCTGCGGTGATCTGGCGGCCGATTGTGGCCGCCGCCATGATGGCTTGGGTGCTGTCGGTCCTTCCGTTCGACGCGGTCACCATACCTGCGCTCCGCTTGGGCCTGCGCGTGATTACGGGGGCGGCGGTTTACGGTGCCGTGCTAATGGCGGCATGGCAAGTAGCCGGGCGGCCGGGCGGCGTTGAACGTCTCGTGATTGCTGCCGTTTCAGGCCGACAACTGTAAGCGATTGATCGCGCGTTTTGTCCATGTAAGGTATCCGGTTTCACATTTGTAAAAGCGCAGCACTCGTTCCGGTGAGGTTCCCGAACCCGCTACCCTGGTCTTGATCAGCGTCGGTTTGCTGGGCTTGGTTGCGATCCGTCGTCGGTCAGTCCCCGTCTGATCGGTGCGGATTTCGACGAGGTGCCGACGCCCGGCGGATCGCAGTGGCAAAACCACCAGCTTCTGCGATCCGCTTCCAGCATTTCGATAAAAACGGATTTACCTCAAACGTATACCTGACCGTTTGAAATGTCGTCGGTCAACGTTGTAGTTATTGATTGTCGGCTCTCAAATAACATCTTTCTCCCCAACGTAGGCTAAACTATATTAAGCTTATCTATGCTATTGTTTGCTATTATTTCAATCCTGTTACTACATATACTGCTGAATGCAACGCTTTCGTCGCTGTTTCTGCGTTTTGCACTGATACCCTATATAGATATTTTAAGGAGAAGCAAGATGAAGCATACCAACAACCGATACGCTATCGCCGCAGCACTGATGTGGATAGCGTTTTTCCCGTTGCTTACCGGCACGGCTTATGCGCTATCCGATGTTGATGCCTATAATGCCACCATCTGCAACCCGGTCCATGTCGGGTCTTCCGGGGTTCCGGTGATAACAGCATCAAGCGGGATCTATGTCATACACAATGACAGTTTTTATTGTGCTCCGCAGGTTGCTCAAATTGCGTCATCACCTCGCGCCGAGTTCCTGGTCTTTTTCGATTGGGATAAGTCGGACATCAAGCCGGATGCCAGCAGAACTATTGATGAAGCCGTCACTTCTATGCAACAAGTGAGGCTGACTCGTATTGATGTCACCGGCCATACGGATACGACGGGATCACTAAGTTACAATCAAGCCCTCTCCGAACGTCGTGCCGCTGCGGTTAAGGCTGAACTGATCCGGCGTGGAATTAATCCGGACGCAATCACAACTATCGGCAAAAGCAAGACCGAGTTGCTGGTGCCGACCGCGGATGAAGTTCGTGAACGAAAGAACCGGCGTGCCCAGATCGTGATCGTTACCAACTAAGAAGAACCACGTGCAAAACGCGGTATCGCCGTCAACACTTCAAGGAGGCTACAATGCGTATCATTCCGATAATCGTGATGGTCGGCCTGTTCGCCCTCACCACGGCTTGCTCCAACATGTCACCGTCACAGCCACAGCAGAATATGGTCGGCGACGGGACATCGCTTGGCACCATGACACCGGATTCCTTCTCCGGCAGGACGCATAACCGCGACTGATGCTGTTTAACCTGACCGACACACCTCCGTGTCCTTTCAATACGTTGATAACATCAATGAACCGGCCTTCGGCCGGTTCATTGATGTAAGTCGATACGAAATAAAGATATAAGACAAATCGGGATATGAGCCGGTTCAATCGAAGGGCTTCTTTTGAAATATAACATTATACTGTAGATAAACACCCGTATCACTAAAGGTACTGACGCCGACGGGGGGCAGCAGGCGCGCTTTGTAGCCGAAGCGCCGCATGATGTCGAATATATCCTCTTTGGAGTGCCCCTGTTGAGCGAGACTATATTCCGAGATTTCACAAATGATCACCGGCGCCCACAACCCGGCAAGCAGATCGCCCATTCCTTCAAGGACCGACACTTCGCTTCCTTCCACGTCGATCTTAATCAGGCGGGGGCAAGCCACGTTGAGCCGTGACAGTACGGTGTCCAGGCGTTCGACTGGCACGATTTCGGCCTGATCGGTTGTCGAGGGCGAGCGCGTCAATGAGGTAGCACCCGAGTTTCCCGGTTTGGCGACGAACAGCTCGGCAGTCGTTTGTTGGTTGCCCAGCGCCATTTGATAAGCCGAAACAGCAAGCCGCTGATTGATCGAGATATTCGACAACAAAGCATTGAATATCTGCGGATTAGGTTCAAACGCCAGCACTTGGCCCCTTGTGCCGACTAAACGAGCCGCCAGCAAAGAGAAATACCCGACGTTGGCGCCGATATCGATGAATATGTCGCCGGGACCAAGACAAGCCTCGATCTCCCGCTCAATCGTCGGCTCCCAATGGCCGGTGATATAGATCGTGCGTTGAATGAAGTCGGCGAGATCGAGCTTCATGCTGAAGCCCGAGGGCAGTCGAGTGACCGCTTTTCCGGGCAGCTGAGCACTGCTTAGACGGCGCTCAAGCATGTCGGCCAGCCGCCATTTCAAACTATCGGCAGGCATGTGATAGCAGCACTGCCTAGCTGTGAAGGCAAGAATGTTCATGATGAGTTCTTTCCATCAGGGTTGACTGAAGCAATCCATCGCGAGTTTCAGCAGTATATTTGTTATTATCTAACAATAAATGCAAATCACGCAGGATGAGATCGATGATACATTGCAACTTTTCTGCATAACACTCCAAGCGCTCTTCGTTGCTTATCCGATATTCGAGACAATTGCTTGAGTGCGTTAATAAATTGATGCTCCCACGGGGCCAGCACCCTGGAGCTGCGTTCTATAATAGAAATGACCCGACGCCAGTCTGCAACTGCCGGCTCCGAAGCTGCAATCGGCCTGTTGTCGCGTCCCGCGCCCCGGATCACGTCGTCCCAACTCAGATTAGCATTATTCACCAAGCGGGCGGCCAAGCGGGCGGCCGTCAATGCTTCGCCGTCGTAAGACGAGTCGAGCAGAGCTAAGACTTTAATTGAGGGTCTTCGGTAGAGATACACAGCACTTTGACTCGTTTTGGTAGCTGTAAG
>JBAWVF010000246.1:0-4945 GCA_037147415.1 Rhodospirillaceae bacterium | reverse complement strand
CTGGAAGCACACAACATCTAGTGGGTGTGTGCGTTAACCCGATAGGCATGAAATGCCGATCGTCCATGACAATAATAGCGTCACCCGAAGCTTCGAATACGGCACGAAACAGGCGTTCGCTTTCAGCAAGAGCATTTCCCAGTTCTTGCTCCACACAAAGGCGTTGTTCCAAAGCCTGCTGGTGGTATTGCTCGCGGAGAAAAAAGTGTTTCTTAGCATTAATTCGATTAAAGATTATGCCGAGAGCAGCGCCGGTTAATATTAATATTATAACAATAACCAATACAGTTAATGGCGGGAGTGATGCATGGCCAGCAAACCCGAAGATTGACGGATCGGATATAGTTTCGCTATAACTGATCAAAGATCCGAATGCCACTCCGCATACAAGTCCGAATATCAGCCAGATAAGCCTCGTCTGATCCACTGCGTCCCCCCGCCAAATATTCGCTTAGATTATTATGGTCTCTGCGGACGATCAAGCCATGTTCGTCAGGGAGATGCTGGCCGTGTTTTGATGGTAACAGATGGCTTCGGCCCTTTATCAGAATAGGATCACTCAATATCTAATTCGAGGGTGATTTGGCACGAGATGCGCGGCAATCATGCGGTTTGGTTATCGCGCCGCGAACCGCTTGAATAAGCGCGATGAAGTGTTTAAGATTTCAGGACTTGGGAGGTATGCTTTGGAAGAGTCGATTCACGCTTCCGGAGTTGAGGCGGCAGCTAATGAATATGTGCGCATTATCGGCGTCGTGGCTACCGTTGCGGTGACTTTGCCCCAGTGTCCGGAGCCGTTGGCTTTGTTCGTGGAAAAAAGCCGGAAGTCGCTGGAGCGGGTGATCAAGACGAATGATGAGCCTGTAGCCATTCAAACCTTGTTCGGAAAATTGGCTGCCGCTCGTTTGATTGCCTCTCGACTGAAAAATACCGGTATTGATGCCGATGTTCCAGCCGAACATGATCCCTGTGCCGAAGCGCTGGAAGCGGTTCATCCGATTTTCGGCATTAAAAATATCGACATTATTCGGGTTGTCGGGTCATCATTCATGGTTGCGTCCGGTCAACCGGCGGTTTTTTGTGCGGCCCTTGACCGCGCCGCTGCAAAGGGTAAGTCACTTCACAGTGCTGCGCGTGATGCCACCGGCGCCCCGGTTCTGCGCCATCTTTGCTTGTTTATTCGGCGCTTTCCCGACCCGCTTAACCTGCGTTTGGCCAAGGATAATCGCGATTTATCAAAGAAACTCGTGCTGATTGACCCCGAGGGCTCGTTATTTTTCGAAGATGAATTCAGTCGAAGAAAACCGTTAAATCGGAAGGAGTATGCTCGGTCCTGGAGCGGGAATCTCGTTCTCGACACCCTTGCGGGTCTGATGCTGGAAGACTTGCGGCAAACCCGAGCTTTGCTCACCGAGCTTTACCGGGAGCTTTCCGAACAAGGTGGCTGTGATAAAGCCGCCGGCCTCGAACCGGATAAGGTGTGCTATGATATTTGTCGCATCTATCCTGAATTGTTAGAGACACTGTGCTGTCAAATGAAAGGAGCGGCAACCGCACTTCATCGTCGTAAACTACGCCCTCAATTGGACTTTCTGCGTGCCGCGCTTCAGACCTATAACAAATCGGCCTGGCGGGCGCTTGGCCCGCTGCGTGAACATTATCCGAATTTCATTGTTGAACCACGGCTATTCTTAGCTTTGTCCCGCTGGGAGGGCAATGTTTCTCCTGATAAATTGGCGGCGATTATTGATGGGTTCATGACTTGTCCTGAGCGGCTTGACACGTTTACCCAGGATGTTTTGCTGACCTTCAGGGTCGCAAAACGGCAGGAACTCAGTTTGAGTGGCCCGTCCTTTGCGGTTCGGCCGTCGGCGCCGCTCTATAGGGCGCTGCTTGATCCCGCTACCGATACCGATTTTGCTCCGACGATTCGAGAGTGGCTGAGCGCGGATGCCGCCGGTCGTCGGGGTGACCAGGAGCAGCGATTGGCTAAGCTGACGGGGTTGCAAGCCTTTATCGAGGCCTGGGCTTGTGGTTGAAAGCCGGTGTTCCGGGGGCTTGCCCCGGCGGATATAAGAAAATTGATTGGTAACGATTCAAAGCGCGGTAGGTGTGGGCAGTACTTTCACGGTTCATCTGCCCTCAGCGCCTGCGGACCCGTAATCGACGGCGCCGGGTATAATTTTTGCGTGGCTCCGCCGGTCTTTCCTTGGTTCGGAGGCAAGCACCCCCTAAACTGCGTGCCGGGTCATGTTAAAAGAGCTTACCCATGATTGCGCGTGCTGAGCTGTTTCCGTCAATTGAGCCGTTCCAGACCAGCATCTTGCGGGTGGACGAGCTTCATACGCTTTACTGGGAGCAAAGCGGTAATCCGGCGGGCGTGCCGGTGCTGTTTTTGCATGGAGGTCCGGGGGCAGGGGCCTCGCCGACCCATCGCCGCTTTTTCGACCCGGCTCATTATCGCATTGTAATCATGGATCAGCGGGGGGCCGGGCGCTCGCGTCCTTTGGGCGAGACTCGGGCAAATACGACCGATTTATTGGTTTCCGATATTGAACGGTTGCGTGAACTACTTGGTATTTCCCGCTGGCATCTGTTCGGCGGCTCATGGGGTAGTACTTTGGCCTTGGCTTATGCCGAGAGCCACCCGGAACGGTGTCTTAGTTTAATTCTGCGCGGCATCTTTTTGATGCAACGGAGTGAAATCGAGTGGTTTCTCTATCGCATGGGCCAGATTTATCCGGAAGCGCACGCCGCCTTTGTTGGTTTCTTGCCCGAGTTGGAACGGCGTGACTTGTTGGAATCTTACTGGCAACGGCTCAACCACGATGATCCGGTGGTGCGCGTGGCCGCGGCGCGCGCCTGGAGTGTCTATGAGAGTGCATGTTCATCGTTGCTGCCCAATCCCGATTTGGTTGCGGCGGCGGCGGAAGATACCCATGCGCTTGGCCTTGCCCGCATCGAGGCGCACTATTTCCGTAATAATTTGTTCGATCCTGATACCCGTTTACTCGATAATGTCGGAAAAATTCGGCATTTACCGGCCTTTATTATTCAGGGACGCTACGACGTTGTTTGCCCGATTGTTTCTGCCGACAGTCTGCACCGGGCTTGGCCCGAAGCCGATTACAAGATTATTCCCGACGCCGGTCATTCTGCCATGGAACCGGGCACACGCTCGGCCTTGGTGCGCGCAACCGAGGTCTTTAAGACCATCGCGGGATAAGGTGTTATACTAGAAATTTTTCCACTCTTGATCCTCGTCGGCATGAGTTAACACGCCTCTTCTGTTCGATAATTCGGGAGAAGGCGAGGGCGGCTGATGAGTTGGCATTTCTATTCGGGGTTTAGGTTTAGGGCGCGTAACCTTGGCCGCCGGGGTATTGCGCTTTTTGGGGGCGGAAACGGGGCTGTTTGTCGCAAAAAAACCGGTTAGCGCTTGCAGAGACTCAAATTCATGATGGATTGTTCGGGCGACTGCACTGGTGTCTTCGGCAAGAGCGATGTTCTGTCGGGTTCTCTGACCCATTTGCGTGACAGCATGGTCAATTTCTTCAAGTATCCGGCTCTCCTCCCGGCTACCGCTCGCAATGGCTTCGATCAGCAGTGCCACTTTTTCAACTGCATGCACAGTGCCGCGGAGCGCACCGCCGGCAGTGCCGACCATTTCGACGCCGCTGCGGACTT
The DNA here is from genome assembly GCA_037147415.1 of Rhodospirillaceae bacterium. GTDB lineage: Bacteria > Pseudomonadota > Alphaproteobacteria > Azospirillales > Azospirillaceae > BOG-933. The sequence goes on along the minus strand of JBAWVF010000246.1, from coordinate 1,258 downwards.
CGGCGTCGCTGCCCATGATCAAGTCCTTGATTTCTTTGGAGGCTTGCGCGGAGCGCCGGGCCAGAAAGCGCACTTCCTGGGCGACCACGGCAAATCCATGGCCGGCTTCCCCGGCCCGGGCCGCCTCGACCGCAGCATTCAAGGATAACATATTGGTTTGAAACGCAATATCATCAATGACGCTGATAATGTCGGTGATTTTGTGCGATGAGGCGGCGATCCGTTTCATCGCTTCAATGGCCATCCCGGCGACTATTGAGCCATGTTCGCCATCCTTACGAACGACGGCTGCCGTTAACTCGGCCTCATGTGTTCGCTCCGCATTGGCTCTGACTGTCGCGGCTATCCTGGACATGGCTGCGGTCGCCTGTTCCAGATTATCCGCCTGGCGCTCGGCCTGTTTCGACAACTCGCGCCCGGCTTCCGCGACGGCAGCGGTGGTTGCAGCCAGAGTTGACGTTGTTCGATTGATCCGGCCCACAGCATCGTTAAGCTTTTCAAGTGCGGCGTTAAGGTCGTCCTTTAGTTTTTGAAGAGTTTCCGGATAGGATTGCTTAATTTTACAGGCAAGGTTACCTTTGGCCAAAGCCTCGGTAATTCGGCTAATATCCTCTACCACCATGTCGGCTGCGGCTTTGCTTGCGGCAAACTCTTCTAACTGGCGGCGCAGAATTCCGTCTTGGAGAACAAGTGTTCTTTCAAGCCCCCACGCAAGTACGATTAGTAAAAAAGTGAAGATACTGAGCACCTGTTTAATTTCATCGGATGCGGTCACCGCGTAACTGAAATACAGCCAGAAAAATGAGATCACGCTGATTAGAACCACGAAGGAAGCGTGAACTCGGGTTTTTATCGGGGCCAGCAAAGTCGCGGTTATCGCAGGCGAAGCAACCGACACGGCCATTTTGCTCTCCCTGAATAATGATAGAGTACTTAAAGCTCCATCCAGCCTCGTTCACCGGTCCGCGCTTTTTCAAGGCGAGCCGGCCGAGTTGCCCCTTTATGGGAGTAAGGATGAGGTTTTGCATCAGACTTCGGCGCAACTTTCGGTTCCGAGACATCGGGTTCGTTGTCTCGGAATGCCGAGATAATTTCCACCAGATGGGTTGCCTCATCGGCCAGGGATTGAGCGGCCGCCGAACTTTGTTCGACCAAGGCCGCATTTTTCTGAGTATTGCTATCGAATTCGTTCAAGGCTTTGTTGGTTTCATGCCTATCGGCTTGACGCACACACCCACTAGATATAGTATTTTCCAGA
>JBAWVF010000245.1:0-4975 GCA_037147415.1 Rhodospirillaceae bacterium | reverse complement strand
ACTGGAAGCACACAACATCTAGTGGGTGTGTGCGTTAACCCGATAGGCATGATTCGATCTTGGAAATCTCCGCGAGCTTGGCCCGCGTGCCGTCCATCGAGGCTTTTCCGGCGCCCGACGCTTCCATCGTCCGCGCTTGCTCCCGGGTGGTGGCCGCCGCCATCAAGGCGATTTCCTTGGCGGCGATCTCGTTCTGCCAGGTTTTGGCCAGTCGATCCAAATCAGCGAGACGGGTCTGTTGCGCCGGATTATCGGAGGTCAATTGCTTGACCTTGGCCAGATGCTGCTCATAGGCTTCCCTGCCCGCCTTGAACGGCTCCAGGAACTTGTCGTCGCCCGCGACCAGATAGCCGCGCACCCCGGTTTCCTGGTTCACCATGCCGAGAAGAATACCATTTAGTTCTTCAAGAACATCATAGGTGTGACTGTTCCATCCGACCGTCGTCCGCGCGGTGCTCAGACTCGTCATGGTCATGTAGCCGAATCCCGCAACGGCAACCACGATCGCGCTAAAGGCCGCGATCAGCTTGTTTCGAACCTTCATATCGCCAAGAACGGCCATTGGTTGACTCCTCGGATAACGGTTCTGGAAAGAGAGCGCTTGCTCCGGCTTCGCTAGGAAGTAAAAATTCGTTCGATATCGGGGATGATGATGAAGTCGTCGCCGTTTTTGCCGATGCCCTTGATGTAGTCGGCGCGCCAACTCATCCCGGTTTCGGGCGTGTCGGCGATGCTGGCTCCGGAGATTTCGGTGACTTCATAAACTTTGTCGGCGATCAGGCCGACGATGGTCGGCTCGCCGTCGAGAGTGATTTCAACCACGACGATGCGGGTGTCCTCGGTGTTCTCGACTCGCTCCATGCCGAACTTGATCCGCAGATCGGCCAGCGGCACCACCCGGCCGCGGACATTGATCAGGCCGGGCACGAAGTCGAGCGCGCCCGGAACCTCGGTAACCGGAATGATTTCGAGAATTTCCCGCACGGTGTTGGCGTCGAGCGCGAACACCTCGCTGGCAATGCCCAAAGTCAACGCCTCGAACGAGGGCCGGATTTCATGAGCGGTTTGAGCCATCGGCCGTGGTCCTTTCTTGCCGTTGCGTCTTGGTGTCGCCGGATCAGGCGGCCTTGCGTCCGGCATCCTGGCTTTGACCGCGGGCGACCAGATAGGCGGTGTCGAGGATGAGCGCGACCGAACCGTCACCGAGGATGGTCGCCCCCGAGAAGGTTCCGACATTGGCGTGCAACTTCGACAGCGACTTGATCACCGTCTGATGCCCGCCCAACAGCTCATCGACCACCAGCCCGATGCGCCGCTCTCCGGTCGAGACGATCACCACCTTTTGATAGGGGTCGGGCGGCAGCGGCGAGCGGAACGCCTCGCGCAGGCGCAGGAACGGGACAAGGTCGCCGCGAATATTGAGGAAGTTGCGGCCCTTGTGCCCCTGGTCCATATCGTCCGACAGCTCGACGCATTCCACCACTGCCGAGAGCGGGATGACATAGCGGCCATGCCCGACCCGCACCAGCAGGCCGTCGATGATGGCCAGCGTCAGCGGCAGGCTGAGGATGATCGAGGCGCCGACATCCGGTGGACTGATCACCTCGATCGAGCCGCGCAGGGACTCGATGGTGCGCTTGACCACATCCATCCCGACTCCGCGCCCGGACAGGTTGGTAACCGCCGCCGCCGTCGAAAAACCGGGATGGAAGATCAATTGGAGCAGCTCGGGGTCGGACAGGGCCGCGTCATCCGTAATCAAGCCGTTTTCCAGTGCTTTGGCCCGGATCGCGTCGCGATTGAGCCCGCGGCCGTCATCATGCACGGTGATTAAAACCTGAGCCCCGGAATGGGTCGCCGACAGGTGAATGGTTCCCTGCGGGTTCTTGCCGGCGCGTCGGCGGGTCTCGGGGTCCTCCAACCCGTGATCAAGGCTGTTGCGAATGATGTGCACCAGCGGGTCGGCCAGCCGTTCCATCACCGTCTTGTCAAGCTCGGTCTCCTCGCCCGACATGGTCAGTTGCACCGACTTGCCGAGTTCCTGCGACAAATCATGGACCAAGCGGCGGAACCGCCCGAACAGGGTGCCGATCGGCACCATGCGAATGCCCATGGTGGTGTCGCGCAGCCCGTTGGACAGCCGCTCGATTTCCTCGGCTATGCCCCGCAGCGCGGCATCGTCGAACGCCAGCATCATTTGTTTTAGTCGGGCCTGGGCGATCACCAATTCACCGACCTGATCCATCAGGCTGTCGAGGCGCTCGGCCGGCACCCGGATCGAGTTGACCGCCGGGGCCACCGTCACCTTGCCGGCTTCGGTCCGCAAATGCTTTTGTTCGGTCAGGGCCGACTGTAAGCACTCCGCGCTAACCGTGCCGTCCTTGACCAGCAGGCTGCCGAGCCGCTCCTGACGCGCCGCCGCCGCCTCGGCCAGTTCCGGTTTGAGATCACCGCGGCGGACCAAAATTTCGCCGATCCGGCCCGGTTCCTCCGCCAGCCGATCGATCCGAAGCTCCATGTCGTTGATGACGAAAATGAAGACATCCTCGATCACCGATTTCGGCCGCTCGGTGGTCAAAATCACGTCCCAGGCGAGATAGCTGCCGGTGGGATCGATGGCCTCCAGCGCGGGCACGGAGTCGGTCAGCGCGACCACCGTGCACGGGCCGAGTTCCCGTAACTCGTCAAGTAATCTCAAGGGATTGGTGCCGTTCGCCATCGCGTCGGGCGGCAGCCGGAAGCGAATGCGCCAACTTGCCGGACCTTCCGGCTCATCCAGGGCGCCTCCGGTCGGGGTCACGGACGGCTTTACGCCCGCTTCACCGACGCAGGTCGCCATCAGCGCCAGCAGATTGGTGCTCGCCGCCGGGTCGAGCGAAGCCGGCCTTTCGATCAGCGCCCGGATGTGATCCTTTGAGGCCAACGCGATCCGGATCAAGGCCGGGGTCAGCTTCAGCCCCGCCTTGCGCGCCTGTTCAAAGGTGGTCTCCAGATGATGCGTGAAGCCGGCGACGGCATCGAACCCGAACATCGCGCCCGAGCCCTTGATCGTGTGCAACGCCCGAAAGGCGGTGTCCAACAGATCACGATCATTCGGAGCCCGCTCCAGCCCGAGCAGCGATTCCTCCAGCTGAACCAACAGGTCGGCCACCTCCTCGAGGTAGACTTGCGCCGCATCCCCCGGGCCGCTCATTGTGAAATCTTTCTGTGGGTATTAACCATGATCAAGCTCCCGCGCTGATCCAAAACTTGTTTTTCCGCGCACATCACGGTCAGGCGCGGGAAAACCGCCGACGCCTCCGGCAATCGCACCCGAATTGCTTCAGGTGTTCGGATAGTTAGAGACCGGTGAGCTTAAGCTGTGATGGGCCGTTCCGTGCGCGCATGCTTCACCTCGCAGCGTTCCGTTGCTTGAGGACTTAGGCCGAATATTTATAATTCATAAGTTTGTAGCGGTAAGACACTGCCTTATGTCAAAAATCTTTTCTCAACGAATAAGGTGTGGGGGTTATGTTCGCAAACCGGCTGTACTTTTGTTCACACGACACAGTACGTAAAATCCCGCGTAAGCTGTCAACTATATATTAAGGCTTAATTCATTTTCCGTAATGAAGTATGCATCTTGCGCTGCGCCATGCCGTTGTGCACTGCGGCAGGACATTGATTTATCTGTTAACCAAATATTAGGGGGCGTTTATCGATAAATTCCATCAAATTGAAACTGTCATTCATTTTTGAATTATTCGAAATACCGTTCCGACTCGGAGCTCATGGCCACTGCGCGTTCTTGCGCCTCATCAGCCCCAACCGCTAGTCTTACTGTGTCACAAAGTCGCACCCATGGCTTTTGCCCGAGCCGAAACAGCCGTGGAGGTAAGCGGCCTTGCTGCGGTTGGAGAGGATGGCATTACGGACGAAGCCCGGCGCCTCGTCGAAACAGACCTTGAGTTGCGGCGTTACCACAGAGTTGCGCAGAGTTTCGCGCGGGTGGTCGACACCATCGGTCAGCGACAGCACGAAGTCGCCCCGATGCACCTTCTCGTGAATCGCGATCAGATCGGCGATCGGGGTTATGCCAGCCCCACCCAAAGCAGCAAGGCCCGGTTCACGGCCACCATTGTTTCGTCTTCCAACTGCCCGAACACCTCGCCAACCTTCTCCCGCGCGACGGTATGCACCTTGTCTACCATGATCTGGGAGGGCTTTTGCAAGCCGTTGGCCGGCGTTGGCGTGACCGTCGGGCGGAACAGCGGCGTGTCCCGCAATTCGCCGGTGACCGGCAGGATAGTGACCGAGGGGTGTTCATCGAACAAATCCGACTGGATGACCAGGGCTGGGCGCGGTTTGCCATAGTCGCCCGGGAGCGCCACGGTCACGAGATCGCCGCGCTTCATTTCCAGTCGCCCGTGTCGCTCACTTGCTCAAGCCACGCCAGCGTTTCTTGTTCAAGGGGATCGTTCTTCACCAGCAGCGATTGCCGCCGGCATTCGGCCGCGAATCCGCTCCGGCGGGTGTCCGGCACCCAGATCTGGACCGGGCGCAACCCGGCGGCCCGCAGACCGTCGCGGTGACGCTGGACGCGATAGGAAATGGTTTCAGCCATGCCGGCCCCCGCTTGTTACATGTAACATAAGCCATTCCGGTCCGGAAAACAAGCCGTCACCCCCCCTGCGCCGGCTGCGTTTGGCGGTGGCGGCGGCGGTCCATGCGCGGACGGTGTCGAGGGTGAGAACCCTGCTCGCTGGCGCGGTTATCTCGACTTGCTGTTGCCGGCCCGCTCCAAGGTGCAGAAAGTCGAGCACCACACGGCTTTGCCTTATGCCGAGATCGGAGCGTTCATGGCTGCCGTCCGGGCGCAAGTCGGGTTCGGAGCGCGGGCGCTTGAGTTCGCCATTTTGACCGTCGCCCGGACCGGGGAAGCAATCCGTCGAAATCTGGACCAAAGACGCGCCCAAACTCGCCCAGTGGGCCGAAG
>JBAWVF010000244.1:0-4985 GCA_037147415.1 Rhodospirillaceae bacterium | reverse complement strand
GTTGTTATTCGGATATGCACCGCTTCAGGCGGGCGATACCGCAACGGGATCAGCGACTCCGGCGGTTGACCCCGCGCCCCCCGCATCGGAGCGCAAGGCTGCGCCGCCGGTTACCAGCGATCACGGCCCGGCCACCTCAACCATCAGCACGACGACCCAGCTTCAATGCACGGGATGTACTCCGGTGACGAAGCCATACATGAAGCGCGGTGCTGTCATTCTTAAGTACCGCGAGGACAATAACGGTGAACTGCCGCCGACATTGGCTCGGCTCAGCGGCGCCGAGATTGATACTTTATTGCGCGGCAAGTCTTGGAGTTCCGCGATTATCGCGGCGCCCGACGGAATGGAATATCAAAGACTGCTGGCCTTTGATGCCGATAACCGCGGCCGCTGGCTTAATTTCGCGGGTGGCCCCAAGCAATACAGCACGATGTGCCGCTTTGAAATTGAAGAAGACATGCTGTGCTTGCGCTGCAATGAAGGGCAGGCGCAATGCTCGATAATCTATCGCGATACTGAATCTAAGGATCTTTATGTGGCACATGATCCGGAGAAGGGTCGAATTGAGCTTTACGACTGGATTCAGGATTCACGTTGGGAGAGTGATCGATTCCTCGCCCCGCATTGAGGCTCGGATGTTGAGTCTCGGATATTAAGTCTCGGGTCCGGCCGATGCGGATAACCGGAATCATTGTGGGTATGGTTGCCGAAGCGGAGTGTTTGGCTCCGCTCGGTAACCGGGTGCGTGTCGTCTGTTCGGGGGCCCGGGCCGATCTGGCGCGGACGCGCACGGAGTCGCTGGTCGAAGCCGGCGTGTCCGCACTGGTCAGCTTCGGCCTTGCCGGGGCGCTCAGCCTGGGATTAACACCGGGCGACTTGATCTTACCAAAACGGGTGATCGCTGCGGGGCAGGGGGATCGGGTGGTTGATCCGCTGTGGCACGCCCGTTTTGCCGCCCGCCTGCGCGATAGCGGATTGGTTCCGCGGATCGACGGGGCGCTGGCCGGCAGCAATCAGGCGGTTACGAATGCAACCGACAAGGCGGCGTTGGCGCGGGCCAGCGGTGCCGTTGCGGTTGACATGGAAAGTCATATCGTTGCCGAAGTGGCCGCTCGGCATGGCTTACCTTTTTTGGTAGTGCGCGCCATTGCCGATCCGGCCGAGCGTGCCATTCCCGGTCCGGCACTCGCCGGACTCGGGCCGGATGGCCGAACCCGCCCGTTGGCGGTCGCAATGCGCTTACTGCGCGAGCCCCGCTCCCTGCCCGCATTACTGCGCCTTGCCGCGGACAGCCGGGCCGCACTCGAAACGCTTCGGGATACGGTCAAGCGCCTCGGCACCATGGCATTTCAGGCGCCTTAACTTTTGAAGCATCGGTCCACCAGCTTGCGGAAGGCGTCGGCGCGGTGGCTCAACCCGTGCTTGACCGCGGCCGGCAACTCGCCGAAGGTTTCGGTATAGCCGTCGGGCACGAAGATCGGGTCATAGCCGAAGCCGTTGGTTCCGCGCGGCGGCCAGACCAGTGTCCCGTGCACCCGGCCTTCAACGGTCTCGCAATGACCATCGGGCCAAGCCAGCGTGAGCGCGCAGACAAAACAGGCCGAGCGATCGGCCGCGCTGCCCAGCTCGTCATTGACCCGGGCCATGCCGACCATGAAATCACGCTCCGCCCCCCCCCAGCGCGCGGAATGAATCCCCGGCCGACCGCCAAGCGCCTTGACCGCCAGGCCGCTATCATCGGCCAGCGCAATAAAACCCGCGGCCGCCGCGGCACGGGCCTTGATTTCGGCATTGGCGGTAAAGCTGTCGCCGGTCTCTTCGGGCTCTGCCAGTCCCAGATCAGCGGCCGAGCGAAAATCGCCGAGAAAAGGGCGCAGCAATTCGGCGATCTCCCCGACCTTGCCTCGATTGTGGCTGGCGATCACCAGCGTGTCGCCGCTAAAGCGGCGGGATGTGGAATTGCCGCTGACGCGGCGGGGTGTGATCATGGTCATGGCCGAAGGACTCCTCTACACTGTATTCCTTACAATGTGGCGTGATCGGTAGCAGGAGACGCGCACGATGGCACTCTTGATTTTGGCGGCGGCGGTGTGGATGACCATTCACTGGCTCGGACCGTGGCATCTGCGTCCGCTTTTGGCGCCGCGGCTGGGCGAAATCGGCTATCTCGGCCTGTTTACCCTGCTTAGCCTCGGTGCCATGACCGGGCTGATTCTCGGATATCGGGCGGCGCCGCATGATGAGCTACTGTGGGGACCGTATCTTTGGTTGAGACCGCCGTGCGCGGTATTGATCGGCTTCGGATTCGCCCTGATTGCGCTGGGCACGACGCCTGACAACCCGACCGCAGGCAATCCGGAGCATCTGGTTGAAGTCGGGGCGCTGCCGGTTCGCGGCGTCACCCGCATTACCCGTCATCCGGTAATGGTCGGTATTGCGCTGTGGGCGGTCGCACATTTACTGATGAACGGTCATACGGCCGGGCTGGTGCTGTTCGGAACTCTGCTAGCTACGGCGGTGCGCGGGATGGTCTCGCTCGATCACAAAACCCGGCTTAAGGTCGGAGATACGGCTTGGCGGAACTTCGCCGCTGCAACCTCGCGTATGCCCTTCGGCGCTATTTCGGCGGGGAGAACCGGCTTGAAACTCGGTGAGTTGTCGCCCCTGCGGACGGGAATCGGCCTCGGGCTGTTTGCGGCGGCGTTATGGCTGCACCAAACGGTAATCGGCTTGCCGCCGCTGTGACAGAATACCAACGGATTTGAAGGTTCGGCATGTTGAACACGACCTATGGCCGACGCGGCCTTGTGGTGGCCCCTCATCAGCTTGCGGCTCAGGCCGGGCTTGCGGTATTGCGCGAGGGCGGCGACGCTATCGAGGCGGTGATTGCGGCGGCGGCGACCTGTTCCGTGGTCTATCCCCACATGAACGGCCTTGGCGGCGACGGCTTTTGGATGATTCACGAGCTGGGCAAGCCGCCGATCGGCATCATGGCGACCGGCGTGGTCGGCCAGAATGTCGGTCCCGAGCTTTATCGCAAGAATAAGCTGTCCGAAATGCCTGGGCGCGGTCCGCTGGCCTGCAACACGGTGGCGGGCACCGTGGCCGGATGGACTGCGGCGCTGGAGATCAGCCGAGCCCGGGGCGGTCGGTTGCCGCTCGCCCGTCTGTTGCAGGACGCGATCCTTCATGCCCGTGACGGCGTGCCGGTCTGTGCCGGCTTGGCCGGAGCCTTTGCCGCCGACGGTAAGGAGCTATTGAGTCGCCCCGGCTTCGGTCGCGTCTTCATGCCGGGTGGAAAGGCCCCGGTGGCGGGAGCCTTGATGACACAGCCCGCGCTGGCCAAAACCCTGGAACGGCTGGCCGCCGCCGGAACCGACGATTTCTATCGCGGCGAATTGGCCGGGGTGATCGCCAGCGAGCTTAAGGCCGCCGGCAGCCCGCTGACTCGCGAAGACTTGGCCGCGCATCAAGCGCGCCCGGTTCATCCGTTGACCGTAAGGCTGCGCGGCAGCACGCTTTATAATTTGCCGCCGCCGACTCAGGGGCTGGCTTCGCTGATGATTCTCGGCCTGTTCGATCGCATGGAAGTCCCCGAAGCGGGCGGCTATCTCCATGTGCATTGTCTGGTTGAGGCAACCAAACATGCCGGCCGGGTCCGCGAAGGTTTTCTGACCGATCCTGCCTATATGCGAGTCGAAGCCACCGATTTTCTGCTGCCCGAAGTGCTGGATGAAGTCGCCGCGGCGGTCGATCGCAGCCGGGCCAGCCCCTATTTCCCGGCCGGAGAATATGGCGACACGGTTTGGTTGGGGGCCGTCGATTCGGCGGGTAGGGTGGTCAGTTGCATGCAAAGCCTGTGCTGGGCTTTCGGCTCGGGCGTGGCGCTGGAGCGAACCGGCGTGCTCTGGCACAACCGTGGCGTCGGGTTCAGTCTTCAGCCCGGAGCGTTCAATGCCCTGATCCCGGGCCGGCGCCCGTTCCATACCCTTAATCCGGCGCTGGCGGTGTTCGATGACGGGAGGGTCATGGCTTATGGTGCCATGGGTGGCGAGGGGCAGCCACAGACACAGGCCATGGTCTTCAGCCGCTATGCCCGTTTCGGGGAAGGCTTGCAGGCCGCGGTCACCGCACCGCGCTGGTTTCTCGGAAGGCGACGCGGCAAGGGCTCGGTTTCACTCAAGCTGGAGGACCGTTTCCCTCCCGAAATGGTCGAATGGCTGCGCCTGTCCGGTCACGAGTTGGAAATTGTCGAGCCGTTTAGCGATCTGATGGGGCATGCCGGTGCGATCGTGCGCTCACCATCGGGAACGATCGAGGGCGCATACGATCCGCGCTCGGACGGGGCGGTCGCCGCCTGGTAGGAGCGGCAAAAAAACTTCCGATCACTGCACGTCAGGGGTTGCCAAGTGCGCGGGAGTTGGGTAGGTTCCCCCCACTTCCGACGAGGTCGCTTCCGGCGGTTCTTGTTGTGTTAGCAGCGCGCCCGTAGCTCAACTGGATAGAGCATCTGACTACGGATCAGAAGGCTGGGAGTTCGAATCTCTCCGGGCGCGCCATTTTCCTCACAAAATCAGCAAGTTAGTAGCACAACCCGTTTCGTCGGGTGGCGCTACTATTGCCTGTGTTTTTATCCTACCCCTTGATTTTGCTTGGTTTTTGCGCTCTCGTCACAGATACGACACAGGCGATTTTTGCTCGATTGGTCACAGATCCGTTACAGGGGGATCTTCCCATGGGCTCATTCATTCAGAACGAACGCAAAATCTGTGGAGGCCGTGTGATGATTTATCAACGAACCGATGTCAAAAATTCTATCTGGAATTGTCGAATTAGTTTTCAAAAACAGCCGATCATTCGTCATAGCCTTGGCACCACTGATGAAAAAGAAGCCGAACAGGCAGCCAAAAAACTCTACGAGGATTACAACATGCCTATCGGCTTGACGCACACACCCACTAGATATAGTATTTTCCAGAAAG
>JBAWVF010000243.1:0-5037 GCA_037147415.1 Rhodospirillaceae bacterium | reverse complement strand
GACTGGAAGCACACAACATCTAGTGGGTGTGTGCGTTAACCCGATAGGCATGGACTAATTTTGTGCACGGTAAGAGAGATCGCTCTGATTACAAGCTTTGTCAATATAGTTAGTGTGGTCAGCTCGAATAACCGTATAAGGGTCATGGCCGTCCGCAACAGGCACTGTGTTTATATATCGAAGTGCTGACGCTGATCCGGCGATATCTATTATAATGAAATCGAGCGTTGCCAGTGTTACTGATATGAAGCTCAGCCCATACACCTCTAATGCAATAGCCGATGCCAAACTACCAGCACTGTAAAGGTTCGCTGAGCCAACTAATGGCAAGACTAAATACGGGCCTGGCGGGACACCAGCCTGGCACAGAGATTCGATGAAATCAGATTCCCGGCGCTTTAAACCAATTGAACTCGCAACATCGAACAAGCCGGCGATGCCTACTGTTGAGTTTATTGCAAATCTGCCTACTGAATTGGCTGCCGCTAGTGGCGCACCTGTTAGAAGATTGTTTAATATGAACTCTATTTCTGTAAGGTTTGAATACGCATTACTAAATCCTGCCTTTACTGGCGAAGGAAGGCGCGGCCCTAGGTAATCTGCGGTAGGGTTAATAATATAGCTTAGCACAGCGCGATTAAATCCAAACATTGCTCGATTGAATGGCTCAAGGGGATCGTGGACGACAATCTCAGATGATTTCGGCAGTAAGCTATCATTAACCTGGGAAACTGGAACAGACTGCGTCTACGCTATAGCCGATGAACTAAAAACAAGTGAGGCAATAACTACGATTATCTTTAGCAGCATCACCCGATCTCCTGTTAATATTATCTGTCCATTCCGGTGCTTTTTTCTCTAAGTCGCGTGCACAATTGTGTCAAACATTTCAACTGTTTTCCTTTGACGGTTCAGTATGGACAACGACATGAACAGCGCCAACGACACCTCGAAGAACGGCTTGCTCAAGGTGAGAGGCTGCTTGGTGCACCTCTTTGAGAGGCAGGTTGCCATCAAATCTACAATGGAAAGCGATATGCAGTCCGTCTTCACTCTGCGACGCGCGCAGATGGTGAATATCGCGAGCCATTGGAACAGTCATTGCTATATTGGCGATGTCATTGGCAATCGGTGCAACTTCATCAGGTGTCAGGTCTCGACCTTTTGATATCCGATATCTACGCGGATCGATGTGAGTCGTCACTTCAACATCCGTCCCGATATCACGGATAATATCCTGCTCCAAAGCCGTTGCAATTTCATGAGCGCTGCGAATCGGTAAGTGTTCATCCATTTCAACATCAAAACTTAGATATTTCTTTCCCGATGCTTCCCTCAGATCGATATCGTGCACCGACAGGCCTCGACTTGCGGCAACGGCGCGTACAGTCTCAGCTACAGTTTCATCGTCAAGGATCATGGGTTCGGCATCGACCCGCACATCGATATTCGGCAGCTCTTGCCGCAGACAGTCTGATATGCCCTGCCGGAGTTCCTGCACACTTTCCAGGCTCAGAGTTCTGCTGACACGGACAAGAATGTCGGCGAAAATCGTCGAACCCGCAGGGCGCACTCGGACATGCTTGACCGAGACGATTGCATCGAACTCCTTGGTGATCGCGGCCACCCGCTCGGCGATACCCTTTGGTGCGGTATCAATGAGAACTTCAACCGCGTTCTTACCGAGATGCCACGCCGCCGCCAGAACCACAAATGCAACAAACAGGGCTGCAATCGCATCGCCTCTCGGCCAGCCATACCAGACGAATCCCAGTCCGAGCAAAACCGCTGCCGAGCTGAGGATGTCGGACATATAGTGCATGGCGTCGGCTTCGAGCGCCTGACTACCGGTTTCTTTCGCCACTTTCAATAGCGCACGTGAGCGGTTGATATCGACAACAATGACCACCAGGATCAGCACAACGGCATACCAAGTCGCTTCGACCTCGATTGTCTGGGCAAGCAGGCGATGAACAGATTCCCAGATGATCCAAAAACTGGTCAGGACGAGCAACAAGGTTGCAAATAATGCAGACAGCGCCTCCACCTTGCCGTGACCATAGTGGTGTTGGTCATCCGCCGGCGTGTCGGAGATCCGAACGGCAAAGTACGTCATGGTTGCACTGGCAAGATCAAGAAGGGAATGAATTGCCTCTGACAGGATTCCGAGACTTCCGGTCATTAATCCGACAACCAGCTTGGCAACTGTCATCGTACCGCTTGCAGCTACGGAGGTCAGTGCAACAAAAGTCTTTTTATCAACCATTTCACTTCTCTCCCGGTAGGGTGATGCTTACCTTAAGGCCGCCAAAGCCTGATTTCGAAAATTCAAGGGTGCCGCCATAGAGTTCACACAGATCACGGACGATCCCAAGTCCCAGGCCTGATCCCGGCATTGTCTCATCCAACCGCACACCACGCTTGATAATAGCTTCTTCAGCACCAACTGGTAACCCTGGTCCATTGTCTTCGATTATCAGGTTAATAAGGTTACTTTGGCCCGCTCGACGGGCGCTTATCATCACCCGATCGGTTGTCCATTTGCAGGCATTGTCTAGGATGTTGCCCAAAATTTCTTCGAGATCTTCCTTTTCCCCGGAAAAAATCAGGTTTTGATCGCACTCTGTTTTGAATGACAACTCTTTCTCGCCGTGAAGGCTTGCCAGAGTTCGAGTGAGAGCGGCAATAGTCGAAGCCACTTTGGTGCGCCAACCCGGTAGACTTCCAGCACCAGCGGCGCGCGCTCGACCAAGGTGGTGGTTGATATGCCGGAGCATGTCATCGAGCCTGGATCGGAAGCGCCGTGCCGTCATCTCGTTAAGGCCGTCAAGATCATTACCAATAACCGCCAAACCGGTCTTTAAAGCGTGGGCAAGATTCCCGGCCTGTACACGGGCGCGCTCAACGACCTCGGCGCTGTGCGCAATCAAGTGGTTCAGGTCATCGACAAGCGGTTGAACTTCGATAGGGACAGCCGCATCGAAGGATTTGCGCCGACTCGCACGGATTTCCGCCAGTTCCGTCCTCAGTCGTGCAAGTGGGCGAAGTCCGATAGTAACCTGAATCGCCGCCGCAAGTGTCAGGAACAGCGTCAACATGCCCAGTGCCAGAACCAGCATGCCATCAAATTCGGCGCGGGCTCGGTCAAGCACCGAACGTGATTCGGCCGCAGCCAATCTGAAGCGTGCCGCAGCTCCAGGAAGCTGCACCGAACGTTCGACCACAATAACCGGCATACCGCCGGGACCAACCGTTTCGTGGCGGTGCAAATCACCATCTGCCAAAACATCACTAGGCAAAGTGAGCGTCGTATCCCACAGCGAGCGGGATCGGAGTGTCGCTTTTCCCTCGACCAGCACCTGCCAGTAGAGGCCTGACAAAGGGCGCTGAAACCGATGATCACTTAAGGACCGTTCGAGAACCGGACGTTGCTGGTCATCAAGCCCGAGATTTGCCGCCAACTGGTCAAGGTGGCCGGCCACTTCATGGTCGAAGCGCTCACGAAGGTGGGTCTCGAACAGATCGGACAGAACAACGCCCGCCACCGCCAGTGCCAACGCGATCGACACGGCGGCAGCGGCCAGCAAGCGGAACCGAAGGGAATATCCGGCCTTCATGGTGCATCAATCCGGTATCCAAGGCCACGCACGGTCGTGATCAGTCCGTCTCCGAGCTTTTTGCGCAGCCGAGCCACAAACACCTCGATGGTGTTGGAGTCACGGTCATAATCCTGAGCGTAAATGTGCTCGGTCAGTTCCGTGCGGGTTACCACCTGACCCTGTTTCATCATCAGGTAGGTCAGAACCCGATACTCATGGGCTGTCAGGGTAATCTGAGCACCGTCAACAGTGACGCGGGCGGTTCGGGTATCGACGAGAATAGGGCCACACGCGAGGTCCGGTGATGCGTGACCGTGAGCACGCCGGATCAAGGCGCGAATCCGAGCCTGCAATTCCTCCATGCGAAAAGGTTTGGTCAGATAGTCGTCCGCCCCAGCATCGATCCCTTCGACCTTTTCGTGCCAATGTCCGCGTGCGGTCAAGACAATCACCGGCACGGCCACTCCGGACTTACGCCAGCGCCTGAGAACCGTCAGGCCATCGACCTTGGGTAAACCAAGGTCGAGAACCACTGCGTCATAAGGCTCCGTTTCGCCAAGAAAGCCACCCTCTTCACCGTCACGAGCGAGGTCGGCCGCGTAGCCACTTCGGCTCAACGCTTCAATAACTTGATCTCCCAAGGCCACATCGTCTTCGATAACGAGTATCCGCATCGGGGTCACCGTTTACTGACTGATTGGAGAATTCCGGTATGTGCGTCATAACATAACTTAAGAATCCGCCCATCAGGAGTTCGAACTTTTATTTCATAAATGATGATCACGCTATCAGATGCCCGGCCGCGGTGATGATCATCTTCCAATTCAACGTCGATAACTTCTCCGGGGTAGTCGCGATGGACCGTCTCCAAAATCTCTGCTAACGGGCGCGTTCGCCCTGCCTCGACCGCAGCACGGGCTCGATCATGATCGTCGTCTCCGGCAGCGGCGCCGAAGGCGGTGACGGCTAAACAGAACCCCATGACGGACGAAAGGCTGTATCTGTACATACCGTGACCCTACCGTCCCGAAGCTGAACCTGAGATGAACAAGCCGCTCAGGTTCGGTTCAGACTGCGCTTGCCATGATGGGCCATCTCAACACTGAGGTGGACCCATGATACCGAAAATGCTCCTACACACCATGGCGGCGGTCGTGGTCATAACCGGACTGGCCGGAGCCTATCAGATATACGGAGATGGCGCCGGACTGACCGCCAGCGCCGGACAGCTTGTTCGCGATGGAGGGCGCCATGACGACTGACACTCTTTCACCGCAGTCGAGTCCGGTCCCTTCGGCCCGGACGGTAAAGCTGGTCCTTCACGCTCTCCTGTCGGGCGCTTTTCTGGTCGCCTATGCCACCGGCGACGAAGACACCTACGCGATGCATCTGGCCGCCGGGTACCTGCTGTTGGTGGTGCTCACGGTACGGATTGGTG
>JBAWVF010000242.1:0-5096 GCA_037147415.1 Rhodospirillaceae bacterium | reverse complement strand
GTATACGCCCGAACTCGAAATTCCGAAGATTCAATATACCCAGTTTTTCGTCTATACAGACTATGGCAAAGTGTGGAAATATCAGTCGGGGGATACCGATAGCCGGCAGGAGCTGGGCTCGTTCGGTGCCGGCGTTCGATTCGGAATGATGGAGTCGCTGAGCGGCGCCGTTGAATTTGGTCAGCCTTTCCTGCGCAATACTACTGCGAACGGCAATCGTGATCCCCGGGTTTTCTTTAATCTTGCGGCAAGGTATTGAGCCATGGACCGGCAACTGCGTAACAGGTTGCGTTGTTCGACCGCCCTGCATGGTGGCTTGGCGGTCATTCTGATGGCGGCGCTGCTGCGGGCAGAGCCGCTGTTGGCGAATCCTCAAGGCGGCGTCGTGGCCGGCGGCAAGGTGACCATAACGCAGACCTCGCCGACCAGGGTCGATATCAACCAGACCAGCGCGCGCGGCATCATTAATTGGCAAAGCTTCAGTATTGGGAATGGCGAGCACACCAATTTTAATCAACCATCCTCAAGCGCAATTACTTTGAACCGGGTCGTCGGCGGTAAAGTTTCGGAAATTCTCGGGCGTTTGACCGCCAACGGCCATGTTTGGCTGGTCAATCCGAACGGAGTCTTCTTCGGCCCGAATGCTCAGATCGACGTTGCCGGCTTGGTTGCGACCACACATAATATCAAAAATGAAGACTTCATGGCCGGGCGATATGTTTTTCAAAGCGATACGCAGCCGGCGGGCATTATCGAAAATCAGGGGAATATAACTGCGGCCGATGCCGGGCTGGTCGCTTTGGTGGCGCCGGGCGTGGTTAATCACGGGGTGATTAATGCTCGGCTGGGGGAAGTAACACTAGCTTCAGGGAACCAGTTCACCGTCGATTTTTATGGTGACCAGAAGATCAATTTGGCGCTCGATAAAAAGACCGCCGGACAGGTGGTCGGGCGCGATGGTAAGCCGGTCGGGGCGTTGGTTAAGAACGACGGCAAAATTTTTGCCGATGGCGGCACCGTGCAACTGACCGCTGCGGTCGCCAAGGGTGTGGTTGATAACGCGATTAATGTGGGTGGCGCGATTCAGGCCCGCTCGGTCGAGCAAAAGAATGGCAAGATCATTCTTTATGGCGATGGTGGCAAGGTTGAGGTCAGCGGTACGCTCGACGCCTCGGGCAAGACGGCGGGGCAAACCGGAGGCACGGTCACCGCGAGTGCTGACAAACTCATACTGAGGGCCGGGGCAAAGGTCGATGTCTCGGGCGCGGCGGGGGGGGGCGAGGCGTTGATCGGCGGCGATTTCCGCGGTGGCAAGGCCACGGCCGCCGAGTATGAGGAATTCGCGATTCGCCCGGCGCGCAAGCCGGTGCCGCCGGCCCAAGTCGTTTATGTGGATCGCGACGCCAGCATTATCGCCGACGCCCTTGATTCGGGCAAGGGCGGTAAGGTTGTGGTTTGGGCCGACGACACCACCCGAACCTATGGGACAATTTCGGTGCGCGGCGGCGTCAATGGCGGCAATGGCGGCTTTATTGAAACCTCGGGCCATGCCCTCTTCACTGACGGTATACGGGTTAACGCCAAGTCGTTTTCCGGTTCGAACGGTAATTGGCTGCTCGACCCGTACGATATCAACATTATGACCGCTGGCGGCGGCACACTACCGTACAGCCTCTCTGATGTTGATGGCAGTATCAACAATTCCCTAACTTATGAAGTCCCACCGAGCATGCTGTTAGGCTGGCTTACTAATAGCAATGTTACTTTGCAAGCAAGTCATGACATTTTAGTTGGCATCGATCTTAATAACACATCAACCAATAGTCTTATTTTTAATGCTGGCCACGGCATTGTACTTAATGGCGATATATCTTCGAGCGGCGGCTTGACTTTTGGTGGCCCTGTAACTTATTCAGCTAATCATTTACTGAGTGCAAGCGGATCATCAAATATTGATTTTCAAGGCAATGTTACCGGCAGTTCGGGTGCAGTGCTAACCGTGAATGCCGGCGGGAATCTAAACATGGCTTCCGGCAAGTCGTTTAGTACCGGCGGAGCGAACCTGAATCTTACCGGCGGTACACTGACCTTGGCCGGCATTGATGTTGGAAGCGGTCTTCTGGAGTTGACAACCCTCGGCACGGCAAGTCAACAATCCGCTTTGAAAGCGGGAAGTCTTTATCTTGGTGGCACCGGCGGTATTTATAACCTTACCAATACCGGAAATAATGTTACAACACTGTCCGCTAATACTGACACGGTTCGATATAGTTCAAACTCCCCCCTTCTTATCGGTTCGGTGTCTGGCGTTGATGGAATCATGGCGACAGGTCAGGTGACCCTTGTTACGAATGGCCTTACGCTTGATAAAGGGATTACCGCAAGCGGAACCGGCGATGAAATTATTCTTTCAGTTGGCAATAGTTTTGTTAACAACGTCGGCGGGTCTGGTTTAGTTCCAAATAATGGCGGAAGGTTTCTTGTTTATACGACCAGCACTAACACATTTGGCTCTTATTATGGCCAACTGTCAGCAAAACCGTATTATAATTTCGGTTATATGATAACTCCCTTTACTCAAGCTCAAGGGAATAGATTTATATATGGTAATCTCGCGCCGACCCTGACATTAACCGCTGATAGTTTCAGCCGCTCTGACACTGACACAAGCCCGATTAATTATACCTTTAGTCACACTGGTTTAATCGGTGGTGATACGCTGAACATGGCCCTTACCGGCAGCCCGGATTTGAGCTCCACCGCAACACCCGGCATGGGTGCGGGCAGCTATCCGATTTCGATAAGTCGGGGTAGCAGTTTAATTTCAGATTTCGGCTATAAGTTGACCTTTGCCAACGGTACGCTTACGATTACCAGCTCTAGCGGCGGCGGTACCAGCGGCGGAGGCACCAGCGGCGGCGGCACCAGCGGCGGAGGCACTAGCGGCGGAGGCACTAGCGGCGGAGGCACTAGCGGCGGAGGCACCAGCGGCGGAGGCACTAGCGGCGGAGGCACTAGCGGCGGCGATCCTGCGGCGACCACTTCGATGGTAGGGGGCACCAAGCCGGTTGCGGAACCCAGCAATCCACCGGGGACTGTCTCACCAACATGTCCGGACGGGACAGCCTCACCCTGTACAAATTATAAGGTCTGGACCCCGCCACCACCACCATCACCACCATCACCACCACCACCATCACCACCACAACCATCACCACAGCCGAAGAATAATCCCGAGGCGCCCCCGAAATCTTCTGACATGCCTCCCGCAGTTTTTATGCCTGTTCTTAAAGAAACGCCGACGATTAATCAAATAGTGGAGACACCCAAGGTACAGGAAACAGCCAAAACCGTTGCGACCGCGATTCAGACCGGTTCGGTGTATGAAACGATTGCGGCTATGGGCAGCTCCGGCAATCTGTCGGCGGTCGAGCAAATGGCTGTGTTTAAAACAGTACCGACACAGTCAATCGTTAGTGGCCTGCTTTCTAGCAATAATGCGATGGCGCAAGCGGTCGGCGCCGAACTGAAGCAGGTTGCCGCCGGCAATCTCGGCGTTACATACGCTGATATGAAGAACACTCTGCAAGCTAATGGCGCTACAGGAGATATCGCTAAAACCTATCTTGGATTATTTCAGGCGGTGCAGAAGGAAGCCAAGACTGCGGCCTTCGGTGGTGCCTTGAAGGAACTCTCAACAAACTCCAGTGTTGCAGACGTCGTGCTGAGCGGTCCGGGAGCGCCCTCGCAAACCTCCGGGCCAGCCTCACAAAACGTTGCGGTTCAGCAGGTCACGGTCATGACCGACAGCAGCGGCCGTCCGGTCATCAAAGGACGCATTGAAAACTGGGCAACCGGTTTCGAGCTGTCGGCTCGGGACATGAAACGCCTTAATCAGGTGGCGGACCTCGGTGGCGGCTCCCTTGACGATTTGATCGGGGCCGGGCCGACTCCCGGCTCGATGCGGCTTTATGCCGAACTTCCCGCCGATAGTGGCGGCGAGAACCGGATTAAGGGCTGGAACGGCGGTCGGCAAGCACGGATCGAAGGCAAATGGGTTTTTGTTCGCGATGACGGCAGTTTTGAGATCGTGCTGCCACGCAACAGTAATACCGGAGAAGTCAAGCTTACCCTGATCGACGAGCATGGCTTGGTTAAGCAACAGACTATCAAGATCGATCAGCCTACCGCACAGGCCGATTCTTTGCCCAAACCGGCCAAAGGTCGAAAGATTGCAGTATTGTTTGCGAATACCGACTATCATAACCAGGAAGCGATCCCTAATTTAGATACGCCTGGGCGCGATGCGTCCTTAATTAGCGGCGTACTCAAAAACAAATATGGCTTTGAAGCTAAGATTGTTGAAAATGCAACCAAGCAAAAGATTGCGGATACACTTCGTATCCTGCATAATGAACTTGGAGAAAATGACCAGCTTTTAATTTATTATGCCGGTCATGGCTATTTGAATGAGAAAACCGGGGTTGGTTATTGGCTGCCGACCGATGCTACGGCGGAAAGTGCGAAGAATTGGGTGTCAACCAACGATGTCGCTAAATTACTGCGTTGGATACCCGCTCGTAATATCATGATGATTGCCGATAGTTGCTATTCGGGCTCTTTTACCAAGGAACAGAACGTCGAAAAGGATGGCCGACCGACCGATCCAAAAGAGCTGCGGGAGTTGCGTGGCGTGATGGCGATGTCGTCGGGTGGTGATGAACCGGTTCTCGATGGTGAAATCAATTCTCCTTTCGCCAAGGCGTTAGCAAACCGGTTGAATAAAGTCTCGGCCGCGGCTATCGGTGAAGAACTTTTCCGTCAAGTTAGAGATGATGTGACCGCGACAACGCCGCAGACCCCGCAGTATGGCGCCATCAGCTCGGCTGGATATGACCATGGCGCCGACTATGTCTTCGAGACACGTTCAAAACGTGCCGGAGCACGATAAGATCAAGTCTGGCGGCGGCGCACTCGCAACGCCTAATGCTCTAGAGCGGTTTCCGATCAGGTTGCATAGCCGGCGCTTTTGAATAAATTTAGGCACACTTCATACTTGTATGTTTCTACAGCCATTCCGATTGCCTGCCAGAGGG
>JBAWVF010000241.1:0-5104 GCA_037147415.1 Rhodospirillaceae bacterium | reverse complement strand
CTGGAAGCACACAACATCTAGTGGGTGTGTGCGTTAACCCGATAGGCATGGAATATTCGCAACGCCGTGGTTCCGGTTGGCAATGCCGCACTGACACTGCTGATGCCGGGACTCAGTTTTACTGTTGCACTCGGACAGAATTGCTTGGGATCGACCTTGAGCGTGCCGGCCAACAGCGCCCGGATCGCCTCAAGCTTGTTTACTGTTGCTTTCCAAAGCGCAGTCCAGGTCGAGGACGGGGCGACAGTATCCCATGGGGCATCGGTTGCACTGCCGGCAACGACGGCGTCGTTGTCGCCGAGAAGTTTGACCGTCAGGGTCTGCGGAACCGTCATGATCACTCCGCCCGCACCGTCGTCCTGAACCTGAAGGGTACCGACGCCCTTGATGAAGGCCGCCAGATTGATTGAAATTACCGCATGGTTTGCATCGACCCCGAGCAAGCGCAGGGCGGCGACCGCTGGCAGGGTCAGGGTGTCGCCATCGCCGAGGCGGCTAATCCGCCTGCCATCGATGAACAGCGGACGGTGCGCGGTCACGCCATGTACCCGCTATCGATTACCCTTCTGCGCACCGGAGTCCGGACCGGGGCCGGTTTACCGTCCGACGTCTTTTCAGGAGCGGCGAGCATGGCGGCAGCCTCATGGTTCAGACGCAAGCCCATCGTGATCAGCCCGTGCAGCGCTGCCGTGGCGTAGACCATGGTGTCCAAGGCTTCGTTGCGTTCTCCTTCACGTTTCGGTTGCCACATCCGAACCGGACGCCCGCGTTCGTAACGGGTCACCACTTTCTCGGCGGTGAGTTGCCGAAAATAGTCCGCATCCCGGTCCGAACCGAAGTGAACCGTACCCGGTCCCGGCTCGGTCAGCTTCAAGCGGGAGAACAGCGCGTCCTTGACCGCGTCGACGCCGAGGATGAACAGCGGGATTTTGCCCTTGTTCGATTTGGTCGGCCGCCGGGGCCAAACCGGAACCGCCGGACCACCCCGACCCTTGATCGCCCAAATCCGCCGCGCCAGCCGGGTGCGGCAGAATTCATAGGCGGCCTTGGTGTGATGCCCGCCGGTGTCGACCGCCACCGCCCGGATGGAAAGGTCAGCCACCGCCCGGCTGTGAGCATAGGTTGCATACAGTGCTGAATCCAAATCGGACCACACCTTAGGCCCCGAAGGATCGCCCCAGATGATCTTGTAATCGATGACCCAGCTTTCCTCGTCGCGGCCCCAGCCGATCACCTGAACCTCTATGCGGTCGCCCTGAAGATCGACCCCGGCGGTCAGCACGGCAACCCCGGCCGGCAGCAACAGGCCCCAATGTTCGCGCCGTGCCATCAGCGGATCGGCCTCGACCGCCTCACCGGCTTGGTCTTCCCAACTTTCCCCAAGGACCGTATTCGTCCAAACTTGCAACCTGGGCGGGTCGCGGTAGACCTGCCCGTGTTCGATCGCCGCCTCACCCCAGTCCAGCCAGGGCGAATAGAGCGCCGACAAGTGGAACCCGGCGGTGCGGCCGTCGCCCTTGGCGGTCGGACGCCATTGGCCGGAGGCCAGCAGCCCGGGCTTCTCGTGTTCCTGGTGGGCACGGCCGCAAGCCGGGCAGACCCAATGGGCCAAATTGCGCTCGCCCTCCGGCCAGTGAATGTCGCGCCACTCGATCGGGCTCCAGGCGCCGCAACCCCGGCACGGCACGTAAAACCGACGTTGATCGGATTCCAGATAGGCGGCCTCGATCCGACTGTGCCCCTTCAAGGTCGGGGTCGAGGCCATGAACACCTTGCGCATGCCCTTGAAGGTCATGGTCCGGCCGATCGCCAGCGCCACCGGATCGCCTTCCCCGTCGGCGTCGCCGGGATAGCCGTCGACCTCGTCGAGAAACAGATACCGCGTCGGGGTCGAACGCAGCCCGACCGCGCTGTTGGCCCCGGTCATCACCAGTTCGCCGCTCGGGAACTTCTTGCGAAAAATACTGTTGCCCGGTTCCTTCGAACGCGGCTCGACCACCTTCTCCCGCAGCACCGGACAGGACTCGATCAGCGGATCGATCCGGACGCCGCTGTTGCGCCGCACCGCCTCGATCGAAGGCATCACCAGCATTACTATACCTGGAGCGTGATCGATAATATACCCTAACCAGTTGAGTCCTGCTTCCGTTGCCCCTATTTGAATGCCCTTCATCAGCACAACACGCTCGTATTCAGACGATACCGACAGGCAATCCATCACCTCGCGCAGATACGGCACCCGGCTGGTACGCCAACGGCCCGGCTCGGCCGAAGTCGGCGGCAGGATACGATGGCGGTCGGCCCATTCACTGACCGGGATCGGGCGCTCGGGACGGATCGCCTCGAAAATGATTTTGCGCACCCAACCGGCGGTGTCGTCGCTTGCGGCCATGGCGCGCCTCATTCGCCGATGTTCAGCACCGGTTCGACCAGATCGTTGAGATGCTCGCGAACATGACGGTCGAGAGCGGCGAACAACGTGCCGGGATTGGCCCCGGTCTCGGACGCGATCAAAGGCACCACCCGCCGGCACCACGCCAACCAGGAATCCCGTTCCTGCCGCGCCCAGGAAAACACCGCGATCTGCACCGTCTGGCGCGAAACCAGTTCGTCGCGCTCCCGTTCCAGCGCCAGCTTGGCGCGCTGGACCTTGACCAGTTCATGAATACGCTTGGCTTCGGCGAGGCTCGGCCCGCCGGGACCGCCGAGACCCGGGTTCGAACCGCCGCCTCCGGATTTGCCCGGACCGGAGGGAGCGACCGGAGCACTGCGGACGGGGCCGGACGCCGCCGCCTGATCACACCTTTTGGTTGCTGAAGGCTCCGGTTCCGATTTGGCGCCGGTTCGCTTCGAGGTGTCGAGATTATCCTCCAACCACGCCAAGGCCACCGCGACATCGACCCGGCCATCGGCGGTCACCGGCATGCCCCGGCTGACAAGCTGGGAGATGCGGGCCGCCGAGACACTGATCCGGCGCGCGAAAGCGGCCTTGGAGTCCAGGGCGTGCGTGCTGGTCATGGCGGCACTCGGATGTGAAGGGATGGCGTGACGCGCACGGTGGCACACGGAAAGGCGCAGCCCCGGACCAGGGCGGCTAAAGAAAAAAGGCTCTCGGAATTCAGAGGCTTAAGTATTAAGGGTTTAAGGCATGTTAAGGGTTTAAGTCACTTTTTCGGCCGGACGCTAACGGGGTTAAGGGCTGCTGCTACCCTTAGTTGTAACTAGCCAGGAAGGAACCGTTTTCACCCGAATAGATGAATAGGATATTCTCGTTTCTGTCCGAGGATTCGTTCCGCGACCGGTGAAAGCCACCAATGAAAGCGGGGCGGGCGCGATGCCCGGAAGCGGAACAGCCCGCGCCGGGGTGACCGGGCGGGCTGCTGACGCACTCTTACCGAATAATCGAAAGCTACGCCTTATGAGCCACACCCGTCAATGACAAAATCAGGGTGCCCCCGGTGTGAGCGCGCGGCTTGGCCATGACCGAGATGGCACGCCAGCATGCCGAGTGCCGCAACCAGGATGCCAAGGGCCTGTTTTTGTTCGATCGAGCGCCCACCCCAGCCCTGGCGCAGCGCCCATTCGCGCACGCTGTGCCCGAGCCCGACCACGAACCACACCGCCGAACCGCCCGGACTGGACAGGCCGCCGACCGCTTCGATCACCTTGTGGATGCGTTTGCGCGCCTGAATTTGCCGGTCGCTCAGGTCGCCATCGGGTCGACTCGAGCCCGGCATGCGCACCAACGGCATGGCCCGCATGGTCTCCAGGGCGGCCAGAGCGAACGCCACCTCAAAATCACGCGCGGCGTCGTGCATGCTTTGGTCGATGGTGCCGGCGCGCAGCATGCGGCCGAGACTGTCGACCACGCGGTGATGCACGACCGGGCGGTCCTCGGGATCGGCCTCGTAGACAAGTTCGGTTTGCCGGTCGCCGAGAGGGACGACCGGCGTACCGGGCTTGGTTGGTTTGCCGGCTTTTTTGCGCTTGCTCATCGGCTGGCCTCCCGACGTGGGCCGTAGAGCCGGTTTGCCTCGTTGGTCAGCGCTTGCCGCAGCCAATCGTCGGCAATGTCGGCCACCGTCAGCACCGCGACGCCCTGCCGGTGCCACGCAGCCCGGCGCAGAGCGTTCAGTTCCGCCCCATCGGTCGGCGCTCGCTTCTGGAAGCGGCCCAGGGAGGATTGGAGGGAGGATTGCAACGTCATGGCGCACCTCTCCCTTCGATTGCGGCATACTCGGTCAAGCGGTCGGCCAAGGCGCCGATGATTGAGGCGGGTCGAGTTGCCGGCAGGCCGGAGTCCGACCGGAAATGCCCGACAGCGATCTCCTCGGTCCGCCCCATGCTGTTGGCGAGCACCGCCGGTTCGACCCCGTGCTGAAGCAACAGCGACAGCGCGACGCAGGCATCGTCGAGTAAATAATCCATATCGCAGCCGGATTTTGCGCCGGACGCGAAGACCTCGCCAATTCGTCCGTCCGGGTAAAACCCAAACGAAACTGAAAACCGCAATCCGCCGAAGAACAAATCGATGGTCTCGTTCGGGCGGCGGTCGGGGAGACGGGTTCTGGTCATCGCCCGCCTCCCTGCGCTAATGCCCAATGCAGGATGGCGAGGGCGTCGGCTTCGTTGTCGTCGGCCGGTTCGTGCCCTTTGGCCTTCATGGCGGCGATCACCGCGTCTTTCCCGGCATTGCCCTTGCCGGTGGCGTGCAGCTTGATCGTGCCGACCGGGACGCCGCGATAGGGTACGCGTTCGTGCTCGCACCACGCGGTCAAATGCGCGAGAAAGCCTCCGTAGACATGAGCTGCGGTTGTGCCGACGTGGCGCCGGACTTCCTCGAACACCACGCTGTCGAGCCCGTGCGCAAGATCGGCGATCTCGTCGAGCCAGCCCCGGAAACGCAGGAACGTCATGCCGGCACCCTCGAAACGGCCGGGCCGGAAGCCGACGGTGCCGCTGGTGATCGTGCCGTCACGGGCACGAAGCGCCCAGCCGGTGTTGGTCCCGAGATCAAGCGCCAGAATAACTGGCGGATCGCCTGAATTATCGCATGCCTATCGGGTTAACGCACACACCCACTAGATGTTGTGTGCTTCCAGTC
>JBAWVF010000240.1:0-5120 GCA_037147415.1 Rhodospirillaceae bacterium | reverse complement strand
GTCCAGCGTCCCGGCCAACACCGCCGTGGTGATCCAGCGCTCCCACACCGGCCGGCACAACTGGAATACCAGCACCGAATGCTGGATCGCCTCGACCCGGCGGCGGAATTCCAGCAAGGCGGTGCGGCTGCTGGAGTAGTTCACCTTGGTCATGTCCCCGACCACGTTCTGGTAGGGAATGCCGAGCCCGGCGCACACCGCCAGCAGGGTGCGGAACTGGAAGGCTTCGTAGCTGCCGCCGACATCGGCCGGGCTCGAAAAGGTCACGTCCTCGCCGGGCAGCAGCACCTGCATGGTGCCGGGCTGGAGCCCCGCCACCGTGGCGCCGGCGGCATCGGGTGCGCCTTCGCCCATCATGCCACCTTCGGCGTCGGGCCGGCGGATGAAGCCGGCGAACAGCGCCGCCACCTTCTTCCGGTCCAACTCGGCGTCGTCGTAGAGGTCCAAGAGCCATAGCTTGACGATCGAGGTCGCCAGTTTGGAAAGACCCCGGGTCTGGCCGCCCTCGACCGGATCCAGGATGTGCAGCACCTCGCTGGCCGGCACCCGCACCGGTACGCCGCCCCCGGAACCCGAACGGTCGGTGAAATCGCCGGGGTGATTGCGCCAGAACCAATAGGCCACCCGCTGGCCGATCGGATTGAACTCGATGCCCTGGCGGATGACGTTGCCGTTGCCGGCCGGCTGGCTCAACGTCATCGACAGTTGCTCGGACGGCAGCATCTGGAGTTGCAGCGGCACCGACAGCCCGTCCGAGAGCCGACGAGGCCGGAAGCGCAGGAACACCTCGCCGGCGATGAACAGTTCGCGTGCCGCCCGTCGCATTTGGCCGTAGAAGTCGGTCAGTCCCTCGGCATCGGACTCGTCGGTCCAGCGCAGCCACGCCGCCTGGATCGCTTCTTTCACCGCCGCGTCCTTGACCAGCGACGACGGTTTGATCCCGACCCCGACCGCATTGCCGGCGAAGCTTTCAATTGCCGCCGCGGCGTAGCCGTTGTTGCGGACCAGATAGCGGGCACGGGCGTTGACGGTTTGGCCCGAAGCCGCGATCAGGGTGTTGACGTGATAGGTCGCCGGCAGGAACGAGGCCAGCCGCCGCCCCAGCGCCCCGGCCTCGACGCCGCCGGGAATCATCGCCCCGATCTGCGGCCGGCTGCCCTCCTGATCGAAGCGGGGCGCGGTCCGGGCCACCGCGACCGAGCGGCCCGATCCGCTGATCCAGTCCAGCAGCTTCATCGGTCACAACCCCTTGTCGGCGCTGATCCTGATCTGCCGCACCGTCCGCCGGCCGGGATCGAGCGCGGCTTCAACCTCGCGCAAGGCCGCGCGCAGATCGGTTAGCGAGCGGTACTCGACGGTACGGCCGTCATAGCTGACGCGCAGCACGCCGCTGGCGATCGCCTCGCGCAGGGCGTCGCGATGGGCATCGGTGTACATTTCGCCACTCCTGATTGCGGCAGCAAGGGATCATCATCGGCAAGACAAGCGCCGAACAACGCACTGTAATTACAGCTATTTGACTGGATGATCTGGTGGGACAGCGCCTGTATGGGGACAGGAAACGGGGCGGCTGGCGCCCCAAATCAGCCCCAAGGAGCACACCCCATGACGACGCTTTCCGAACTGACCCTGAAGCAGCTCACCGCCATCTACGGGGTGATCGCTGAAGTCGCAACTTCGCCAAAGACCTTCAACACAAAGGCTCGCGCAGCTTCCCGCCTCGAAACCCTGCTCGCCGAGAAGGGCCTGACCATTGCCGACGCCCTCAAGGCCGCCGACATCGAAATCGAAGCCGAACCGACTGCCCCCGAGCCCGCCACGGCGCCCACGGTCGCGACGGAACCGGCCGGCACCAATGACGCGCTCCCGACTCCCGAAGCCAACGACACCGCACCGATCGCGCCCCCCGAGGCCGAAGCCGCGCCGATAGAAGAAACTCCCGACGCCGCCGCGATCCTGACCAGCTCCTTGGTGATCAACGACACGCGCGACTGGCTGGTCCGCTACTTGATCGACTCTGCCAAGCTCGAACCCGAAACCGCGGTGCTGGCCGCCCTTCGCGCCGTCACCGCCCTCAAGCTTCCGGAACCGGCAGTCCAGCCCTCCACCACTCCGCGCCAGCCGCGCACCGGCACCAAGCAGGAAACCATCCTGGCGCTGCTTCGCCGACCCCAGGGCACCACCCTCGCCGAGATCGCCCAGACGGCCGGCAACTGGCAGCCTCACACGGTACGCGGCTTTCTCGCCGGGCTTAAGAAGAAGGGCTTCGCGGTGACCTCCGAGAAGCCGGCCGGCACGACCGAACGCACCTACCGGCTGGCGGCGGACTGAACAAGGTTTCGGGCGGGTGCATTCGGCGCCCGCCCGCACTCGGTTCCGACCAGCGCGTCGACCATCACCAGCCGATCGAGCAGCCACCCGATGACGCAGGTGGCCATCGAGTTTCCCAGTGCTTTATAGCGCTTTCCGTCCGGTGCCGGTCGCCCCCGCCAGTCGATCGCGGTCCAGTCATCTGGAAAAAACATAAGCCGTTCGCACTCGCGCGGGGTCAGACGACGCACCCCGGTTCCGGCTGTCACCGCGACCTGCCCGCCGGCATTGGCATGGCTGCCGGCATGCGGCATGGCGCGCAGAGTCGGCGCGAGGTCGATCCGGGCGTCGGCACCGTCGTTCTTGCCCGAGAACGCTATCACCGGAATCAGGGGCGTGCCCCGGCCGGTGCCGTCCTCGCTGCCATCGAAACCCTCGCCCCGCAAGGCGTGGACGATGAAGGTCTCGCTCTCGAAATCCAACCGCCCGTGCGGCCCACCGTGGGCGTTGACCGCCGTGGCGACCTGGATCGGCCCGCTGGTGTTGTTTCCCCCGAATGCGATCAGGGTGCCATCGTCGAGGCTGGTGCCGCCCCGGCTTCGAGCGCCGCCCGTAGCGGTGCCGGCAAGGTCTTTCTTCGCTTGGCGGCGCGGCGCAGCACGCCCGCGCAGGCTTTCGCGGTCAAATAGAACCGCCGCGGGAGGTCGCCAGTCGCCTCCAGAATGTCCGACAAGGAAGATGCGACGACGACGTTGGGGCACTCCGAAGTATTGAGCGTCCAACAGCCGGAATGCATACCCATACCCGATGTTCCCCACCGTCCTGATGAAGGTGGCGAAATCCCGTCCGCCGTTGCTGGACAATGCACCGGCCACATTTTCCCAAAGGAACCAGCGGGGGCGGAGTCGATCAACCACGTCAAGGGCGACGATTGCCAAGTTACCACGCGGATCATCCAGTCCACCTCGGTGGCCGGCAATTGAGAATGATTGACAGGGACTTCCGAAGGCGATGAAATCGACATCATCAACTCCCTGCCAGTTTACGGCGGTGACATCGCCAAGGTTGGGAACGCCCGGAAAATGCGTCCGGTACACTGCCGCGGCGAACGGATCGATCTCGGCCGCCCAGCGCCAGTCGATGCCCGGAGCGGCGCACTCGGGTGCGCCAATGCCGGAAAACAGCGTGCCGCCGCGCATGTTCAGGCAGCCCGCCCAGCGGTGATCTCGTCGAACGACCGTCCATCGCCCTCCAGCACCGCAATCTCGCCGGTCAGGGTCTGCCAACGGGTAATCGCGACATCGACGTAGCGTGGATCGAGTTCGAGAGCGAAGCAGCGGCGGCCGGTGCGCTCGGCGGCGATCAGGGTGGTACCGGAGCCTGAGAACGGCTCATAGACGCTGTCGCCCTCGGCCGAGTTGTTCTCAATCGGCCGGCGCATGCAGGCGACCGGCTTCTGGGTGCCGTGAACCGTGGCGCCATCGTCTTCGCCGCTGGCGATTGGCCACACCGTCGCCTGATCGCGGGCGCCCTGCCAGTGGCCGGTACCGCCCTTGCGCACGGCGTAAAGGCAAGGCTCATGCTGCCAATGGTAATCGCCGCGCCCGAGCACGAAGCGCGGCTTCGACCAGATGATCTGCGAGCGGACGACAAAACCGCAAACCTCGAGACTGTCGGCGACGGTGCGGGCATGGATCGCGGCGTGCCAGACATAGGCGACCTCACCGGGGAACAGCGCCCAGGCTTCCCGCCAGTCGGCGCGGTCGTCGTTGGCCACCTTGCCGGTACGGGCGGTGCTCGACACCCCGGCCTCGTTGCGCCAGGCGGGATCGTAAGAAACGCCGTAGGGCGGATCGGTCACCATCAGGTGCGGCACCATGCCGGCCAGCACCCGGCTGACATCGGTGGCCACGGTGGCATCGCCGCAGAGCAGCCGATGCCGGCCGAGAACCCACAGGTCACCCGGGCGGCTGACCGGCTCGGCCGGCGGCTCGGGGGCGGCATCATCGTCGCCAGAGTCCCCGCCGGCACCATCGTCTTCGCCGGTCGCGCCGAGCAGGGTTTCGAGTTCTTCGCCACCGAAGCCGGTCAAACCGAGGTCGAAGTCGAGGACCTGAAGTTCCTCGATCTCCAGCCGCAACAACTCGTCGTTCCAGCCGGCATTGAGGGCCAGCTTGTTGTCGGCAATCCGAAACGCCTTCTTCTGCGCTTCCGACAGATGCGCCAGCACGATCACCGGCACCGTCTCCAACCCGAGCCGCCGGGCGGCCAACACCCGGCCGTGGCCGGCGATCAGCACGCCCTGCTCATCAACGAGGCACGGGTTGTTGAAGCCGAACTCGGCCAGCGACCCGGCGATCTGCGCCACCTGCTCGTCAGAGTGAGTGCGCGCGTTGCGGGCATAGGGGATCAGCCGGTCCAAGGGCCGGGTCTCGATCTGAAGCTCGGACATGGTGGAAGCCTTCACGCGGCAGGAAGATCAACGCCCCGCAGGGCGGCGGTTTCTTCGAATGAGCCGCCGCCTTCCAACCGGGTCGGTTGATCCGGGTAGAGCTGGTTCCAGCGCCGCACCGCGACATCGACATATTCGGCGGCGATGTCGATGGCCCGGCAGCGCCGTCCCAGCCGCTCGGCGGCGACGATGCCGGTGCCGGAACCGCCGAACGGCTCGTAGGTGATCTCGCCCGGATCGGTGAAGGCGGCGATCACGTGCTCGGCCAGCGCCGTCGGGAACACCGCCGGGTGCTCGACTTCGATGCCGCGCGCCTTGTGCCGGCCGATGCGGATGACGCTGTCGGGTAGCCGGAACT
>JBAWVF010000239.1:0-5139 GCA_037147415.1 Rhodospirillaceae bacterium | reverse complement strand
CTGAATTATGCGGGCGGGGCGCCAGTTCGTTGACCAGAACCCGGCCGTCCCGGGTCACGAACATTTCAACCGCTAAAAGACCGACGATTTCGAGTGCTTCGGCAATCCGGCAGGCGATGCTTTCGGCCTCGGCGGCCAGCGCGGGGGAGATTCTGGCCGGCACCAGGGTGCGGGCCAGAATGTGGTGTTCGTGTTCGTTCTCGACCGCGGGGTAGCATTTCATCCCCCCGTCGGGTGAGCGGGCGACGATCACCGAAATTTCGCAGGCGAACTCGACAAAGCCTTCCAGCACTGCGTCGGCGGCGTGACCGTCGCCAAGACGATTCCAGGCCTCCGCAGCCGAGACTTGGTCTCGGATCGGCACCTGGCCTTTGCCGTCATAGCCGAGTCGCGCCACCTTGAGCACCGCCGGCCGTCCCAATTCGGCAAGCGCCGTGCTTACATCACCGGCGCACCGCACCGCGCGCCACGGCGCGGTCGCGATGCCGAGCCGGTTGACGAAGGCTTTTTCCTCCAGTCGATCGCGGGTAACCGTCAGCACCTTGGCCCCGGGGCGGACCGGAACCATTTTGGCCAATCGGGCCACGGCTTCGGGCGGGACATTTTCCCATTCCAGGGTGACGACATCGACGGCGGCGGCAAAGGCGGCCAGTGCGGCGTGATCATTGAATTCGGCAACCGTTGCCTCGGCGCAAACCTGCGCGCACGGGCTGTCGGGCTCGGGAGTGAAGACGTGGGTTCGGTAACCGAGTCGGGCCGCGGCCATCGCGGTCATGCGGCCCAATTGGCCACCGCCGAGCATGCCCAGGGTCGCCCCCGGTGGAATGACGGGTAAAGTCATGTCGGTTCAGTCGGCCGGCTCAAGGGCGACCGCGGCGGTTTGCCGCTCGCGCCAAAGATCCAGCGCCGCCGCTATCTCCGGGTTGAACAAGGCGATCACGGCGGCGGCAAGCAGGGCGGCGTTGATGGCGCCGGCCTTGCCGATGGCCACCGTCCCGACCGGAATTCCGCCGGGCATCTGTACGATCGATAACAGACTATCCATGCCCTTAAGCGCATGGCTTTCGATCGGCACGCCGAACACCGGCAGCGCCGTCATCGCGGCGGTCATGCCGGGGAGATGAGCCGCACCGCCCGCACCGGCGATGATCACTTTCAGCCCGCGCCCGCGTGCCGTGGTGGCATAGTCGTAAAGCCGCTCCGGTGTCCGGTGAGCCGAGACGATGCGTGTTTCGAAGGGCACGCCGAGCGTTTGCAGAGTCGATGCGGCATGAGTCATGGTCGCCCAGTCGGATTGGCTGCCCATGATGATGCCGACCAAGGGGGAGGATTCGGGCACTGCGTCTCTCGTGTTCTTAAGCAATGATGTCGGGGTGAAGCAGGCTTTCCAGATGGGTGATCTGGTCTTTGAGCGCCAATTTTCTTTTTTTCAGCCGTTGCAATTGCAGACGGTCGAACGGAGCCTCCGCCGCCAGTCGGGCGATCACATCGTCAAGATCGCGGTGCTCTTGTTTCAACCCCGCCAGCTTTTGTCTGGTCATTTGCTGTTCGTTCATCGTCGCCGGATCCCGAGCCGCCGGAGGAGGCAAAGTCTATCAGAAAATAGTCGGGGCGTCAGGGAGATTCAAAGCTGCTTTTCGGGCGGAAGCGGCTCGGTGCCTCTAAAAGTCGCCATAAGCCGGGCAAGATAGGGCAGGGCCAACATCGCCTGAAGTATAGCCCAAAGAATCGCCTCGCGATTAACAACCCCCTCGTGAAAAACCAGACCGCCCGCACCGAGTAAGGGAAGCAGGCCGAAGGCGACGGTCACCGGTACGGTCATGACCACGGCGACGATAGAGTGTCGCGAATCGGCACCGGGAGCCCGCTGCACAAATGTATCGAGCAGATGTGACGCCGAGAGCGCAACCGCGAGGTCGCACCCCGGCGGTCGGCGAATCGCGCGGCACAGGGCGAGCAGCAGCGTGCCGATCGCCGGGATCAGGAACGGGGCGATCGGAAAATCCCGGTAACGGCCATCGAAGATCAACAACGCGGTCCACAGAATCGCAATCGCGCACAGCACCGTCATCGCCTTGCCGCCCCAGAAGGCCAGCGCCAGTCCCTCGGGCTCCGGCGGTTCGTCTGCGTCGTGCAGAATCACGGGTGCGCTCCACAGCCGGACCAGCTCAAGCAAAATAGCCGGGACCAGCACGGCTTGCAGCACCAGCACGCCGCCGGCCAGCAACAGATCCTGAATGTAATAGTGCCAGGAAATCCCGCTATCGGCGGCATGAACGAAAGCTGACGCCAATCCCTGTGAAGCAAAACTCACCACGATGGCGCAGGCCGCCGGCAAGGCGGGCCGCTTCCGCACGGTCAAGGCTAACAAAGCAAGGCCCAGCCCTATCGACAAGGCGGCTTTCAGCGGCCAGCGGACATCTTCAACCACCGGTTTGGTGAGACTGTATTTCGGCTGCCGTCCGGTTGAGTAGAGACCCCATTTGCCGCCGACGGTACCTTCCAGCTTGATCTTCCAGCTTTGGTCGAAGGCTTCGATCAAATTGTAATCGAAGCCCTGTTCCCGGGCCATGCGGACGAACATGGTGTCGAATCGGGCCTTGTTGACCAGACCGGGCACGGCGGGGCCGCGGGTTCGTCCGGCGGTCGGCCAACCCGCCTCACCGACCAGAATCGGTTTACCGGGAAAACGTGCCGCAATTTGGCGATAGGCGGACAGGATACGCTCGGCGGCGCTGTCGACTCCGGCCGGATCATCTTCCCAATAGGGCAGCAGGTGGATGGTCAAATAATCGACCGAACGGGCCATTTGCGGAAATTTCAACCAATATTCCCAGACATCGGCCGTACTGACCGGCTGTTTGATGGCGTGGCGAACCCGGTCGAGGTAACCGGCAAGTTGAGCCGGGCTCAGGTCGCCCCGCAAGAGAACCTCATTACCGACGATGACCCGTTTGATGACGTCGGGATACTCGTTCGCCAGCTTGATCAGCGAGGTGATTTCTAATTCGTTCTTGATCGCCATGCTGCTCAGCCACGCGCCCATGGTCACGGTCAGGCCGTGTTTGCGGGCGAGCGCCGGCACATTCTCCATCCCCTCCAGGCTGGTATATGTCCTGATTCCGGAAACCTGCTCACTGACAATCCGCAAATCCCGATCAATCTGATCGAGCGACGGATAAATTTGGGTCAGCGGACTTTGGCCGTCATGAAACGGGGCAAAGGAGATACTGCGCAGCTTGCCGCCGGGCGGCGGCTCGAGCAAAACCGGCCGGTTGGGCAGCGCCCAGACGGCAAGATTGGCAAGAATGGCGAGGAGCAGGGCCAGCAGCAGGACAAGGCGATTCATGAGCGCTTCTTTACAGCAATGGCGCGCCGCGAACCAGTGTCCGCAACCGTCGCATCGTTTCCGGCAAGGGCAGGCCGGACAGCCATTCGGGATGGAAGCGGCGTTGAAAACCGAGCAGACACAGCGGCAAGCCGGCGCTCTCGACATCATAGCCATAGGCGGTGAGCAAAGCAGCAGCTTCTTCGGCGCTGCCCAGGCGGTTGTCCGTCAGCGGGCCGGGGTGCGGCCACTCACCGATGCCGTCATCGGCAAGTCCGCGCCAGTCGAATAACTCGCCGGGATCCTGCTTGCGCGCCGGGGCGACATCGGAATGACCGAGCACTCGAGCGGCCGGAATCGCATGACGGCGAATAATATCGAGCGCCAACTCGCGGAAAGCGGCCATTTGCCGGGCGGGAAACGGGTGATAGCCGAATTCGTGGCCGGGATTAACCAGCTCGACCCCGACCGAGCGCGAATTAATGTCACGGCAACCCTGCCAGCAACCGACTCCGGCATGCCAAGCGCGCCGATTCTCGGCAACGTGACGATAGAGCGTGCCGTCCTCATCGATCGTGTAATGCGCGCTCACGC
The DNA here is from genome assembly GCA_037147415.1 of Rhodospirillaceae bacterium. Classification (GTDB taxonomy): domain Bacteria; phylum Pseudomonadota; class Alphaproteobacteria; order Azospirillales; family Azospirillaceae; genus BOG-933. The sequence continues at coordinate 1,217 of JBAWVF010000239.1, read as the reverse complement.
CCGATTCCGGCTCGGTCAGGCGCGCCAACGCAATTTCGGCCGTCGGCAGGCCGGTGAAATGGACCAACAGAATATCGACAGCCGAACCCTCGGGGCGCGGACCGTGGTTAGGCGAGGGCCGTTCAATCACGGCGCGATCAAGTCACCGAGCCCCGACTCTTCAACGGCGGCGCAAATGGTGCCGGGCCGGGAGGCGAAGCAAACAAACGATCATAGAGCGCGTCGAAGCCATGGGCGGCAAAGGTGCCGATCATGCCCAATCCGCAGCCGAAAACGCCGTTGCCGAAGACCAGGGTCGTCGCGGGCAGCGTGGTCGCGCTGGAAATCAGGGCGGGATAAAGCACCATGGCGGCCGAAATCCCGAGCACCGCCGCGCCGAAGAAGCAAGACTGGCCGGTGCTGCGCCAGAATTCGTCGGCACGCGATGGCGTGGCGGTGATGGCAAACAGAATGACGAGTACCGGCAACAGGCGTTTCATGGGTCGGGCTCCGGGCCGGTCAGAAAATGACGTCATAAATCCAGCCGACCACGGTGGCGGCGGTCGCACCGGCAACGCCCATGCCACAGCCGATGATGGCGTTGGCGGCAATCACGTTGGCAACCGGGACGGCCAAGCCGGGCGCGCTGAGCAGCGGGGTCAGGCCGATATAGGTGGTGGCGGCCAGGGTGCCCGCCCCGAAGGCGCAGGACTGGAAGGCATTACGCATCAACGGCGCAGCGTCGGCCGAGGCCGGCGGCAGAGCCAGTGCAAACAGCATGGCTAAGGCGATCAGGATACGCTTCATCAAACTCTCCTCATGAGCCGTGACGGTCGATTCAGCCGCTGCGGAGAGTACGCCGAATATTGGAGCGGTCAAGGTCGAACTCCTTATAACCCGGCTCCCCGTGACACGGGGAGCATTTCGCTCCGGTCCCGGTCTTTTCCGTTTTTTCTCCGCCATCCCCGTTTTTTTTCTCCGTCATTCCCGCGAAAGCGGGAATCCAGGACGGAAGAAGACTGGCCCCCCGCTTTCGCGGGGGTGACGAAGAGAGAGAGGCGGGGGTTACGAAGGAAGAAGGCGGGGAGTGATGGAAAGGGGGCTTTTGATAACTTGCCATGACGGTTCCAATTCTTTTCTCCGCCATTCCCGTTTTTTACCGTTATTCCCGTTTTTTACCGTTATTCCCGTTTTTTACCGTCATTCCCGTTTTTTTCTCCGTCATTCCCGCGAAAGCG
>JBAWVF010000238.1:0-5170 GCA_037147415.1 Rhodospirillaceae bacterium | reverse complement strand
CAGGCAAAGCCTGTAGATGGGAATCCGGGGGACATTTTCAAGTGACTCTGTCGTAATAGGCACCTACATGGGCCAATACGGCACCATCGCGGCCAATGCCGAACGGGTGGCCATGATCAACCGGGACGTGGCCGAGATGCGGCGCAACGTCCGGCTCTACGGCATCACTGGCGAGGATACATACCTTGGTGGTGCCCGAGAGACCATGAAGGGACTGGCTGAACTGCTCCAGCTCACCTCCAGCCACATGCTCGATCCCCAGCGCAAGGCTTGGCTTCAGGAGATGATCGGGCGCTTCGAAAGTTACCGGAACAGCTTCGAGAAAGTGGCAGAAATGCGTCATGACAGCGACCGGCAGCTGAATGAGGTCATGAATCCTCAGGGCAAGCGTTTAGCCGATGGCGTCCGTAAGCTGATCGCCGCAGCCACGGAGTCGCGAAACCTGGAAATCGTAGCGCGTCTTGGTCCGGTCATGGAGCGCCTGATGTCGGCTAGGCTCTCTGCCGTGCGGTTTCTCGGCAAGCCGCTAGAGACCGCGCTCCCCGAAGTGAAGGAGCGGCTCGACGGTTTCGTCAGGGAGTCGACGGGGATGGCCGACTGGTTCCGGGAACCTGAACTGAAGCGGATCGCCGCCGAAATCGACGATGGCGCCGAGAAATACCGAGACGCCTTCGCCCATGCCAGCATCGATGTTCTTGCGATCCGCAAACTTCTTGAAGGCGAGATGGCCGATAAAGCCAAGGATTTTGCGGACCTGGCAACGCGGCTCAGCGAGAATCAGCACAACGCGCTCGATGGCACGCGCTCACACATGACATCCCTGATCGTCAATGCCACCTGGATGGAAGCGGGGATATCGCTGGCCGCCGTGCTGTTTGGCGTTCTGTTCGCCTGGTTGGTCACCCGCAGCATCGTCCGTCCGGTGGAGGCGGTGCGCAAGGTCATGGCAGATCTGGCGGAGGGACACCTGAACGTCGTCGTCCCTCACACCGACAGCCAAGACGAACTCGGCGACATGGCGCGCACCGTCGATGTGTTGAAGGAGGTTTCCGTCGCGGCGGTCCGCGCCGGCTGCGGCCTCGACCGGGTTTCCGCCAACGTCATGATGGCCGACACAGCGGGCATCATCACCTATGTCAACCCGTCGCTGACCGGAATGTTCCAGGTCGCCGAGGCCGACATCCGTAAGGTGATGCCGACGTTCGACCACGGAAAGCTGATCGGATGCAACTTCGACCAGTTCCATGGCAACCCCGCCCATCAGCGGAACCTGCTCGCCGGTCTCTCCTCAGCTTATCAAGGACAGGCGAAGGTCAGCCGCCGCACTTTCAAGGTGGTCGCTAATCCAGTGGTCAGCAAGTTGGGCATTCGCCTCGGCACTGTGATGGAATGGCAGGATATGACCGATGAACTGGCTATCGAGGACGAAATCAAGGAAATGGTCGCGACCGCCATGCACGGCGATCTCTCGAGACGGATCGCTCTGGAGGGCAAGGCCGGCTTCTTCCGCGTCATCAGCGAGGGCATCAACGGTCTTGCACACACGGTGTCGGAGGTGGCCGAGGAATTGGCGGCCAAGCTCAACGCGCTCGCCAACGGGGACCTCAGCGGACGTATCAGCCAGCAGTACGAGGGGCTGTTTCAGCGTCTCAAGGATGACTACAACGCCACCGCCGAAAAGCTGGCCGAGGTTGTAGGACGAATTAGCGAGGCCACCGAAGCCATGAGTGGCGCCGCTTCCGAGGTTTCGGCCGGCAGTTCCGATCTCGCCGAGCGCACTGAGCAGCAGGCATCCAGCCTGGAGGAGACCGCGGCGGCGATGGAACAACTCGGAGCAACGGTCCGTTCCAGCTCCGAAAATGCTGGGAAGGCCAACCAGATGGCCGGTTCGGCGAAAGCCGCGGCCGAACAGGGCGGCGCACTCGCCGGGTCGGCGGTGAGCGCAATGAAACGAATTGAGGTCTCCTCGCGAAAAATCACAGACATCATTGGTGTCATCGACGAAATCGCCTTTCAGACCAACCTGCTCGCGCTCAACGCGGCAGTCGAGGCGGCGCGGGCCGGCGAGGCCGGAAAGGGCTTCGCCGTGGTGGCCCAGGAGGTTCGGGTGCTGGCGCAACGGTCCGCGCAGGCATCCAAGGAAATCAAGGCGCTGATCACCGCCAGCGACAGTGAGGTTCGCGATGGCGCCGAGATGGTGCGCAAGGCCGGTGAAGCCCTCGGCGGCATCGTCGACAATGTCAATAAAGTTGCCGCGGTGATTTCCGAGATCGCCAACGCCAGCCACGAGCAGGCGTCCGCGCTCGACGAAATCAACTCGGCGGTCGCCGGCCTCGACGAGATGACTCAGAAAAACGCCGCACTGGTCGAAGAAACAACGGCTGCCGCCCAATCGATGGCCGGACAAGCCGCCGAGCTCAAGGAACTGATGGCATTCTTCGTCACCGATGCCCATAGCGGCGGCGTTTCCATGGCCCGTCATGTCGCCCTTGTCCAGGGAACCAAGATGGACCACGTGAATTTCCGCAAACGGGTCGATGAGGCTCTGGCTGGACGCGGTGACGCCACAGCCGACAGCCTGCCAGATCATCATCAATGTCGGCTCGGCAAATGGTATGATGGCATACAGGATACAGCAATCCAGCAGAACGCATTGTTCAGGGCCATCGGAGAGCCTCACGCAGCGGTGCATGAATCCGCCCGTCAGGCGCTGCGGCAGCACGCGCAAAGCAACCGCTCCGGTGTGCAACAGGCCCTCGGCACAATGACCGAGAACTCTCAAGAGCTGATGGGGCTGCTCGATCAACTGGCGGCAGATATGCGCAGCCAGAATTCGAGGCGAGCGGCCGTCCCGAAAGCGGCGGGAAGAACGTTATCCTCTACTGGGCGGCGGTGATGCGGGCGCCGAGCAGGGCGATGCCGACCCGCAGGATGGTCCGCGAGGAGAACTCGATGCCGGCGGCGCAACGGCCGTCTTCGTGCAGGAAGTGGAACGCCATGCCAAACAGCAGGCCGAACAGCATCACGGGAGCGCCGTAATGCTTGGGATAGCCAGGAGGAGGCGAGGGCCAGGGTCAGGGCGACCAGCACTCCCGGATAGACCGCGCAGAGCAACGGACCACCCGGGAGTTTTCCGAGCCAGTCAGGCATGGCGTCTGGACCGACATGGATGATTCCTTCCATGCTGTCCAGGGGCGACAGGCGGTGCAGCTCCGCGTCCGTCAACGACGAATTCAGCTTGCTCACCGCTGCCCCCTCCGTATTTGGCCGATCCGCTCTGTCCCTCTAGATCACCGTCAGTCGAGACGTTTGCTCAGGGTGAATGCCCCGCGCAGGTCGCCCACGGCAAAGCCCGTGGCCTGATCGGTCGGGTACAATTCATTCAGCCGGGCCTGAATCTCGGGCTTGAGCGAGGTACCGTGGCAGGTGACGCACAGCTCGGCGGTCGGAATCGCCTTCATGAACCGGAACGTCTTGTGTCCGTCGCGTTCGACGACCTCGGTTTGCTCGATCTTGGTAATATCCTCCCCGGCGGCAGCGCGGTTGGCGAAGGTGGTCAGCACGCTCCCTTCCCAATCGTCCGGGACGTTCTTGGGATTGCGCAGTTTGAATGCGGTTCGGCCAACCTGCCAGCCCGTCGCTTCACTGAGCTGCTCAGCGATGCCCGGCGCCTTGAGATTACAGACCTCGATGGCCGCCACTGGCCCTCCGGTCTCCAGCGCCGATTTCAGGGCCTTTCTAAGCGTGCCGCTGAACTGCTGGACAACGCTGCGCGCTTCGGAGGCGAGAGCCGAGGTGTCTTCGGCCATCGCCGCCCCGCTCTGACTGCACAGGCCAAGACTGAGGAGCAGTCCTGGCAGCAGGCGACTGGTGACGGAACGGCTCATTTCTGCACCTGCGCAGCGAACTGGTCGAAGGATTCCAGAGCCTGGGCGCCGTAGATCGCCGATGGACCGCCACCCATGTAGACCGCCATCGAGATGACGTCGAGCACCTCGGCCCGGCTACCGCCCAACTGGACGATTTCCTTGGCATGAAAGGCAAGGCAACCGTCGCAGCGCGCCGCGATGCCCAGAGCCAGGGCAATCAGCTCCTTGGTCTTGGTATCCAAGGCGCCTGGTGCCGTCGCAGCCTTAGCCAAGGCGGAGAAACCGCCCCAAGCTTCGGGGCTGCTTTTGCGGGCCTCGCCCATCAGCGGTGACAGCTCCTTGGCAATCTTCACCCAATCCTTATGCATCGCACTCTTCCTTTCCCCATGTTCAAGTTCTGTGGGCAACGGTTCCGGCATCAGTGGCTGTCCGGACAAAACAACTCGTGCAGGACCTCAAGAAGGCGGCGGGCTGCAGGGTCATCCAGCGCGTAAAACACCGTCTGAGCCGACCGCCGGCACTTGACCACCCGGTCCCTCCGCAGAAGCGCCAAGTGCTGTGAAACCGCAGTCTCACGGCTGCCGATCGCCGTCGCGATCTGACCGACCGATTTCTCACCGTCCGCCAACTGACACAGGATGCGCAGACGGCTCGGGCTGGCGAGAGCCTTGAGCAGGTCTGTGGCGGCGGTGGCGGCGCGGTCGAGGTCTGTTGTATTCATACTTGCGAAGATGCGCATTTCTGAATAAGATGTCAAGTGGGTCGTGCGGGATCATCGTCCGCCGTCAAATTATGTCCCCCTGATAGTGACGCTGCTCTCCCACACCCCACCACAGAATCCTCATTCAATCGGAGACCGGACCATGACCAAGAACGTCGGCGGCATTGACCGCGTGTTGCGCATCATTGTCGGCCTTGGAGTGCTGTCGCTGCTGTTCGTGCTCGACGGCAGCCAACGTTGGCTGGGGCTAATAGGCCTAGTCCCGCTGCTGACCGCCGCTATTTCCTTCTGTCCGCTCTACCCCCTGGTCGGCTTCAACACCTGTGGCCGCTGCAGTTCGTCCAAGGAGCAATGACATGATGTGCAGTTTGAATGACAAGGCGTGGTCGCCCTACTTCGCGGGCGTGATCATCGGTCTGTTGCAGATACCAGCCTTCCTGCTGATCGACACCGCGCTCGGTGCTTCCTCATCCTACGTCACGGTTTCGGCCCATCTCGCCGCTCTGGTTGATACGGGAGTGAACAGCATCGACTATGCCGCCAAGCATCTGCAAGGAGCGAAGAACTGGTGGCAGGTGGC
>JBAWVF010000237.1:0-5226 GCA_037147415.1 Rhodospirillaceae bacterium | reverse complement strand
GTCTCCTTTTTTCCCATTATGCCCGCCCACACACGAAATTTCTGACAGACCCCCGCTGATTCGTCGGCCCCGGCAGGCTGGCGGATCAATGCCGCGCCCGAGCGAGATAAGGTGACCCAGTCAAATCCGCCCAACCACAAACGCATTGCCAGGACCTTCAGCGCCCGTTCGATATCGGCGCCGTCCTTCACACATAAGTAGAGATGGCATCCGCCTGCGTCGCCTATCGGTTCGCCGGTCGCCTCGACGAACAGTCCGGCCGATGTGGACGCCCGCAACACCCGCCCGGTCGTCATGATCTCGGGCACCACCTCGGCAATGATCGCCTCAATACCTGCGTCCGCCAGCTTCGACTTAACGTGACCGGGGCACCTTTTGTATCAAGATCGATCAGCATGTAAGCCGGCTTACCTTCGGAATAGCTAAAAAACTGTGCCGACCTGCTGATAGGTCCGCCGGGCAGATAGCCTTCGCGCCCGGCAACCGTAATCTCGATTTCGTCGCCAATACCGTCATTCATGCGACCAAGCGCGATCGCATTCGACACGCCCAGCTCTGCGATCAAATCCGCAAATTCCTGTGAGTTCCGAAGTTCACGGCGGAAAGCTCGGCCCGACGGCATTTTGCAGTTTGATGAATTCTTGGTTAGGGCACCGCCGGATATGCCGATCACCTTGCTGAGATACTTGCCGGCAGTGCTGAACACGGTGATTTGCGGCATGATTTTATCATCCATGGCGACGGCCCTCCGAAGTAGAGCCACACCTTTTTGCGTCCATGAAGTTATCAAGATCAGTAATACGGTAACGGATCAAGCGGCCGAGCCTCACATACTTCGGTCCGTTGCCGGATACTCTGAGTTTTTCCAGGTATGATTTAGAGACATTCAGATATTTGGCAGAGTCTGCCGTCCTCAGGAGCGGAGGAGCGGCGATCATGCTGCCACCCTCCCGCGCCGCGAATCGGTCAAAACCTGAATTGACAATTCGTCAAAAGTGGCGATATTCATTGGGCATCCTTTCTGAGTAATAGCCGTCGTCCGGGGTCCAGCCGGCCGGCGGTTTTTCGTTGCGGGCGGTTCGGTCCAGCGTCGGCGGAACTGCGGGTTCGCGTCGGGCCAAGATTGTGCAGAGTAATTGTGGTTCATTCGTGAACACTCCATAGTAAACAGACCGGGCATTTCACCGGCCGGTTAGGTTATCGTCAGATGTTATCGGCTTTGCGAATGGCAATCGTAGTAACGATCTCGGCGAGTGTTGGCATGGATCAGCCCTTTACGGACGCGGATGACTGGGCATTGTCGCGGCGCCACGCTCCCCCACATCCAGCGGACAAGGTGTACTTTTGGTTCAGAGTCTTCGTGTCACGAGCGCAGGACTCTAGTATGCGGAACCATGCTGGAACTTGATCGTCTTCGTATATTTTACCTAGTAAGTCGCTTTGCCAAACAACGCTGATAATAAGTTCGAGCTTTTCACCAAGATCATTTATTGATGCAGACTCAACGTCAGCAATTGCACAATCGGCATCGTAACAATCAACATTAGACACCTCTGAACAATCCGGCTTCAACCATAGCGGGGAGTTATTGCTGGCGTAATGAACGAACTCGGCGTGCTCGATAGCTTTTGTTACGCTGGTCATAATCAACTCTCCTTAGTTGGTCAGTTTGCGAAGATCAGACAACGCGGCTTTAATCGTCTCGAATAGATCATCCGAAATACCGTCATCAAAGACGGTAAATTCGTCCATCATCTCGACGCCCCACTCAAGCTTTAGAATAACGTCGTTGATTGTCTTAGCCGTGGCTTGTGCAATCAAGGTTGCATCAGCGTGGTTATAGTCAGGCGTCGCTCCGGTTCTGTAGAACGAAATAACTGCGTTCATTGCGTCTGTACAGGATTGATCAAAAGCTTTGATCGCACTGACAACGGGGGACTGTTCTATATTCATAACTTACGCTCCTTTGTGTGGCCGGCTCTTGCGCGCGGCGAGTTAGGTTATTGTCAGGCGTTAATAGCTTTGAGAGTGATGATCCCGATTTTCTCGCAAAGCTGCTGCACGGCGTCGAACAGTTGTTCGCGCGATCCATCTTCGTCTTCGGAGTCGTCCAGCTTTTCGCCGAACTCAAGCCCAGCTCGCTCCGCCGCAACCTGAACTTTGATCAATGCCTCGGCGGCGCAGCGGGGCTTAAGAGCAAGTATCGAATAGTTTGTGTCAGACAAATTCACGGCAGCTGCTTCGACGTGCACTCCGGTAAGCTCGACGAACTTTTCCGAAATCTTGCGGTCACGTTCCAAGCGATCAAATAGACTTGCAATTGTGGTGCTGGTCATCTTTTTTATCCTTTCAGGCATAGCTCCGCCATTGGCGGAACACGGTTCGCGTTTTAGTTTTGGCGGTGGGTAAGTGGCGGATAGTGGGCCGGGTTGTCAGTCCGGCCCGTTAGGTATTACTCGGCGCCGTCGTCGTTACCTAAAATCGCATTCTCGGCGTCAATTGCATCCTTGATGATTTTGCGCATATTACCGACATGGACTTCGTAAGAGTCGAACACCACGCCTATACCGGGGTAGTGTGTTCCGTTCTTGATATGGTCGTTGTCGTATTTACTGCCGGCGAAGATGTTGTCTTCGTAGCGGCCCCGGACGTGAACAAGCCGGTCCTCTCCAACATTTTCAGACAAACAGGCCGCTCGTGCAAAATTACACGCCAGCGGTCCGGCAACGCGAGGCAACACGCCCCGCTCCAGAAGCCGGCCGAAGATAAACAGGCCGAGAAGGCCGTCTTCGCCGAAAATTCGACTTTGTCCTTTGGCAGTCGGCGGGGCGCAGGGGTAATGGCCGTCAGCGACTGCCTGGTTAAACACCAAGCGATCGACGTTAGCGATTTTCATGGCAAGAGCGGATCGGACGCGGGCTGGTAACATGATGGTCTCCTTGTGGGCTGGCGGATGTCGTCCGCGATGTTTTTTCCGTGAGTTTTCGGTGCCAGCCTCCCAGGCGCCCAAATGGCCCTAACCCGAACGGCCCGTAACCCCTATCGCGTCGAAACCATCCGATAGCGACCGAGCCCCGATTGCCCACCCGACCTGGCCAAGCGGGTGACCGGTGTCGAGTCGCGGCGGAATCAGCCCATCGCCGACGATGGTTTCGATCAGCGACCACGTCAGCGCGCAGCATGTCGGCAATGCCATAACGGCGCGGCGGGCTGTTTGTCGGCGTTGATGCCAAGATGAAACCAGCTTAATGCCGGCATCGTGTTGCTCACTAGAGATTGCCCCGATCTCCAGCATACGATTCAAGGTGATGGTCATGCTCTCACCTCTTGCGCTGACTGGAGATAACGCAGCCGGCCGGCTCTGGCTTTTGCGGATTTCAATTCTGTTTTCACGTTTTCGCGCTCGATTCGCGCGCTGATTTCGGCCTTGAATTCGCCGAGCATTGGCACGAACGCCCGATGAAATACGAGCACTGCGGCCCGCTGATCTAGAATCGGGTAATACCGAATCAGCGCACGAGCCGCCGCTGAAATACCGTGATGTTCAAGTACAGTTAAGATTGGCCGGTAAACGTCCTTCGGAAACTTCGGAACGCGGGTTTCGGAGGGCAAAGCTCCGCCCTTTACTGAATCAGGCATAATTCAAACTCCGCTTATTTGGTTGTCGGGGTTACTGCGCCGAGCTGGCTTCGTGCTTGAGTGCGATCTCGACAAGCTGGCGCACTGCCGAGCTGCGGCTCGGTATTTTGGGCTGCTTACGGCGCCGTGCTTCGATCTGGTCACTGAACGACGCATTGGTGCGAAGCTCCATGCGGTCGGTTTTGGGATCGTGTGTCATTGGCGTGGTTCCTGTTAGTGCCGTACAAAACGGTTATTCCTCCTCATTGCCTATCCGTCAATGGTTTTGTACGGTGGTCCTGGTTTTTATGGTGGGGGCACGATTATGGCGCGGCCAACGGACGAACCGAAGACAGTCAGGCTTGATCTAAGATTTTCTCCGAGACTTATCGAGTTAATAGACGAATGGAGACGGAAGTCGTATGACATTCCTCCCAGAGCTGAAGCAATTAGAAGGTTAATCGAGCGAGGGTTGATGCACGAAGAAACATATAATTTATATTCCGACTTGCGCGGCGTCGTCGAACAACTACCAAAAGACGCTGATACTAGGAAAAAAGTATGGAACATCATAAAAAGAGCTATGGAAATAAACAATATTTGCGGGGTAAAGATTGACTTAAACCCTCTCAGTGATGAGGCGGAAGCGGAACGTCAACGCGAGTACAACGAGGATCAGCAAAGAGAATGGGAAGCGGAGCAAGAGGCAGAGTTAGAGCGTGAATACCGATCCAGCATTAGAAACGATGATTGTTAACCCCTAAGCCCCAAATGCGCCCGCACCGCCGCAAGGTGCTCTGCCTTCAGGCATTGCCGGCCGTTTAAAAACTGCTTTAGGCTGGCCGGCGGAATTTCCAACGCCTTCGACAGCCCGCCTCGCGTCAATTTGCGGGCATCCATCGCCGCGGTTATTTCATCAATCAGTGCCCAATCTGGATAAAACGACGGGCGCCCCTTGCGGGTGAAAACCTCATGGCGCACCGCCGGGGTGACCCTGCCCCGCAGTTCGGCAATGCAGCCGTATGCCGAAACCAGCTCGGCTTTCAACCGGGCGATCTCGGCACGCAACGCCACTACGTCGCCATCTGAACCGTTACGTAACGACTCGATTTCGGCCTTAAGTCGTTGGCGATGCTTGGCTTGTCGCTCTGCGTTGGTCGTCCCCATGACTGACTTCCCCCTGTTACGTAACGGAAATTGTATCGCTTGTTACGTAACAACGCAAGCCGTTACGTAACGGTCAGTGCCCGCACGCAGAGACTCGCCACCGGCCGCAATCCGCGCTATAATCATGAGAGCCGAGAGGAACCGCCATGCCAGCCGCAGCGATTGACACCCTGAAAGTATCGCACAAGCTCCAATCCGCCGGGATGCCCCGTAAGCAGGCTGAAGCGGTTGCCGAAGTTGTGGCCGAAACCGTCGAGGACCGGGCCGGCAAGGACGCCATGAAAGACGCGGTTGATACGCTGGGCCGGGCGGTTGACAAGCGTTTCGATGGAGTCGAACGGCGGTTATCATCGCTGGAACATGGACAGGCCCGGATCGAATCACTGCTAGTGGGTATCATCAACTAATTCGAAAGGTTTTGTCGATTCTCTCCGTCGGGCA
>JBAWVF010000236.1:0-5257 GCA_037147415.1 Rhodospirillaceae bacterium | reverse complement strand
CCGTATTCGGCGGCACCTGCTGAATCCCCATCGCGGTGCGTAAAAACGATAACACGATGATAATACGGGTAAAGCAGGTCATCATGACCAATATCGACGGCGCCAGCGACAGCACCGTCATCAACCCCAGTAACTGCACCACCCGGCCGGTCATGGTGCCGCCACCACCACCTCCGCCGCCGCCGCCGCCGAGATCAAGGGTAAAGCTTTGCGCTGCGGCCCCGCCGGTTAAAAGGAACAAGGCGAGGCCCGAAACGAACGGTAACGCCACCACGAACAAAAGCAAAAATCGTCGGTTCATGGCGATAACTCCCGAGACGATGCTTCCCGAGACGACGAATCGACATCGGCAAATGGCGGCACGATCCCGGTCTCTATCACCAGATCCGCGGCAACCCCCAAGAGCAGCAAATGCTCGACATTATCGCGCCGAACCAGGACCAGCCGACGCCGCACATCCAGCGACCGGACTTCCACCACAGAAAGACGCCGGGGCGAACCGGCTCCGGTGGCAAGCAGACTTGACGGTAACACGCCGCTGGCCACCAGCCGGCGCAAAACCCAGCCGGCAAACCCGATCAGCGCAAGCACCGCCACCAGCGCGCTCAGGAAGCGCAGCAGAGTTTCCAGCTCCAGACCCGCGGTGGAGGACAAGGGACCGGACCTATTTGGCAGCGCGGGCGGCGCCGTAAGCTTCGGCGGCCCGATGCGGAACCACGGGGGGACCGGCCGAATAGCGCGTACGTTTCAGTACCAGCTCCAGCGAGTCGATCCCGTCGGTCAGCGCGACCAGTTGCGGCAGCATCATCCGCGCCGCCGGACCGTTCAACCGTCCGATGGCCGAACAAATCGCGCGAACCTGCTCGTCCATGCCGGCAAGATCGATATTTTCGCCGCCCTCCAACCGAATCCGAGCCTCGCCGACGGCAACAGCCAGATCATCGATCGAGCGGCTGATGCTCTCCATGCTTGGGGAGTCGGGATCAGCCGACAGCTCGGGCCAGGAGAATGTTGATGTCATCGATCCATTCATGTCCGTGTCTTCTCCTCAAGCACTCTTTCGGGTGCAATGCCGTTGGCCTGATAAACCCGCGCCAATATTTCCGCAACGGCAACGATGGCCTCGATCGGAATTACCGAGTCAACTTCGATCGCCGCGAGCATATCGACCAGTTCGGCATCCTCCCGCACCTTAATTCCGTTGGCAAAAGCCAGCTCCAAAATCTGCTCGGCCACCTTGCCGCGCCCGCTGGCGACCACCCGAGGCAACGCCTCCTTGCCCTGTTCATAGTCGAGGGCAACCGCGACCGGCCGCTGCGGACGACGTGAAGGCGAGGACGGCGAAGGGGGAGACGACACAGGGTTCGATTCCGTTTGCGCTATGGCCGCGCCCGCGGCTGACCCGGGTTCCGATCGGGAATCTGACTGCGGCGCTGCCCGGAATTGGACGGTGACTGGACCGGCGAAACCACCAGATCGATATCGGTGTACTTGGCCTCATCCTTCTGCGGCACCAAACGCAAGGTGGCAAAGCGGTTGCCGCGGCTGTAGGAAATCGAGGTCCGGCGCGACCGTACGATCGCCGTCTCGACCCAGCCGGCTTTAGGCATTTCCGCGCGATAAAACTGGGTGATCTGAATCACGGAATAAGGGGCGCCGAGAAAGACCTGTCCGGTCCATTCCTCGTCATCACCGACGATCACGGTATCCCCCAGCACCACCGTACTGTTGGGCGGGACCGGGAATTGCGGAATCTTGAGCACATCGGGCGGCACCAACCCGGCGTCATCATTGGCCGGGCGGTCGGCTCCGCTTTGACTGGAAAAAAAACTTTGCGCCAAGCCCTCGGTCGCAGGCCACAGCAGCAAAAGCGCGGCAATAAGCCCCCGGACAAACATGCAGCCAACCCCAAAAGAATACGACCCCCTGCCCGGTGTCCCGGTCAGGAGGTCGTAAGAAAGCCCGGATGGACAGCTTGGATAAAGGGACCATAGGCGTTTTTTGTCGTGCCGCCAAGCAAAATGTTGCGCTTCGGTAACTGATTTTTAAGATTTTTCGGTTGCAAACAGAAAAATACGCCGCGTGGCCCTGCTCCTGCATCCGACGGATATTAACCTATCGGCTACGGGCAAGGCGGGAGAATATGCCGGAGCGGGTCTCCACCACCGGCGGCAACGGGCGGAGCGCAACGGCCGGAACCGAGGCGGTCCGGGCTATTTCGGCGCCCGGCCGGGCAAATAGCCTCTGATGCGCTTCGAAATTGCGTGCCGCGAACGACCAATTGAGCAAACGATCAATCACCAGTCCCGCATACTCGGCCCGCCGGTTTTGATAATCAAGGTAATAGGCATGCTCCCAGACATCGATGGTCAAAAGCGGCGTTACCCCCGGCACATGAACCGGGGTATCGGCATTCCCGGTGCGGCGAAGAGTCAAACGGTCACCCTCGGCACATAGCCAAGCCCAGCCGCTGCCGAATTGCTCGACGCCGGTGTTGATCAGGCGCTGACGAAAGGCGGCGTAGCTCCCGAACTCACGGATGATTGCGGCGCCGAGACTGCCGCCGGGCTGTCCACCGCCCTGCGGGGTCAGGCTATGCCAGTAGAAGCTGTGATTCCAGACCTGAGCCGCGTTGTTAAAGATGCCGGTGCGGGTGGTCTGGCCGGCGCTGCCCCGGATCACCGCAACCAAAGAGCGGTCGGCAAGCGGATGACCGGCCAGCAACCGGTTGAGAGTCAGCAGATAGCCGGCATGATGCTTATTATAATGCACGTCGATCGTGCGGGCCGAAATCACCGGCAGCGCGGCGGCGGCAAAGGGCAGCGGCGGCAGGACGAACGGTCGGCGCCCGCCATGGCCAAGCTCCATTATTTCCTGATCCGCACCGGGCGCGGCAGCGGGAATTCTCAGCACCATGGGCACACGCTCCGCAAATTTATCATTCTATAGATCAGCTATAACCGATCCTGCGACAAAATGCCGGACAAGTGAATATCTTCGACAGGAAGCGGCTGGGAAATCCGCAGGTCGAATGCTATCGTGCAGCCGTTGACATCCGTGCCGCTCAAAACCGGCAAGGAAGCGGGTGTGTGCACGGAGGGATGGTCATGGGGTTGCTGAAAAGGCTGCGAATCGGGGCAAAAATCGCGGTGGGTTACATCACGGTTCTGGCCTTAATGGTCATCCTGTTTCTGGCCGGCGCCTTTGCTCTGTCGACCTTGACCGATCAGTTGGCGGACATGAGGGCCGCCGGCAAGGTCGCCCTGGAGACGTCCGAATCCCAGGTCGAGCTGATGCGCTTGCGCCTCGACGCCCGGGATTTTGCCGCCACCAGTTCCGACAACACGCTGGCTGCGGTCAAAGGCGACCTGGAACGGGTTCAAAAGCTGCTCGACCGTCTGTCACGCCACGGAATCACCGACGGCACGCGCGAATTGATCGTGCTGACCGACATGCTCGACAAATTCCGCGCCGAGTTGATGCAATTGGTCAGCGGCCGACAAAAGCGCCAGCGCGCTCTGAATGAAGAATTCATGGTGCTCGGCCCCGAAGCCCGCAAGAAATTGACCGAGTTGTTCGACGCGGCGGTTACCCGACAGGATTTAGCCGCCACCGCGGCACTCGCCCGAATCATGGATCAGTGGATGGGGGCGCGTCTTTCATTCTCCCGCTATGTCACCGACCCCTCCGATAAAGGCGGCGATCAGGTCAGGCAGCGCCTGACCGACGTGGACCGCGCACTCAAGCTGCTGGTTTCACAGCAAAAAGACGACAAGTCCAAACAGGCGCTTAGCGAAACCTTGACCTTGACCGAACGTTACACCGAAAAAGCATTCGAGATCATGCCGATTCTGATTCAAAATCAACGGGCGGTTAATGATATTCTGCCTGAACTGGGCGGACGCCTGGACACGGCACTTGAAGACTACCAGAATCGGATGGAGCGGCGGGCGGCCGAAGCCGAAACCGTAGCTCAACAGGGTATTGCCAAAGCGGAACGCTTCAGCCAGTCGGTCGGCCTTACCGCGCTTCTGATCGGTCTGCTGCTGGCCCTGCTGATCGGGCGCAGCGTGCTGCGGACACTCGGCGATGCGCTCTCCACCCTCAACGACGCCGCCCGTCAGGTCGCAACCGGCAGCAATCAGGCCAGCGTGGCGATCGGTCAAGTGTCAGACGGGGCTCGCACCCAGATGAATGCGGTCAAGCAAATCGGGGTTGCAATCAAACAATCGGCTAATGCAATCGAAGATGTCGCCGGCAGCTCGAGCCAGACCTATAAATTCACCAAAGACGCGGTCGGTATGGTCGATAATGCTTTGACCAACGTCGCCAACCTTGATCGGCTGGTGAAGACTATTTCGGAAAACAGCCGCAATATCAGCCGTATCACCGGCGTGATCACCCGCATCGCCAATCAGACCAACATGCTGTCGCTGAACGCGGCGATCGAGGCGGCGCGCGCGGGCGAGCATGGCCGCGGCTTTGCCGTGGTTGCCGAGGAGGTGCGCAAACTGGCCGAAGAAGTCGCCAACTCGGCTCAAGAGATTGCCGAAATCGTCGCCACCGCCAATGCCGAAGCCGAACGCGGGGTTGCGGTCAGTCATGATGTCGGGACCGACATGACCAAAATCGGCGAGGTCTTCCGCCAGATTGAGCGCATGGCCAGTGTTATCGCCAGCGCAACCACGCAGCAACAGGCCAGCACCAAGGAAATCGACGCAACCGTGCAATCTCTGGCCCAGATCAGCGAAAGCAATGCCAGTGCCTCTGAACAAATTCTTGCAACCATGAATGATCTGGTTAAGATTGCCGACAAAGCCCGCTCGGGTGCCGAAAACTTCAAGGCAATGATGTGATCATTTCGTGCCGAACGAG
The DNA here is from genome assembly GCA_037147415.1 of Rhodospirillaceae bacterium. Lineage (GTDB taxonomy): Bacteria > Pseudomonadota > Alphaproteobacteria > Azospirillales > Azospirillaceae > BOG-933. The sequence goes on along the minus strand of JBAWVF010000236.1, from coordinate 382 downwards.
TGACGCCCGGCCATGATCGTCATTGATGCCGATCCCGCTTATACTCTGCCCGCTGCGATTACCCTGGTGATCGTCGAGGCGGCGGATGTCGCCTTTGCTTTGCAAGCCGATACGGTCGCGCAAGTGACGGCACAGGTGCCGGTGACACCTTTGCCATTGGTGCCGGCCTTTGTCGACGGCTTGGTCGGGTTGGGCGGCGGGATTCTTCCTCAGATCGATTTGCGCCGCCGGCTCGGGCTATCGCCGCCCTTTCCCGCCGATCTTTCCGAACTGCTGGTCATGGTGGCGACCGATGGCAATTATGCGTTGCGAGTCGATCATGTCATCGCCCTGATCACCATCGAACGCGACACGATTCAGGTTTTTGATCATCATTCCGGGG